>VSNK01000062.1 GCA_009774255.1 Faecalicatena sp.
GGCCGATGCCGTTGCCGGAACCGCTGGGGGCGGGCTCCTCCCCGGCAATCTGCCGGTGGAGACGGGCCAGGCCGGCCTCGTCCATGCCCCGGCCCTCATCAATGATCTGAATGGAAAACCATCCCTGTTCGGCGTGCAGCGTCCCGCGTACCGTGATGGTGGTGTCTGCGGCCAGCGCCGCCGCCCCGTGGATCACCGCGTTCTCCACAATGGGCTGGAGGGTCATTTTGAGGATCACCTGCTCCTCAAGCTCCGGAGCAATGCAAATCTCGTAATCCAGGATATTTTCATAGCGGATCTTCTGGATCTTCAGATAGCTGCGGATATGGGTCTCTTCTTCCTTCACGGTAATATAATCGTTGCCGCCGGAAAGCACGGTTCGGAAAAAATCGCTCAGATCCGCGGTCATCTCTACAACCTGCCGGTTGTTCCCGCCTTCCGCCAGCCACACGATCGAGTCCAGCGTATTGTAGAGGAAATGGGGATTGATCTGTTCCTGGTGAAGCCGCAGCTCTGCCTCACGCAGGTTTTTCTGCTCGCGCTTTGTCCTCTCCATAAGCTCCGATATCTTGTCGCTCATTGTATTAAAAGTCCTGGCAAGTACGTTGATCTCTTCCAGGGCATACATCCTGGCTCGAACCTCCAGGTCTCCCATACCAAACCTCTCCGCGGTCTGCCGCAGGGAATTGATCGGGGTGGTCACGGATTTTGTGATCATAGTTGACAGGCCGAATCCCGCTGCCAGGACCGCCGCCAGCAGGGCGATGAAAACCCGGACGCTTTGCTGCATCTGCTCTTCCAATTGCTGCTGGATCTTTTCCATATTGATCAGTTCATAGTAGGTATACTGCGTGATATAATCCTGGATCATGGAGCAGAGGCCCTTGATGTCATTTTCCCAGATGGTCTCGCTCTCCGTGTAGGTTCCCGGCACGGAGGAATTTTCAATCATACGTTCCACTGCCGTCTGCAGCGCGTCGAGGCAGGACAGGATTCCTTTGATCTTGATGTCACTGTCTGAGTCCGGCACCCGGTCGATCACGGTTCCGAAGGAATACCGCGCGGATTCGATCATATTGATCGGGTTCTTCACCACGGTGGCATATTTCGTGGAGCCCTCCAAAATATCCCCGCCCTCAAATTTGGAGGCATCGATCAGTCCGATCATGACCCGGTACATCGAGTATTCCATATCTTCCTTAAATTTGATATTAAATTCATTTGCCACTTTCAGATTCGCGATGATCCCATTGTAGGAGTCCGAATACTCTCGGACCATATTCAGATTTCCCAGCATCATGGCTGTCAGAGGGATCGTCGTGACAAACAAAAGAAGCGCCAGACGCATATTTAGTGTCAAATACCGTGTTTTCTTTCCTGCGGCCTGTTTTGTCTTCAATGCTCCGCCCTCGCTTTTCCGGATGTGCCGACCCGATATTCCTTCGGCGACTGTCCCGTGGCCTTTTTAAAGGCCGTGCTGAAATAATGCGGATCGCTGTAACCCACCCGCTCTCCGATCTCCGCCGTCCGCAGGTTAGTGCATTTCAAAAGCTCACAGGCCTTGTCGATCCGGACCCCGGTCAGATATTCCATCAGGGTCTGTCCCGTTCCCTGCCTAAAGATCGAGCTGAAATAGCTGGCGCTCACTCCGATATATTCCGCGATCCGGTTCAGTGAGAAGTCGCTGCTGCCAAAATTCTCCGCGATATAGTCTTTGGCTTCCCGTATGATCTGGCCGTACCGGTCTCCGGAACATTGATCCCTTATGGTCAGCGCGGAGGTAAAAAGCCCCCTCAGATAATCGGTGGTGCCCTGCATATTTTCGCTTGCCTTCGCCAGCCTCTTCAGGTCTGTCCACTCCGGCGCTCTCTCTGCCTCCTCTGCGTAGATCGATTTTACAAATTCCCGGACACAGTAAAAGATATCCATGGTCATGTACTGCCGCAATAGCAGGGACATATAGTTTTCCCTCCCCACGGCTTCGAAATATTCATCGATGAAGCGTCCGCACTCGTCGATCTCCCCGGTATTCAAAAAGTTTTTGATCAGCTTGCGGTCCACTCCGCTGTAGTCTGTTTTATCAGGAAAATTCATGTATTTTTCGTAATTTACGAAATACCGTTCCAAGAGCCGGGAGTGCTCCCGTTCCTCCTGGATCCCTTCGGCCGCTTTTTTCAACGCATCGATCAGCGCGGAGGGTGTGACGGGCTTGAGCAGATATTCGCTGATCCCGATTTTGATCGCTTCCTTGGCATACGCAAAATCATCATATCCGCTGAGGATAATGATCTTTGTACCGGGAAGCTCCTTTCTGACCAGGTGGCTCAGCTCCAGTCCGTCCATAAAGGGCATTTTTACATCTGTCAGCAAAATATCCGGCCTGCTCTTCAGGATCATGGGATAGGCATACTCCCCATCCTCTGCTTCCCCCACAAGCTCCAGCCCATGGGCTTTCCAGTCAATATTATTGCGGATTCCCTGCCGGATGATCGTCTCATCCTCTACCAAAAATACTTTTATCATCGCTTCTCCCTCATTCCCGCTTTACATCCGCGCCCTGTACCTCTCAGATGTAGTCACCGATGGACTTCATCGGTCGTATGTATATACTGTAACTATAGCAAAGAATCGTTGCGCAAACAAGCGTATTTTGGCTTTTCATAGTGTTATTGTTTACACATTGTTACAGGTCACACCTTGACCAGGCGTGCCCTGTAACAATGGCCGCCATTTAAAATTGCTTTCAGCAATGGGCGGCCTGAATACCAGCTTTCATGTGCATCCTCCCGACCAATCAGCGTGGTGATTGGTCGGGGTGTGACATGTAACTACACATGTTACTATTCACGGTGCCTTGCACCCCGCTGCAAGGCATCCGGCCGATAAAGCTGCGGTTTCAGGCATCCAGCCCGTCTACACTCCGTTTCGGTCCGTCCTAAACAAGCGTCACAGGCGCTTAGAACCGCCGAAGGCGACTTTTCAATGGGCTGGATGCGTTACAGTTTGCGGCCGTTTAGGCCGTGAACTGTAACTTACACATCAGGGAGAAGGAAAAACAGAATAAAAAGAACGGCAGAAAAACAACGCAGTCAAAATTACGGGCCTCGTTGTTTTTATCAGAAACGAAAAAGTATTTGCTCAATCGGGGCAAGTCCGTATTTTCTTTTTTAATGCATCGCTGATGGAGAGATCGTAAAAGCCAGCCGCGTTTTCCGTATGTATGGGATAAATAGCCTCTTTTGGATCTACGGCTTCGATCATTCTTGCAATCATTTCCGCATCAGCATGGCCGCTGGTATGAAGATGTTTGACCTCTATGCCTTTTGCCTTCTGCCGTTTCAGGAAGGAATCCCAGCCCGCCTTGTAAGCTTTGTGCCTGGGATTCAGATAGCCGTCCCATAGGGAATAGATGATGGCAGGCTTTAGATCGAGGAACTCGTCAATATACTTTTCACAGAAATCCTCCGGCTTGATGACTGCCAGAAATCCATATTCTCTCATGAGTTCTTTCTGCTTTCTGCACGTATCCCATTTTTTATGAGAGAGACTTTTTTCCAGATCCAGCGGGTAAACGTATTTAAATCGATAGAGGCCAGTATATTTTCCGGCCGCTTCAGTAAATGTATTTAGCTGCCGGATGACATATTCACTGTAAGTGTACATCCGAATTCCATAGGGCTTTGTATTTTGCGCGGCAGCATAAAAGGAAGCAAGGGAATCCAGGTTTGTAGAAGAGCAGATCAGGAACACATACCTATGATCTTTGAAATATTCTGCCGCTTCTTTCTGCAGATCAGCTTCTGTGATGATTTTTTCCGAACCGCGGCTCATCATAGTACCCTCCGTGATGAGGATATCTACATCCTTGTTTCCTGGCCGGCGGACATATGTATTGATCATGGGGATGATCTTTTCCCCGCGGTAACCATGCCCCCGGAAATCTCCGGTGTGCAGGATGGTCTGCTCCGGTGTCTCGACCAGGTACATAAAGGCATCATAGGCGGAATGGTCGATGGTGTACCCTGTGACCGTGACCGCGTTTTGTACATCGGTCCTTCCGTTTTCACCGGGGAGACTGAATACGATGGGGCAATCCTGTGTAACTTTAACAATCCGATCGTTATCACGGAGGATGGACAGAGCTTTTTTTGCCCTGTCTTTTGTGTCGGAATCCCGGGATTTTTTCAAATATTTATAGATATTGATCAGAACCTTGTGTGTTACGGCTCCCATATACAGTTTTATACCGGAAGGGATTTCTGCGAAACGGCCAATATGGTCCCCATGGTAGTGGGTAAAGAAAACGCCGTCTACGGGTTCATGTTCCCAGTCGTATTTGAAATCTTCCATGATATCCGAGCCGGGAAGCGACTGGCCGTAATCGATCATGAGACGGATTGCCTGTGGAGCCTGCATGCACTTTGGCGGAGCCTGTGCTTCCGGTTCGCGCAGGGCAGGATTATCGGATATCTCCGGGGTATATGTTATGACCGTTACGCATCCGCCAATCTGGCTGCCCTGATAGATTTTTACATTTGTGGACATTTTGCGTTCCTCCTATATTTGATACTCACGGCTCATTTATCTGGCGTGCAGTATATTTTTCCAGCTGTGCGGTTGCGATTCTACGGGTTATTTTCATGCAATTTATTACAATGAAAATAACCTGTAGAATCAGCAACCCACTTATTAATGAGCAAAAAGCGGCTGCGTTAGCAGACGCAAGAGTGCGTCAGCACGGTTTTTGCGAATGGATAAGTGGGTTGGATGCTCCTTAGAGCATCCAACCGTACAGCTGGATATTTTTTCCTTCCGTGTATTTGGTCAGATTGATTCATATTTCGGAAGGATTTTCGTAATCTCCACTTTTTCACATCTTTCCCGGTATTCCTGCCGCCATTTTAAAGGAAACAGGGTTTCCAGCGCATCCTTTAAAGAATCTGGCGAATATCCCTTTCTGATATAAAGTGCTCCGCAAATATAAATATAGGAGACCATCGCCTGTATTCCCTGCGGATCTCTGCTCCAATAGTCGTTTGTCGCAATTTCAACGATTTCCTCATATGGATAGCAGTCTGCCACCATCTGGATGGGAATCCGCAGAGATTCAGGCAAATCCTCTATCAGAATATCCAGACACAGAAGCCCATGCCTTCTTGTCGTCTGTGCAAGCGCTAAGATATACAATACCGCATCGATGAGATAGCGGGCAGCCGCATTGTCGGCAGACTTTAATTTTTTAAAGGCATCCAGCTTTACATCATTTAATATACCGTCTCGTACGCTCTCTTCTGCAATTCCCTCTGTGATTTCTTTTTTTAAGTATTCTAATTCCCGGCCTTTATCCAGTCTTTCTAAAACCTTTTCTTCTAAAGTCATTTTACCTTCCTCCTTGAATTGTAACCAATTTGCGTAGCAAATTGATTGCCTACTGAATGTAACCACTTGCATAGCAAGTGATTGCGTGCCCGCCATCTGCGAAGCAGATTTTTAATGCGGGCAATTCCCGTATCATTTTTTTATACGATACTTTACATTACCAATTGTCAAAGTATTCTGATTTCCCCGGAGGTCTCCAGCCGTCCGAGAACGAGTAACATGTTGGAAATGCTCTGGGATGCGGTCTTTTTGCTTATGGGATGCAATTGTACGGCAGTTTCTTTGGCTGCCGTACCGCTGCGTCTGCTCAGGTTTCGTATCACCCTGTCCCGTACATCTTCACCGAGAGCACAGATACAGGCGGAAACGGTGTTCATATCTATATCCCGGAGGAGTCTCTGTACATCCCTGTTCGGCAGTCTGCCAAGCAACCATTCCAGAGCGTGGATGTTCTCCAATATTTCCTTATCCTGGAATACCGGCCAGATGATATGGGAAAAGCTTTCTGATACTTCTTTCTCATGGCGGGATTCCATTTCCTGGTATGTCCTTTCTGTCAGTTCCTCAAATTCCCGGCGAAGGCTGCCCGGAGGAAGCAGGGATTGGAGGAGATATCTAAATTCATCCGAAAAAAAGTGTTCCGGGTCAGAAATGTAAAGAGCTGTCCGAATATAGATATATGCGGTCATAGCCTGGACACCCTGGAGATCACGGCTCCAATATTCGTTCGTGACAAGTTCGATGGCATCGTCTAAATCATATGCATCCGAAGTAAATATGCAGACGGATCTGAAAAATTCTGACGGAGAATCCTTCACAGCCTGTTCCATGGCGGAAAGTCCATATAAATCCCTTGTTTTCACAAGTGAGTAGATGTAGACGGCTGTGTCAGTCAATAAATGGAGATCCACCGTATTCGCCGCCTTTAACTTCTTGATCGCGTCCCGTCTTACGTCATCTAAGTTTTTTTCATGATCATTTTCTCCTTGTATTGAGCCAGATTGGAGTATATTTCAGAAATTATAATTCATTCTAATTTGTCACCAATTTCCGTAGGAAATTGATGACCTGCTTGCGCATCAGCGCAATTCATTATAATTTGTCACCAATTTCCGCAGGAAATTGATGACCTGCTTGCGCATCAGCGCAACTCATTATAATTTGTCACCAATTTCCGCAGGAAATTGATGACCTGCTTGCGCATCAGCGCAACTCATTATAATTTGTCACCAATTTCCGCAGGAAATTGATGACCTGCTTGCGCATCAGCGCAACTCATTATAACACAGGCAAGGTACCGTGGATGACAACGGTGTGGCGGGTAATTTATAATATTTGAAAAAAGTATTCCGAAAAGTATATATCTGCATCGCCATGTTTTTGTCGTTTATCTGCGGAGCAGTATGATATATTTGGTGAAAGAATACATTACGTTGACGCGCATAGGAAGGAAAAAAGATGCAGGAGCTGTATTCAATCATGAGAGATTTATTGGAAGTAGAGTACAATCAAAAATCTTTGCTGTATATATTAAAGAGGCTGGAAGCTTCCTATAGAAATGAGCAGGAGGAAAAATGGATCGCGAACAGCGCCGGATACTACCTGGAAGCCCTGCAGAAAGAACTGAGAGGGGTCATCAGCCGGTTAGATGCTTATGTGGCGGAAAAAGCGGAAAATCCTGCCTCATCAGGATAAGGAACTATGCAAAAATAATCTTACCATAAGCTGAATACCGCTCTAAGCGGGCGGCGGCTGCGTGTCAGGGAATGTGAGGTCAATCTGCCGGATACGGTTTTTTCCGGTTGCCGGCGCCGGTAATGTAGTCCATAGAGACATTGTAGAACCTGGCAAGGATCAGAAGGCTGTCAACGGGAATCCTTGTCTTGCCGCTTTCATAATCTGCGTAGGTTCTCTGCCCGATATGGAGCAGGTCTGCAATCCTTTGCTGAGTCAGGGACTTATCCTCCCTGAGTTCGCGTATCCGTTCATTATACTTCATGTTAGTCACACCTCGGTTCGGCTGTAAGGAACTGCTACAGTGTAGATTTAGGAACTATTTATGGAGCTGTGTACCATGCGGCACAGCATCCAAGCTTAGTATAAAGTAAAGGCATGGGGCAGTTGACAAATAGAGTTATAAACTCTAAAATGGAAGGAGTTAAAAAAGGGAGGAGGAATCGAATGGGGAAATTTATTGAGCTGTCAAAAATTGAACGGCAGCTTTTATTATATGAGATTTTCCTGCACTGCGAAGTAACGGAATTTGCTGAGATCACTTCCAGGCTTCCCATCAACAAGCGGATGATCCAGCGGGATATTGTAGATCTGCGGGAGGCCGGGCTGGTGGATGTGGTATATTCTAAAAAAGAACGGGGATATGTGAAAAAAGACACGCCTCAGTTTAATGAACACGCGGCCGGAAAACGGAGGCAGTCTTTAAAACGACTGTACCGCCTTGGAACATTGATGACCGAACTGGAGAATGAGGACATTGCAGACTGGGAGAAGGAGCTTGAGAATGAGGACGGCGAGGCAAAAGTGTATTTTACCGCGAAGGATTCCTATTATGAATTATTTCCCGAATCCTCAGAGCGTACCCGCCAGCGGGATTTTAAGACCCTGAGGCGGATCGGGCATGAGGTTGGATATGACAACAATGACCATTGTTTTGTAATGGAAGAGGATTATGGGCTCCGGGAGGATTTTGACGTGAAAAAGAAGGGGGGAAAGCTGATCCGAAGATCCAGTGAATGAGCGGATGTTGGAGTCGATATCCAGGCAGCACCGCAGGTGAAAATATGGGTGACACACTATTGTCGCTTTTCGGCAATCCGGTATGCTATAGTGCTATACGAAAGATGCAGGAAGTATCCACTATACAAATGGAGGAATGCCGATCATGAACTATTTATGTGTTGCAGTAAAAAAAGAGGTCATAACAGA
This sequence comes from Faecalicatena sp., assembly GCA_009774255.1. Taxonomy (GTDB): domain Bacteria; phylum Bacillota; class Clostridia; order Lachnospirales; family Lachnospiraceae; genus Schaedlerella. Next base: position 8,323 of record VSNK01000062.1, read on the forward strand.
AATATTTTACAGCAGGGATGAGGCGCTTGCGTATTTCCAGCAGAGACATGGGAACCGGATCGTAGAAAAAATGGAGGAGAGCGAAAGACGGCTGGAGAATCAGATCACCATTCTTGGACGGAAGCTGGAAAAGTACAAAGACCAGCCGGAAATGAGGCAGCGGCTTTCCGAGCGCAGGCAGGCGGCAGAGGAGAAGTGGAGAGATCTCGAGCGATGGCTGAACGGGGAAGATGAGCGAAAGCCTGTATATATGGAAGAAACATTTGACCGGTATAAGGAAAGACTGCTCACGGAGGATGAAGAACTATTTTTTCACATGGCGGGGATTTATTGTCTGGGCACTCGCTACAAGGTGGACGAAGAAAAGCATTACTATATGTGCAGACTGGTGGAAGACATGGAAGGAAGCTCTGAGGCAGTCAGGCATCTGCCGGAGAAGATGGCGGAGGGAAGCCATTTATTCTATGTCTGTGCGGAGAGCCCTGAAACGGTAAAAAGATACAGACAGCAGATTTCCAAAATAAGGGCACAGGTGAGACGGGATTATAATAAGAACCGGACGTTGATGAAAAATCCGGGAATATTCAGGGAGGTGCTTTGAAGATGGGCGGACATACTTTGGCGGGCAAGGTCCGCCGGCCCTGCAAGGGAGCGGATTGTGATATGTCGTTTATCTATACATTTATAAATTCAGAGGATGTGGCCAGACATTGCCAGGAAATCGGACATCGGTTTACACCTATACAGAGTGCATATCTGATCGATCACAGCTATCGGCATACGCTCGGGGAAAAGCACAGGGCATTTCAGTGGGTTGCGGAGCATATGCCGGATGAAGAGATGCTTTTCGGATCAGAAGGCCGGGCAGCCGTCAGGGAAGGAAGAAAATCGGAGACTCTTCATTGCTTTTTAGAAAAATATATGCTTCTGCAGAATCAATGCCTGGATGAATTTTTTAATGTGAGTGAAAGCTGTGTTTATAAATGTAGTGTCTATGAATGTGACTGTGATCGCGGGATATATGAAGGAGTCTGTGAAAGCGACTGTGATCGCGGTGTATATGAAGGAATCTGTGAAAGTGACTGTGACTGCGGTGTATATGAAGGAGTCTGTGAAAGCGACTGTAATCGCGGTGTATATGAAGGAGTCTATGAAAGTGACTGTGACCGCGGTATATATGAAAGAGTCCATGACCCGGCGGAAGAATACGGTAACGGGCGTAAATGGTTTGAACAGGAGGGATACTATAAGACGGCAGAGGAAGCGCTGTATGCGGTCAGTGCGGACAGAGACAGGGAAGACCGGAATGAAAGAGTCAGGGTATGCAAGCATGATATCAATCAAGCGCAGAGGTGTATAAGCGTCATTTTTAATCTTGATAAGGCAGTGACAGAGATTGAGTATGATTCCGGCATGTCGTATGAAGAATTGGATATCATGCTGAGACTGGAAGAGGTCTGCTTTGTGTGTCCTGTGCCGTTTCAGAAAGGCGATATTGTCTGCGCGCCACTTTCCCCCCATGCCGCTGACGGTCCGTTTGTCTTTCTTAAAACATGGTATGAGGGAAAGACTGCGGAGGAGACCAGGAAATACCTGAAAAGCGCAGATTCCTCGGATATGACTGCATACGGGTATTTTCAGGATGACCAATACGGCTGCAAAGGGCAGATTTACTGGGAATGTATGCACGATTATGTGAGTCTTGAATATTACAGAGGCAGTTTTAAGGGCAGGAAGAGGATTCTAAAGGCTGTGGGCAATTTCCTGAAAGGGGAGTTGGATCTGGGCCATGTGCTGAATGCGTATCACATTATCCTGAATGAAGAAAATGCCGATGAGTTCAGAAAATTATTAGGAATCACACAGGAAGGGCTGTGCCTTGCCGGACTTCGGGATGACATACCCAAGGGCATCCCGTAATGGTCATACTTGCGGCTGATGATATGCCATGAGTATCGGAGGAGAAGATCAGATGTATAAGGAATGCGCAGGTAGTGCAGGTTTTGGCGGCTCGGAGCCGGAGGAGCATTTTATCCATGCAGGGAGTATCAGGGAGCTTCGGTTATATCAGGGGATATTCGGATTCTGTGTGGGAGATGCGCTGGGAGTTCCGGTGGAATTCTCAGACAGACGCAAAAGAAAAGAGGATCCGGTTCGGGAGATGCGTGCATACGGAACATACCACCAGCCGGCCGGAACCTGGTCTGATGATACATCCCTGATGCTCTGCCTGATCGATGCAATCAATCAGGGATATTCCATACAAAAGACAGCAGACAATTTTGTGGATTTTTACAAAAACGGAGCATTTACCCCGTATGGAGAGGTATTTGATATCGGTATTTCCACGCGGGAGGCCATTGAAAAAATGTGCGGAGGCGAATCGCCCGTCAGATGCGGCGGGAATTCCGATCTGGAAAATGGGAACGGTTCGCTGATGCGGGTGCTTCCGCTTGCATTTTACGGGCTGCGGATGGAAGGACCGCAATTGATTTCTCTGGTGGAGGAGGTTTCTTCGCTGACCCATAGACACAAACGTTCCATATTTGCATGTATCTTTTATGTGAAATTTGCGATCCGGCTGGCGGAGGGAGACTCGAAAGAAGAAGCGCTGGAAGGGACGATCGGGTTTATGAAAAAATACTGCTCGGAAACCTGCGCGGCGGAGCAGGAGCATTTTGACAGGATTCTCAGTAAACGGATTTTGGGACTGACAGAAAATGAAATCCGAAGCACAGGGTATGTCGTAGATACGCTGGAAGCGGCTCTGTGGGCTTTTTTTAGCGGGGAATCATACAGGGAGATCGTGCTGAAGGCCGTGAATCTGGGCGGGGACACTGATACCATAGCGGCAATCGCAGGCGGGCTGGCGGGAATCTATTACTGTGCATCCGGAGAGCGGGCGGCAAAGGGCGGTACGGCGGAGATTGTGGAAGGGACCTGGGAGGAAGATAGTCCGGTGGAAAGAGAGGCGGGAATCCCCAGGGAGTGGCTTCAATGTATTGCGAAAAAAGAAGAACTGTACCGGATGTTCCGGCAGTTTTATAAGGTCTGTGAAGGAAAATGGCAGGCTTGAACTTGTTACTGTTCACACCTGGGCCGTGCACCACGCTGCACGGTCACAGGCCAATATGTACTGGGGCTGGAATCCGGCCTCTTGCCGTAAGGCAACTTTAAATAGGCCGGATTCGTTACAGTTCGCTGGCTGGCCAGTGAACTGTAACTTGAACTTGGGGGCAGGGATAGATTTAAGATGATATTATCTTCATAAAATTTGTATTGTATGGTAGTATTTTAGTGGAGATAAAAATCTAAAATTTAAGGAGGATGAAAATGAAAGAGTACGACAGAAAAGCAGACAAAGAGATATTAGATGGAATCCGAAAACTGACCGACTATGTATGTAAAGTGGACGGGACAGAGGAAATGGAAAAACCAATCATTGTCTTGGCGCCGAAGCTGGGGAGTTCGAAACCAGGGGAAGAATCAAAGAAACTGCGGGTATATGCTTATGGTGGTCTGATTGGAGAGATACCGACAAGTCAGAGACAAGAGGCTTCATTAGCTGGTAAGGCTTATTTGGAGCATCTGCCGGAAAATTCAAAGAAAAAGTCAAGATTCGAAGAACTATTGGAATTAAGTAATTCGAAATCACAGAAAAAAGAGCAGGTTCTTCATACATTGTTCAGCGATGAGTATCTGGACTTGGCGGTGGAAGCATGTAGAAGCAAGTTTACAAAGGAAATGGGAGGTTCAAAAGAGCGAGTTATAGAAACAAACCTTGTAAAAAAATATCTTGGAAATACAGATATCTGGGTTCCGATTGATATTGAATTTTTAATGCCCCAGGCTTGGCTGGAGGACGGGGCGAAGAGAGGGAAACCAGACATAATACTATACGATAAAAGAGCTAGCGCGTTCTGTCTCATTGAATTGAAATATAATAATGAAAGCTGTACCGGGGATAACAGTTTATTGAACCACTACGACAACGCTATGAAAATAATCCATACATCCCATCGGGACAAACTTGTAGATGAATATTTTAGAAAAATGAGCTATTTATATGAGTATGGAATTATAAATGGTGAGGCCTGGAAAGAGGTATCAGAAAGTCCGGACAGGGATAAAATTGATCTGAAATTCGGTTATTTCTTTATCGGGGGAAGTTTAGAAACGTATAAGGAGTGTGTGAAAGAACAGCTGGGCGATACAGATAAAAACTGTAGCTTTTTATATAGTCCGGACATTGATACAGACACCTTAAAAAACTGTCAGATGCTTTCATATGAGGAGTTTATGAGGTAGAAGGAAAAGGGATGATGGATTTTTAACGGGTCTTTTTGGAAAGAAAAAAGGGAGTAACGATGCACTACGCAATCTCAGACCTGCACGGCTGTTATGACAAATACAAACGTATACTGCAGCTCATCCGCTTCCATTCCGGCGATACCCTTTATATCCTCGGGGATATCGTTGACCGCGGAGAGGGCGGAATCCGGATATTACAGGATATGATGCGGCATAAAAATATCATGCCATTTTGGGGAAATCATGATCATATGGCATATTATCTGTTGAAATGCTTCTATGATCTGGGAACAGATCGATATGCAGAGCTGTCGAAAACGGAGGTGTACCGCATATGGATGGGAATGGGGGGCGATAGGACCAGTGAGGCATTCCGGGGCCTGGGCAGGTCCGGGCAGAAGGCGGTGCTGGACTATATGGAGACGTTCTGTTTTTTCCGGGAGGCTGAAGTAAATGGGAGAAGATTTTTCCTGTCACATACGGTCCCGGATAAAAGCAAAATGTTGGATTTTATTTCTGCGGGCAGCGGGCCAGGTGACCGCCAACAGGCATCTGGCGGCTGCCGCGAGGGGCAAAGAAACGGTTTGGGGAAAATGGAGCCGGAATATGAGACCTGCTTTCTATGGGCGGTGCCCGAGTACGAAAAGATCTACTTTGAGGACAGATACATCGTAACCGGGCATACACCTACCGGATATATCGGTGAAAATCATATCGGAAGAATCTGCCGGAAGAACCTCCATATCGCCATAGACTGCGGCGCTGTCTTCGGCGCCCCGCTGGGGTGTGTCTGTCTGGATACATTGGAAGAGTTTTATACGGACATTTAGGATCTGTAGGAAAATAACTGACACATCTTGACTTGTCTATTTCTCCGATTGCACAGGTCAAAAAGCCTCGACGATGGCCGTAAGGAATCCACCATGCTACGCATGGTCCCCCTTAGGGCAAGGCCCACTACGCCTGCGTTTTTTGACCTGCACACTCGAAGAAATATCCTGCGCAATCTGCATCAGTTATTTTTCTACAGATCCTTAGAAAGCAGTGCAACTGCCCGATAACGCAGCAGGAAAGGAGAGGGACAGATCATATTATACAAGGGAGTATTCTGGGTGATCGGGAACAGGATTGTAAGTGAAAAAAGGCTCTGCGATGAATTTGGGAATCTGATTCCGGATGAGAATGAGGAGAGTCAGAAAGGGGGATTTCAGGAAGAGGCCTGGAGCAATAATCATAAGAAAATCTGGTCGAAGCTGCCGCGCAAGGTGACACAGGGGAAAAGCTTCCATTATTTTCCGCGCGGCAGAGTGGAAATCCGAAGGCAACGGGCGCTCATCTTTCTGAATCCCTGCCTCTGTTATGAGGGGATGCTCCGAAAGATAAAGGCAGAATTTCGGTTGGATCACAATGAGGGGATCCGGGATATCTTAGTGAAGGCAGACGGCAGCAGGCATTATCAATGTGATTGTGAGGATGAGTAACTACTCAGCACAGGATAGCGCATTTACTGCGCTATCCGTACGAAAACGTATAAATCGCAAGAGCAATCCCCATTGCCGCAGGCAATTTTCATGGGATTGCGGCGTAACTACGAAGGTACTGAGTAGTTACGAGGAGGATATGGATGGATAATCGAACGTATCTGGGTACTACGGCATGGATGGTTCGGCGTGACGGCAGCATTTTTCCGGTGGTACAGCATATTTACGGGAATCCGGAGGATGTGGAAGAGACGCTTTTTGCCGCGGAATGGCTTTATGAGCGTACAAGACGCAGACAGACAAGGAAAGACATCGAAGCATTTGTCCGGATGTGGGGGCTGCAGTTTGCGGAGGAAACAAACGGAGAAGGGTTAAAGAACCAGATTTATCACAGGATGGAAGACCGTCCGTGTCCGTTCATTACCCGTCAATTCGCAGACAAAATCGTGGATATCATTGCTGAGTGGAAGGACCATGGCGGACATGCGGATGAAACCATTGACATCAACGGATATTGCAGGCAGGTGACTCTGGATCTGAATGAGGAGTTTCTAAGAGTGCGGTTTGGCGGCAAGTACCATACGGAGCCGGGAAACCAGACGCTGTACTTTCGGGTTTCCTCGGAGAATTACAACTGGAGCAGAGTGATAAGGGAATTTGACGATCATGTCTGCTCTCAGCTGCATAGTGAAGGATTCATCGTGATGGTTGATCAGGAATCGGCAGAAGTCAATCCTGCGATCTTAAAACAGAAAAAATACTTTTTGGCCGCGGATTAGAACAGATGTAAAAAGACATCGATGTTCAGAGCGGCAGATTGCGGATCTGTCCGCTGCCATTTCGAATCGTTACATGTATGTGGAAAATGGAAAGGGAGTGTGTGGAATATGCTTCTCACAATTACATACAGGATACCGGATGGAGACGCAGGGCATTCCGCCCGGGATCTGAGCTGGCTCCTGCATAAAAATCCATCCAGGCTGCACGAATTTTCCCTTCCTATGGGAAAGGCGTATGTATGTTACCCGGAGAGATCGGATGAGAGGACTACGGCGGCGCTGCTCCTTGATCTGGATCCGTTGGATATTGCAAGGGGAAAACCGGGAGCCAGATACAGGAAGCTCTCGGATTATGTCAATGACCGTCCCTATGCGGCATCTTCGTTTTTAAGCAGCGCCATTTCCCGGGTATTCGGTACGGCCATGAGCGGGCGCTGTGAAAAAAAGCAGGAGCTGGCGGACAGCCGGCTGGAGCTTTCAGCCTGTGTGTATATGTTCCCCGTGGGGGAGAAAAAGGAACTTCTAAAGGAAATATTTGAACCGCTTGGATATCGCCTGTCCTATGAGTGCTTCCCGATTGATGAGCATTTCCCGGAGTGGGGCGAAAGCCCCTATGTCAATCTGACGCTGAGAGGCCGCGTGCGTCTGGCAGACCTTCTGCGTCATCTCTATGTGCTGATCCCTGTTTTTGACCGGCAGAAGCATTATTTTGTTACGGAATCTGAGATTGATAAACTCCTGATCCATGGAAACGGCTGGCTGGAAACACATCCGGCGAGAGAGCGGATCGTGCGCAGATATTTTGCAAAGACACGGAGCTATGCGGACATCGCGGTACACAGGCTCCGGGGAGAAGGCGGGGGAGAAGGCGGGGGAGAATCCGAAGGAGAGGCAGGAAGCGCACGGGAGTGTAAAGAAGATGGCAAGTGGGAGCCGGCAGAGCAATTCCAGAGAAAGTGTAGATACATTGGTGAGGAAGAGGGGGAATGGTGGCCGGAGGAGCGGTCTGCACCGTTAGATCAGCTCCGTCTGGAAGCAGTGCGGCAGGAAGTGATCCGCTGCGGCGCTACTTCTGTCATTGATCTGGGCTGCGGGGAGGGAAAGCTTTTGGAGCTTCTTCTTCCGGTCCGGGAGATTGGAAAGCTGTGTGGGATGGATGTGTCAGTGGAGGCACTGGAAAAAGCGCGGAAAAGAATTTCGGGCAGAGAATATTCCAGACAGGTGAAAGGATATTCCGGGCAGGGCAGAAGGTATTCCGGGGATGAGGGAAGGTCTCCTGGGGATGAGGGAAGGTCTCCCGGGCAGGTGAAAAGGCTTCCGAAGCTGTTCCAGGGATCCCTGCTGTATCAGGACAGCCGGATCTGCGGATTTGACGCGGCCTGCGCGGTGGAGGTCATGGAACACATCATGCCCGAAAAGCTGCCCATATTCGAAAAGGTTCTGTTTCAAAAGGCGGCTCCTCCGACAATTATTGTCACGACACCGAACCGGGAGTACAATGCACGTTATCACTGTGCGGGCGGGGGTATGCTTCGTCATGAGGATCACCGCTTCGAATGGACGAGGGAAGAATTTACGGCCTGGACCGAAAAAATCTGCGGGCAGTATGGCTATGAAGCGGAGGTCAAGGGGATCGGGGAAATGGATGAGCGCTATGGATTTCCAACTCAGATGGGGGTGTTTACAAAATGCGGATCGAACTGCCTGAATTTTCATTAATCCTGCTGGTGGGCCCAAGTTCAGCCAGAAAAACGACGTTTGCAGGGAAGCATTTTCTGCCTACGCAGGTTCTGTCATCCGATGTATTTCGGGGTATGGTATGCGACGATGAAAATGAGCAGAGTGTAACGAAGGATGCCTTTGAACTTTTGTATCATGCGGCGGAGAAGCGGCTGGCTCACAGGAGGACAACGGTCATTGACGCCACCAATCTGCAGAGAAATGACCGCAAAAAAATGTTAGAGCTGGCAAAAGCGCAGAATGTACATGCGGCTGCGATCGTCTTTCACCTGCCGGAGAGCGTGATCCGGGAACGGAATCTGGCGCGGACGGACCGCAGGCTTCCGGAAGCGGTGCTAAAATCCCAGCTTACGGCTCTCAGATCCGGTATGCGGAAGTTCAAAAAGGAGGGCTTCCGTTTTGTCTATGTGCTGGACAGTGAAGAAGAGATTGAGAATGCCGAGATCGTCTATACAAAGCTTTGGAGTGATAAAAAAGAAGAGCATGGACCCTTTGATATCATTGGAGATGTACACGGATGTTTTGATGAACTGACAGAGCTTCTTGACAAGCTTGGCTATGAACCGGGGGAAGACGGGATTTACCGGCATGCCTGCGGGAGAAGGGCGGTATTTGTGGGGGATCTCTGCGACCGGGGACCGAAGAATGCGGACGTGCTCCGGCTGGTGATGCGGATGGTCGGCGCGGGTACGGCATTCTGTGTTCCGGGCAATCATGACGATAAGCTGAGACGGTATCTGGTACACGGCAAGGTACAGATCTCTCACGGACTGGAAAACACGATCCGGGAGCTGGAGCGTGAAGAGGAAGGATTTCTTGAGGAAGTCCGGGCATTTTTGGAAAATCTTGTCAGCCATTATATATTTGACGGGGGAAGGCTTGCAGTCTCACATGCGGGAATCAGGGATGAGTATATCGGCCGGGTATCCGGCAGGATCCGGGCCTTTTGTCTCTATGGAGACACCACGGGGGAGACAGACGATTCGGGCTTTCCGGTCCGGCGGAACTGGGCCGCGGATTACCGGGGAGCGGCCACGGTCGTTTACGGGCATACGCCCCGGGAAGAGGTGCAGGCCGTGAACCACACGTATTGTGTAGATACCGGATGCGTGTTTGGCGGAAAACTCTCCTGTCTTTGTTATCCGGAGATGGAAGTGGTAAGCACTGCGGCTCACAGGCAGTATTGTGAGGGGAGCCGTCCGCTTGGCGGCAGTGAAAAAGAAGATGCGGGGATTCTGGATATTCAGGATGTACAGGGAAAGCTGCATCTGTCTACAAGACTGCTGCCGGGAATCACCATTTCGGAGGAGAATACGGCGTCGGCACTGGAACTGATGAGCCGGTTCGCGGCAGATCCCCATTGGCTGATCTACCTGCCGCCGACGATGTCGCCCAGCAGGGCGAGCTCCAGGGAAGATTATATGGAATATCCATGGGAGGCATTTCAGTATTATCAGAAAAACGGAGTGGGGCGTGTGGTATGTGAGCGGAAGCATATGGGCTCCAGGGCGGTGATCGTATTGTGCCGTACTGCCGACACGGCCAAAAGACGTTTTGGTGTGGGGGATGGAAGCAGAGGCATGATTTACACCAGGACGGGAAGACGCTTTTTTGAGGAAAGGGGTATGGAAGCGGAGATTCTGGAAAGGCTGGATCAGACGCTGGCTGAGAATGGCTTTTGGGAGGATTTTCAAACGGAATGGGTCTGTCTGGATACCGAGATCATGCCCTGGTCCGGGAAAGCAAAGGCTTTGTTGAGAAGCCAGTATGGCCCGGTCGGGAGAGCAGGCAGGGAGTCCCTTTCGGCGGCCGTCCAGGTTCTGGAGCTTGCAGCCGGGAGCCTGGACATCCAAAACACGGACGAGGATGCATCCCGCCGCAGGACAAGCGAGGATGTGTCTGATGACAGGACAAGCGACGATGTGTCTGGTGACAGGACGGCCGCAGAGCATTTTGAAAAATCTTCGGAAAGAGAACTCCGCAGTCTGCGGCAGCATTTTGCAAAAAAGCGGACTGCGGCGGAAGAGTATGTAAAAGCTTACCGGCGGTATTGCTGGAATGTGGATTCCGCAGGGGATCTGCGTATTGCGCCTTTTCATCTCCTGGCCTGTGAGGGACGGGTGTTTTCCGGGGAGAAGCATGTCTGGCATCTGGAAACATTAAAGCGATACTGCACGGGACGTGATCCGATTTTTATGGAAACGGAATATCTGGAAGTAGATTTATCCCGCAGGGAAGAACTGGAGAAGGCGGCCAGGTGGTGGGAGACGCTGACGGAAAACGGCGGGGAAGGGATGGTGGTCAAACCGGAAACATTTGCCGCATGCATGGGCTCCCGGCTGATACAGCCGGCCGTAAAGTGCCGGGGTAGGGACTACCTGCGGATCATATACGGCCCGGAATACCTGACGCCAAAACATTTGGCACGGTTAAAGCAGCGTTCCCTGTCCCGTAAGCGGAGCCTGGCGTTAAAAGAATTTTCGCTGGGGCTGGAAGCTTTGGAGCGGTTCGCGGCGAAGGAACCGCTTTATCGGGTACACGAGTGTGTATTTGCAATCCTGGCGCTGGAAAGTGAGCCGGTTGACGCGGCGCTGTAGAGATGAATATGGAGAATCGGCAGGAAGGAGAACGGAAGATGACGAAGGAGGAAATGAGAAAGGAAGCGGCAGAGAGGATGCATATGCTGGGGCTTCTGGATGAAAAGGAGCAATCTGTGATCCGGGATTTTGAAGAGGAACATAAGGTATATGTAAGCAGGCCGATGAATCTGGGCGTGATGGTGGGAGTTCTCTATGAATGGTCGGATGAAGAGAGAAAGCTGATTGAAAAAGTAGAAAATCAGTTTCAGATCCTGGTCTATCATGTGATCAGAAATGTAACCAACGCAGGCCTCCTTTATGCAATGCTTTCTGTCTCTTCTTATGAAGAAGAATGGCCGGCGGAAAGGAAGGCGCTGAAAGGCATCGAAGCGGATGGGGCAAATCCTCTGGCCTATGTGTGGAATGCCGGATTGCAGGATGAAGAAGCTCTGGATCTGTCAAAGGGGTTCGGAGAATGGGGCTCCATTCTTGTTGTCGGAGGGGAAGGCGGGCTTTGCCAGATCTTTCCGGATTATGAATAATTCCCATCTGCAGGTTGGGTGATCTTTAGATCATCCAACCGTACGGTGCTGATCGAAGGAGGAAAATCATGGGTTATCATTACAAATACAAGGAGTACATTTATCGGCATATGTATCCGAAGAAAAGTTCGGCGCTGTTTACATACCACAGGCACCCGGATGGACGGGGCGGCTTTCTGGATGACGGGATTTGTGAGCTATGCGGCACAAGGGGACGGACAGTTCTGATCGAAAATGAGAAGCCGCGGTGCTGTTATAAATGTTATTTAAAGCTTCGCGGGAGTAAAACGGAACCTTTTGATACAACAAGACTGCAGAATGCGAAATATATCTCGCTGGAAGAAGCAAAACGTATTGTGAGAAATGCTGACGCGCTGAAGCAGAAAAAGCAGGCCGGTCTGGCTGCAGCTTTGGGGTTGCTGCTTTTGGGTGAAGCAGAATCGTAAATCACAAGATACTGTTTACGATAGTCTGCAGCAGGAACAGGCACTTCACTTACAGTTGCTCTCAGATGGTCAACATTGCCGAAATACTCTTTCATGCCAAGCATAAATGCCACAACCACAAAAGATTCCATCTTTACAGATGAGGAATCCATTGTGGTTACGGAAACAAGCAGGCGAAGGACTTCGGTGCTGAATTTACGATACAAAAACAGGCATTCCTCATAAGCGTCTGCCTGCGCCAATACGGGCATCTTTTTGGTTTTACAAGCAAAACTATGGTTCGCTTTACCGTGTTCAGATTGGATTTTTCCGCAACGGGAAGTCTTCGTTGTCCATACGATACGCGCTGGAAATATCATGGTCTTCATCTACATCCACCAGCAGCTGCTTTCAGTAGAATACATTGTTTCGGTCATCGCTTTCATCGTTAATCAAGCTTTTGGTGTAGTCCAACTAATTTTGAACATCCTATTTTTCAGACAGCTCCAAAGGGACGATTGTAAGCGTTTTTCCCATAGATACCAGCAGTTTTAAAATTGTTGACAACTGGGGGTCTGTTTTTCCGCTTTCCATTCTTGCAATCACAGACTGCTTAACCCCTGTCATACCCTCCAATTCTCTTTGTGATATATGATTTTCCTTTCTGGTCTTTATCATCTCTCCAACCAGCTTAACCATTAAATCATTTTCAGCGATTTCTTCCACCGTATAATGTTTCTTTCTATATTCGCCCCAGCTTTCCCCCACCGGGGATATTTTCTTTTCATGATTCATCTTCTCTGCTCCTTTCCCTGAAATCTTCCATGAACCTTCTCGCCTTTTCAATCTCTCTTTTTGGTGTTTTCTGTGTGCTTTTCATAAAATGGCTTAACAAAATAAATGAATTTCCATCCCATGCAAAAAATAAAATCCTGTCTCTTAACGGGCGCAGCTCCCATATTTCTCCATCCAGATGTTTTATATATGGCTCGCCTGCCGCTGTCCCATGCTCCATTAGTATTCCGATATACTGGTCAATTTTATTATATTTTATTCTCGCATCTTTACTTTTTACG
>VSNK01000063.1 GCA_009774255.1 Faecalicatena sp.
CCCTTGCACTTTATATTATACAGGAAGCTTTCAGTATGTTCACACTTTACATTATCATTTATTTTATATTAATGATAATGTATCCATTTGTTGATTCTGAGTATATACGAAAACGCCGAAATTGTCAACTCTTAATTGACAATTCGGCGTTTTGCATTAATTTATCCGTCCTATTTTGTAAAAAATAGCTAAATATCGTATCTGCTCAGTATTTACTCAGTATTGTCTCACTATTTGCTTAGTATTGGCTCAGTATCTGGTCAGTACATCCTCCAGGCTTCGGTATATATGCTTTTCCATCTCCTTCCTTGCCGCGTCCGCATCCTTTTTCTCCATAGCTTCCCAAATCTTCCGGTGCTCTTCCTGCGAAATACCGGCGTATTCTTCTTTCGTTGATTTCAGCCCCATGGACAGCCCATTCCACAATTCAGCCAGCATCCGCCGCAGCTTTTCATTTCCGGCCGCGTTCCATATCTCATAATGGAAGGACTGGTTATAATCCGCGTAGCTGCCCGAATCCTGGTTTGCCAATGCCTTGTCCGCCCGGTCCAGGCACTGCCTGACGGCAGAAATGTCCTTTTCCCCCTCACAGCATAACGCGCAGGCCGCGCTCTCTAACGCGGCTCTTACCTGATAGTGCTCCCGGAGCGTTTTCTCATTGATTCCAAGTACCACCGCTCCCTTATTCTGTTTCAGGTCAATCAGGCCGTCTCTGGCTAAGATCTGGAATGCCTCCCTCACGGGAGTAATAGATACCCCCAATTCCTGGGCGGTGGTCTCCAGCGTCAGTATTGCTCCTTCTGAAACCTGCCTGGAAAGAATGGCTTCCCGCAGCTCCGAAGCCACCCGTTCCCGGGCAGGAAGTAATTTAATCGGCTTTAATCCTAACATGGAGCTTCCTCCCTCTCCTTCATAATCGCGTTTTTCAGATTTTCAAAATACACTTCATACAGTTGCTTTGTTTTTTCCCTGTTTTTTGCTCCGGCCGCCTGTTTCACATCCCTGAGGCATTGTTTCCCTGTTTCTCTGTCATAAGAGCCGCAACCAAGGGCATAATAAATGTAAATCTCTGTAATGGACTCTAAAATTTTCTTCTGCATTTCAAAAGGATATTCCCTGTAGACACAGCGGTGAAATTCCAGTTCATCCTCCGGGAGCTCTTCCGGTACGAGCCATCCGTATAAGGCTTCACTTTCCAATTGCGCGCATAAGGAAAATAAATGTCCAAAATAGGACGGTGAGAATTTTGCCACCCTCACATGGTTATTCGGCAGGCGCCTGACAAGGCCCTGGTATTCCAGCAGGATCAAGGCCTCCCGCACGGGCATCCGGGATACCCCAAGATCCTGCGCAAGCTCATTCTGGGTCATTTCCATATCATCCGGGATTCTTCCGGATAAAATCGCATCCCGTAAAACTTCAACAATACTTCCCTGCTTTTTCCTGATTCCAATCTGTTCCATTTCCATCTCCCACTATTACGTTTTCGTCATGATATATTTTATATTGTATCCATTTTAACACAAATAGTAAAGAATAATTTAAAAAATACCGTCACATCCTTTACTTTTCCATTACAGGAAGATAAAATGATACAAGAGTCGAGTTACTGTTCACACGGTGCCTTGCACTTAGCTACAAGGCACCGTGAACTGTAACCAGAGTCGATTTACTATAATAAGGAGTTGTAGAATAGGCTTGAATCATCCTCATAGATGTGCTATATTATAAACAGAGGGAAAGCCACGCAAGCGGCTCTACCCCTCCACAGCGTTTTCTTCCTATGCCTTTAACATAGGTCAGCCGTCACTATTGGTGGTAGTGGCGGCTATTTCTTTTTTCTGTCCTTAAAGATTGTATAACACAACCCGACAAGAGCAACAATGAATATACCTATCTGAATTAAATCTGAATATGTAACATACATTGTATCGCCCCCCTTTCTTTCGTCCGGAGGGCTGCTCGAACCCTCCAAAACTGAACCGGAGGGATAAAGCCGCCTGGCTTCATGGTCTTTCCCTATCGACAATATAGCACAATGTCCCCTATATGGCAATATCTTTTATATGCCCTTCCTTGTTAAAAACGTTACAGTTCACTTCACTGGCCAGCCAGCGAACTGTAACGAATCCGGCCTATTTAAAGTTGCCTTACGGCAAGAGGCCGGATTCCAGCCCCAGTACATACTGGCCTGTGACCGTGTAGCATGGTGCACGGTCCAGGAGTGAACCAATGTCATTAACTTAAGGAATTGCTGTAATAAAATGAGCCTGACAAACCGCATATTTCCGTGCATTTTGGTTTTAAAATATGCATAGTAGGGGCTTAAGTTAATGACATTGGGAATGAACTGTAACTCCTTACACCCGGTTTAGTCATCAAAAAAATACCGTCACATCCTTTACTTTTCCATTACAGGAAGATAAAATGATACAAGAGTCGAATAAAAATCATTTTACAGGAGAATCCTTATGTATACATGCGCAAACTGTACCGTTCTGGCATGTGCGTCCGGTCACAAAGAAAACATGCCGAAAAATTGTCCCATGAGACAAGAAGAAAAAATGGAAGAAGCATTCGCTGAATATGTAAGAGAAGAAAACAACCGCTTTTACATAACCAGTTCTTCTATCGAAGCGGAAGGCTACTGCAGATGGCCGCGGCTGAAAGAAACTCTGGAATTTTGCAGGAAGATGGGCTATCGGAGGATTGGGATTGCTTTTTGCAAGGGCTTAAAGAAAGAAGCCCATATTGTAGGAAAGCTTTTTCGGGAACAGGGATTTGAAGTGGTCTCTGTAATCTGCAAAGCAGGCGGCTATCCAAAAGAAGCTGCCGGGATTCCGAAAGAGCATAAAATTCATCCGGAAAAGTTTGAGGCTATGTGCAACCCGGCTGCCCAGGCTTTCCTTTTAAATGAACAAGGTACGGAATTCAATATCGCGGTCGGGCTGTGCGTCGGCCATGATTCCCTTTTTTACAAATATTCCGAAGCCCCTGTCACTACTCTGGTGGCAAAGGACCGGGTGTTAGCCCACAATCCCTGCGGCGCGATTTATTGTTCGGAGGGTTATTATAAAAATTTGTAACTACAGGCAGTGAAAATGGACTTTTGACGGTCGAATCATTTATTCCAGCAAATCATATCGTAGACTGGGAGGAGAATAAACATGAGAAAATCCATCCAAATCGTATTGTGCGCCGCCCTCTTATCCGGAGCGTTGCTCCTGCCGCAGGGCTGCGGCAGCAGTGAACAAAAGGAGCCTGCGCGGCAGGACACAAAGGCAGGAGCTTCCTCGGAAAGCGAATCCGATGCCGGCGATAGCCTCTCATCGGACAATGCTGCCGACACTTTGGACCGCCCCGTCCAGGACAGCGCGTCCGATGGAAGCAGCGGCGCTCCCGGCCTGGCCTGCCCTTCTGTGAACGGCGCGCTCCGGGTCGAAGGTACACAGCTGGTTGATCAGAACGGCAGCCCGGTCCAGCTGCGCGGCGTCAGCACCCACGGGCTGGCATGGTTCCCGGATTATGTGAATGAAGCCTGTTTTCAGCAGCTGCATGAAGACTGGCAGGCCAATGTGATCCGCCTTGCCATGTATACCGCCGAGTACGGAGGCTATTGTACGGGAGGGGACCGGGAGGCCCTCAAAAAATTGATTGATGACGGTGTTACCTTTGCCGGGAAGCAGGATATGTATGCAGTGATTGACTGGCACGTCCTGTCCGATGCCAATCCAAACCTGTACCTGGAGGACGCGAAAGCCTTTTTTGATGAAATGGCCGGCAAATATGCGAACTCCGTCCATGTCCTCTATGAGATCTGCAATGAGCCGAACGGCACTACGACCTGGAGTGAGGTTAAGAGCTACGCAGAACAGGTGATTCCTGTCATCCGTGCCCGGGATGAAGATGCCGTGATCCTTGTAGGCACCCCAAACTGGTCCCAGTATGTAGACCAGGCAGCCGCAGATCCCATAGCAAGCTATGAAAATATCATGTACACGCTTCACTTTTACGCGGCAACCCACACCGATGACCTGCGCGCAAGGCTGGCTGGAGCGGTGGAAAGCGGCCTTCCTGTCTTCGTATCAGAATATGGCATCTGCGATGCCGGCGGCAGCGGCCCCATTGACCAGTACCAGGCGGATCTTTGGATTGAGACTCTCGATAAATACGGGATTAGTTATATAGCATGGAATCTGTCTAACAAGGAGGAAACCTCGGCCATGCTACAAAGCAGCTGCGGCAAGACCAGCGGGTTTGCCCAGGAAAATCTCAGTGAATCCGGGAGTTGGGTATATCAGATGCTGAAAGATCATATATAAAAAGTGTGTGTCCTGACAGTCATTTACCCCGAAGCGCAGTTGCGGCCGGCGCGATACACACGTCAAATTTCATTGGTCATAAGTATAAAGTAACCGCTTGGCACAGGATAGCACAAGGAACCGTAGGAAAATAACCTGTGCAACCCCACAGCCGGAGTTATTTTCCTACGGTTCCTTACTTCGCGATCCACCGCCAATCTTGCCGCATCATATCCGCTCATCCAGTGCACGGCAGGAATCCCGTGTCACCAGCTCCACACCGATTCTGGTCTTTATACTCATTTTCTTTCCGCCGCCCATCCTGCGGATCAACGCGTCTACGGCCATGTCCGCCATATCCTGCCATGGCACGCCGACCGTAGTCAGAGCCGGTGTAACAATGGATGTGATGGGAATATTGTCAAAGCCAATTATGGAAATATCTCCCGGCACGTCTATCCCCATCTTCTGAAGAATCTGCATGGCGCCAAGTGCCAGATAATCACTCTCCGCAAAGAGCGCCGTGGGCAGATCCCTCTTGTCAAACAACGCTTCTCTCAATACAGCTTCGCACTCATCCATGGAAGGCCCTATCTGATACATATATTTCTTCTCTAATGGAATTCCACAATCCGCCAGGGCAGCTTCAAAGCCGGATTGACGTTCATCAAAATTGTTTATCCGCAAAAGCGACTGCAGATATCCGATCTTTCGATGTCCGAGGCCGTATAAATATTCTCCCGCCTTATATGCCCCCGGATAGTTGTCCATCACGATACAGTCCACATCAATATCTGTATAATAGGCGTCAATGGCCACAGCCGGGACGCCTATTGCCTGCACCTGCTGAATATATCTGGAAGGGATTGCCGTGCTTGCGATAATAATGCCGTCCACATTGTGATTTTCCACAACCTCCCTGACCTCACTTTGAAATTCCTCATTCATATTGATTGACTTAAAGAGCAGATCATACTGCTTGTCATTAGCGCATTTTTCAATAGAATTAATGATTTCATAAAATGCCAGACCTACTCTTCTCCCCTCCACAATCGTAAAGGGAGAGTTCGGACAGCTAAGCAAAAGGATCAGCCCTGCCCTGCGCCTCGTATCAGAATCCTCCGTGGTATTGCATTTCATCAATGTTCTTGGCATATATCCACAGTCATTCACAATATCCAAGATCTTTTTTCTGGTTTCTTCACTTATACCTTCTTTATTATTTAATGCAAATGATACGGCAGTTGTTGATACACCGGCCATCTTTGCAATGTCTTTTATTTTCAGATTAGACACTTTTATTCCCATCCGATCAATTATGTTTTCATATCTGCTCAGTACCTTCGCAGATATGACCGCAATCCCATGAAAATTGACTTCGTCAATGGGGATTGCTCTTGCAATCTATACGCTTTCGTACGGACAGCGCAGTAAATGCGCTATCCTGTGCTGACTAATTACATGTTTTCATATCTGCTCAGTACCTTCGCAGATATGACCGCAATCCCATGAAAATTGACTTCGTCAATGGGATTGCTCTTGCAATCTATACGCTTTCGTACGGATAGCGCAGTAAATGCGCTATCCTGTGCTGAGTAATTACCCTTATTATACAATTAAAAATCATATTCAGCAATATTATCTTTCGTGATTTCAATTACGCCCGTATAGATATTCCCGTTATCCACTCTGATTTCACAGACATCGGGTATCTCGGTCAGCGTGCTGATATCCGTGCCCTTGGACATTTCATTCAATACATAGACGGATGCATATCCAAGCACTCCCGGATCCCAGACAGAAAATTTTTCAATGATCCCGTTTTCCACATACTGCTTCACGAGACTCGGCATTCCGAATCCGGTCAGTTTAATCTGTCCCTTCTCAATCGTACCGTTCTCAACGGCTTCCGAAAGCACTTCCGCTGCCGCAGGCGACTCCGCCCCCGCAAAGGAAACGATACCGTCCAGGTCTTTGTAGGTAGATAATATATTCTGGGCATTTTCATAGGCTTTTTGCTGCTCGTCATTGCTGGCATACACCTCCAGCACCTCGATCTCCGGATAATTTTCCTCAAGATACGCCTTTGCAGAATCCACCTGGGTGATCATATTCTGGGCGCCCAGACTTGCAACCATAAATACGATTTTTCCCTTTCCTCCGATCTGTTCTGCCATTTGCTCCACATAGATCTCACCCAGCCTCTCCTGTGTCTCGGCCGCCACAAAGTATGCCCGTTCCGTGTCCGGGGCATCGGAATCCCAGGTGATGACATTCATCTCATCCTTCACCGCGCCATTTATAACCTGCTTAATTGCATTCGCATCGTTTGGAGAAATTGCCATGCCGTCTATATCTCTGGCCAGCATATCGTTGATCATGCTGATCTGTTTTGCCGAATCCGCGTCGCTCGGCGCGTTAAAAATGACGTTTACACCCAGGTCTTTTCCTGCCTGGACAGCGCCTTTCTCTGCTGCCGCCCAATAAGCCGGACCAATATTTTTCGGATTAATGAAGAAGGTCTTTCCATCCGAAGCATTGTCAGAATCTGAAGTACTGTCAGAGTTCGAAGTCTCTGTCCCCGCATTTCCCGCGTCAGACGCATCGTTCTTCCCTTTGTCTGCCCCGCCGCATGCCACTGCGCTGAATCCGATTGTCATTGCCATTAAAAAAGCCATTATTTTTTTCATATTATTTTTTCCTTTCTTTTATCTAAAATGCTGCTATCCGTGTTTTTTATCCACAGAGTTTTCCCCTCTTTTTCATTATCTGTGTTCCTTTTCCACCTGTCTGCTGACAGCCAGCAAAATCAATATTCCGATCACAACCATTTGATACAGAGACGAGACTGTCAGCAGATTCAGTCCGTTGCGCAGTACGCCGATAATCAATACCCCCATGATCGTTCCCGGAAGCTTTCCTTTTCCGCCGAAAATATTCGTTCCCCCAAGAAGAACTGCCGTCAGCACCTCCAGTTCCATATTCTGCCCGAGTGTTGATTCCGCGCTCCCAAGCCTGGAGATGTATAATATTCCTGCCAGTGCACACAAGAGCCCTTCCGCCCCGTAAAGAACCATCCTGATGCGTTTTACCGAGATACCGGAATATACAACCGCCTCTTCATTATTCCCCATACTATACAAATAACGTCCGACCACCGTCTTATTTAAGATAAAAATTCCGGCTCCGTACAATACGGCGGTTATCAATACATTGATCGGGATACCAAACAGCTCTCCCTGCCCTAATGTAAAAAGTGCCTCCGGGAATCCGCTGATCGGCTTTGCATTTGTGACACCATAGATCACGCCCCGGAATAATGACATCGTCCCGATTGTTACCATTATCGGCATCATATTCAAATGTGCCACAAAAAAGCCGTTTAATACCCCGCATGCAAGTCCTGTCAAAAACGCGGCAATTGTACAGACTGCCAGCGGCATTCCTCTTTGAAAGCATATGGCAAACATTACCGCCGAAAATCCCACAATGGACCCTACGGACAGATCCATTGCACCGCATACGACGATCATGGTGAGGGGAAGTGCCACTACGGCCACCTCCGTGGTCTGCCGCAATACATTGAGCATGTTTGACAGATTCAGGAAATAGGGCGACATCAGACTGAAAAATATAATCATAAGTACCAGGATTGCCGCAAGTACAAAGGTATCCGATTGCAAAGCCTTTTTCACTTTATTGATACCTGTTTTTTCCATTAGATAATCCCCCTTTCAATCTCCCTTTTCTTTTTAAGCCTTTGCCAGGTGCTGATCAGCATGGCGGTCAAAATCATTCCTCCGGTAATCGCGTCAATCCAATAGGTGGATACCCTGACCAGAACCAGCGCGTTCTTCAGCATGCCGATCAGCAGCGCGCCGGCAATGGTTCCAAAGACCGTACCCACACCGCCGTAAATGCTGGCACCGCCGATCAGAACGGCCGCAAGCACATCATTTGAAAAAGTTGTTCCCGTGGTAGACGCCTGAATACTTCCTACCTTTGACGCATACAAAACGGCGGCCACGGCAGCCAGAAAACCGCTGATCACATAGGCAATGATTTTGGTCTGTCGATAATGTATCCCCGATATTTTTGCCGCTTCCAGATTGCCTCCGCAGGCATACAGCTTTCTTCCGAACCTGGTATATGTCAGAATATAGGAAAACAGCATGGCGAACAGTACGGTCACAACAACCGGAAAGGGGATGTTCAGCACGGTACCCTTTCCAAAGAAGTCAAAGGTTTCCGGAAAATTCGTCATCCACTGACTCTGGCTGACCGCGATAGCGGCACCGCGGAAAATATACATCGTTGCAAGCGATACGATAATATCCGGGATATTCAGTACGGCCATGATCACCCCATTGATCAGCCCGCATCCCATGCCGACAGCCAAGCCCAGCAAAACCGCGGCAGGCACGGGAAGCTCCGCTGCCATAGAAATACAGGTAACCGAGGCCGACAGACTGACTACGGAGCCGATGGAAAGATCCATTCCTCCCAGGATTACAACCATCGTCATGCCAATACCCATAATCGCTACAGATGTAGACTGGCTCAATATCAGCGAAATGTTTTTCCATGTCGCGAACTCCGGGGACAGGAAGCTGAAAACGATAAATAGGCCGCAAATTAATATCACAATGGATACCTCTGATTTCAAATTTTTTAACTTCATGTCTGGCCCTCCTCTGACTTTGTAACTTCATTTAGGAGCTGGCTCTGGTTGATACTCCCCTTCTGGTGTTCACTTCTTATTTTTCCGTCACGCATGACCAGAATGCGGTCTGACATGCCGAGGACTTCCGGCATATCCGAAGATATCATCAAGATTCCCATCCCGGAGGAGGCCAATTGATGGATCAGTTCATATATTTCTGACATTGCCCCGATATCTACGCCCCTGGTCGGTTCCACCATAATCAATATCTTCGGCCGTATGGACAGCCACTTGGCAATCACGATCTTCTGCTGGTTTCCGCCGCTTAAAAAATTGGTGATCTGGTCTGCCCCGGTTGTCTTGACCCGCAGTTTTCCGATAAATTCTTCCACAATCTGCTCTTCCTCTTTTTTCCGGATCACGCCTGTTTTACCGGAGAGCTTTCGAAGAATCGGAAGTGTGATATTTTCCCGTACGGACCGCTCCTTTATAATGCCATATCTCCTGCGGTCGCCGGGAATATAGCCCAGTCCATACCGCATCGCTTCCCTTGGGGATTGAATTCTGACTTCCTTTCCTTCCAGCAGAATCTTCCCTGTGTGCTTTTTCATACCGAAGAGGCTTTCGGCGACCGACTGCGCACCGGCTCCAACGATCCCAAAAAGGCTGACAATCTCGCCCTCATGCAGGGAAAAACTGACATTCCCCCCGGTTCCAAAGACCAGATCCTTGACTTCGAGCAGAGGATTTCCAACGGCCTTGCCGCTGCTTTCACCATATAAGTTCACAATCTCATTTCCGATCATCATCCGGATCAGTTCCTGCTGGGTGATCTCTTTTACATTGACCGTATCTACCTTTTCTCCATTCCGCATCACGGTGACCTTATCAGCAATTTTAAATACTTCGTCCAGATGGTGCGACACATATATGATTGCCACGCCCTTCTTTTTTAATCTGCGGATCACCTCAAACATATTTTCCACTTCATTTCTCGGAAGAGCTGCTGACGGCTCATCCATAATCAGTACTTCCGCCTCCGCATGAATTGCCTTTGCAATCTCCACCACCTGCTTACTCTGGACATTGAGGTTTTCTACAAGGCTGTTCACATCAATCTGATCATTGATATCCCGGAGGGCTTCTCTTGCCTCCTGCTCCACCCTTTTCCAGGAAATTTTCCCCCTGCGGACAATCTTTTCATTCGTCCTGTTGATCGTGTCCATAAATATATTCTCTGCCACACTTAAGTTAGGAAACAAATTAAATTCCTGGTGAATGATCGATATCCCGTTTTCCTTTGCTTCGTCCGTGTCTTTAAAATCCACCTCTCTTCCCTTTAAGATCATTGTGCCAGAGCTTTTCCGATAGACAGAGGAAATAATCTTCATAAGCGTAGATTTTCCGGCTCCGTTCTCCCCTACGAGCGCATGGACTTCTCCCGGATAGATGTCCAAATCCACATGTTTTAACGCCATGACTCCCGAAAAGTCTTTCGATATATCTTTGAGTGACAAAACTGCATCCATACTTTTCACCCTTCCGTTTCGCACCACTCCATAATAGCCAATGCGATTATTTTTATCGCTTCTATATATTCTGCCACAGGAACATGCTCATCATCCTGATGTGCTACTGCCGGATCACCGGGGCCGAAATTCACTGTTGGTATCCCTACTCTCTCCGGCCATCCCATATCCGTATGAAAATAAGATCCTTCCAGCTCCGGCTCTGCTCCAAGCTCTTTGATACACTTTTCCAGTGTCTTTACAAAAGGATGGCCCTGATCCGTCTCCGCACAATCTGCGTTTACCATCCATTCTACGACAGGAGGATGCTCTTTTAGCCATGGATCTGTCCGGCTGACATTTCGTATGAACTCCTCCACCTCTTCCATTACGAGTTTTCCGCCTCCATATGCATCCCGTTCCGACGGTAAAAACTGTATGTCAAAGCTGATCTCCGCCTTATTTGCATAGGTAGAAGGAAATTCTCCGGCAGACACCTGGCCTACCAAAAGCTGGCATGGTACTTTGAGCAGAGGATGTACTTTTCGGAGAGACCAGTCTCTGTTCAGCCTGTCAAAGGAATCTAACATAAGCCTGGCCTTTTGAATGGCGTCTACGGTTCCTCCCTCTCTCCAATCCTTTTGGGGCAGCTCGATATGGCCGCTTCGGCCGGTCAGAGTCACCTTGCCCCATAAAATCCCGCGGCACAGCGGTGCTATCTTCAATTCCGTAGCTTCCGTCATAATACAGCCGTCTGCCCGGTATCCCTTGTCTATGAATGCCAGCGCTCCCATTCCGCCTGACTCTTCATCCACAACCGTCCCCACACAAACATCGCCTTTTAACACAACGCCCGATTTGTGAACTGCTTTGACAGCCATCATCATCGCCGCGATTCCGCCTTTCATATCTACAGCGCCGCGCCCATAAAGCTTTCCATCTTTGATTTCCCCGCCGAAGGGATCGGCCGTCCATCCGGTTCCCTCCTTTACCGTGTCAATATGCCCCATTAACAGCAGGCTTCTGCCTCCCCCGCTTCCCTTCAAGGTGCCTGCCATATTCGGCCTGTCCTGAAATTCATGATCCGCAAAATATCCGGGCTGGCCGTCGTACTTTTTCAAAACGGAATGATCCGGCTCAAACAGATCAACCTCCGCTCCCAGTCCTTCCATAAATTTTGCGGCAAAACGCTGTGCGTCCCCTTCGCCGCGATACTCTTCTTTCGTGTCAAACCAGGTATTTACACTCGGGATCCGAATCATTTCCTGTAAAAAGCAGACCGCTTCTTCCTTATGTTCTTCAATCCATTCTAATACTTCTTTTCTTTGGTTCATGACCATATTCTCCTTTCCATTATTTCCTAACCCGGATAAACCGGAAAAGCACGATGCGAAAAATTTTGCCATTTTGCTCAAGATTTCGCTATTAAGTTCCTGACGATTCAGGGCGGCAGCAGACGGGTGTGCGGCCTGCCGCCGTGAACTGTTACATGATTTCAAACGGCACATCGAGATGCACCAGCCGTTCCGCCTTCTCCTTTTTGATAATATAACCATTTTCCAGCCGCATCCCTCCCCAGTCATTCAAAAACATGGGGATATCGATAGAAAACACCATATTTTCTTCGATTTTCACATCACTCTTAGAGGCTAAGATTGGGGGTTCGAACTCGATCACTCCCGTGCTGTGTACGCCCGTATAGGTAAAATGATCTCCCAATCCCGCATCGTTAATCCATTTTCTCGAAGCTTCGTCCACCTTTTTCGCTTCCACACCCTCCCGGAGCCAACATTCCGTATATTCCTGGGACTGCTTTAATAACGCAAACCTGTCCAGCATATCTTCCAGAGCCTTCCCCATGTAAAACGGTCTTGCCACCGCGCCGTGATATCCTTCGTACCTGGGTGCCAATGTGATCACGACCAGATCCCCTTCCTGAATCACCCGGTTGGTCGTCCGGGATAAGATCGGAGCCGTATTTTCCAAGCCGGAGGCCACCATCGTCTCAATCCCCATGCCCTCGGATCCCATTTTTCTCATGGTATATTCTGCTTCCGCGGCCACCTCACGCTCTGTCACTCCTGGACGCAGTACTTCCACCGCTCTTTTCATTCCGGCTTCCGCGATTTTGTAGGCATACCGTATCACTTCCAGCTCATTTTCTGTTTTTACGGCCCGAAGCATGGACAGCTCGCTGTCTACATCCAATAGATTTTCCGCGCCGAATATCTCCTGCAGATCCTTCATCAAATGATATGGAACCGCTGATGTGCCGGCCAATCCTGTCTTTATAACCGGCTTTCCCATTTTTCCTTCAAGCTCTTCTCTGACCTGTCTGAAAGAAACCACTTCGCAGTAGGGGTACTCCTCATCCGGGTGCAGAAATTCCCATACTGCATAGGCTTTGTCACAGTATGAAGAAGTATGCACAAATTCTACGGATTCCGCCCCGGTCACCACCGCTGCCGGTCCGACAGCAGGTATCAGTACAAAAGCAGGCTCAAACTCCGGCTGATAATCCAGCAGCCATCTCGCATATGCCTGTCCATACACCAGTCGGTCATCCGCGTAAAAGATAACCAGATCCAACCCCTTCCCTTTCATCCACTCCCGCACCTTATTTTGCCGCTTCTCAAATTCGTCTTTCCTGATTACTGGTCTCATCGTTCCCTCCTAAACAACTTATTTATTTTAGTACATGATACTAAAGTTTAGGAATTTTGTCAATACTATTTTAGCAAAATTTTAGTCTTTATAGTAGTAAAATATTACAAATAATCATTGTATACAGAATGATATTCAGCAATATTATCTTTCGTAATTTCAATCACGCCCGTATAGATATTCCCGTTATCCACGACGCAGGATAGCGCGAAATGCGATCTTGTCATGTCCCTGTTCGAGTCTGGCTTGCCGAACAATACAGAAAGCGGATACCAGCTGCTTTTCCAAAATATCTGACACAGTTCTTCCTCTGTCAGTTCTTGATAGTGCGCCAGACATCTGCGCAGTTCTTCCCCTGTATATTCCATTTCTGCCAGTGTTCTGCAGACCTGCCGCTGATATTCCTGTTCGGTTATTTATATATTATGTTTTTTGTATCCCGTTACAGTTCATGGCCTAACCGCGGCCGCAAACTGTAACGCATCCAGCCCATTGAAAAGTCGCCTGACGGCGAGGGGCTGGATGCCCGCCCCATCACTGTATTGGCCGGATGCCTTGCAGCTGAGTGCAAGGCACCGTGTGAATAGTAACTGTATCCCAACGCAAAGCCGAAAAATTTTAATGATTCTATTGCCGAATTATGTAAATTATGGTAACATTTTATTGTGGCGATATACTTTTTAACGTAAGGCATGGGATTCCCTATACATAAGGGGATTTTATTGCCTTTTTTTGTTATATACCAGATGCCAAAATCCTGAAAGGAAACCGATAACATGGGGATTGATGATGTGTTTGACCAGATACTAAATAGTCATATCGGCTATCATGATGATGTCAAATTAAAGGATGTACGTTTAAATTTAGAGGGAAATGATATTACGGATGAGGGTATGGGTTATATAGGGGCATACCAGTATTTATGTGACTATCTGGAAATTGAAAGCATAAAGGACAGCAATATGCTACTAGACTTATTTCTGGTACATCAATATCTCTGCCATGCCTATTTATCGGAAGAAACCATCGACACATGGCCATATGATGCCGCAGAAAAGGATGAAATTATAAGAATGGTAAAGGAATGTTTCAGTATTTACCGGGTTGTGGGCGCATATGAAGATTGTATCCACCAGTATGAAATCTTATCCAAAAGCCGGCTGTGGCAGATATTTGGCATCGGCGCCCAGATGCAGATTATGAAGGACAGCGCAAAATCTTATCGCAATACAGGGGATTTCGGCCAGGCGTTACAGATTTATTATAAATGCCTGGAAGAAAATCCTAAAGGGAATTGGATTCACCGGATGGAACTGCTACTGAAAATCGGAAAGGTATACAGAAATTACCTGATGCAGACCGGACTAGCAAAATTCTACTGTGAAGAAGCCATGGAAATACTGGAGGCCAATGGTACAAAGCCATACCAGGGGAACGAAAGACGTTACGCCATAATTGGTTTTGATACGTTGGGACAGATATACCGCGATGAAAAGGATTACCCAAAAGCGGAACTATTTTTTCGGAAGTCAGAAGGATTATCCTCGGGGAACAGCACCAGGGCCAGAATCCATAGGATTCTTATGAAATATTCTGAACATACAGAGGATGCCAATGTAAAAAAGGATATTCTGGAACTGTCTGAAACCATAAGCCATCTGAAGGAAAATCCTTTAAATCAGGTAGGCGCGGGAATCCGTTCTGTTCAGCTAGGGCAGCTAATGAACCAAGATAAGACATGGGATAAAAAAAAGGCTCATGACAGTGTAAAAGAGGGTTGGAATATTGCAAACAGATATAATGATATAAAGAGTATTATTAAAGCCTGTATGGCATTAGCGGAGTTTGCTCTGGATGAGAATGACTATGAAAGTTATATATCCATGAACCAGAAGGCGATTCAGATTGCCTCTGAAAACAGGCAGATGGTATTGGAAAATGAGATTATTAAAGGGGTTTTGGAATCCCCTGCATATATTGACAGTTCCATGAGACTTAAACTGATAAAGCGGCGCAAAGAAATCTATGTAAAACTGGTGGAATATTCCAAACTCAGTATAAATATTGCACAGAGAGAGCTTTCTGTTTCTTTTTCCCCTGACAAGCTGATTGAATTGTACAAGATTGTCCTGGCAGATTTTGAACAAATTTTCCAGGAGTTAAATAAAGTAATTGAAATTCTAAATATTGAATTTGAGAATATCAACAAAAAATATATCGAATATCTGAATACGGAAATTGAGGGAAATACCTATAAGAATATTTTACATAAATTCAAGAATAACCTGCCTGACAGGATCGTAATCGACCAGTTAAAAGAACTGTGCGGCAACATACAACTAAACCATCCGGAAGAAAGTGAAACTCTAATGATGGTCAGCAAGCAGCTTGACTCATTTGCAGATATAGTGGAATATATCCGCGAATCCTCCATAGAGGTTCTGAGTGTGACGAGATATGAAAAAAACTGGTGTCCGCTGGATGAGCTGATCCGCGAAGGGATTGATGATTTCAAATACTCCAGACAGGAATATAAAGAAAAGATCCAATATGATTATCCTGAACCAAAGGTCATGTGTTATGTACAGCGCAAATTTTTTGAAACAACGTTTATGGAAATCCTAAACAATGCATTCGTCTATGCGAAAAGGACAGCAGAAACAGAGAAAACCATAGAAGATTTTTCTTTTATCGTCAGGGTAAACATTGACAAAGAAAGGACGGTTTATCTAGAATGTTTTTCAAGATATGACAGTCGCCGGATAGCTGAAAATGCAGCAGCATCCATCCGAAACGGATTAGAGAAAAAAATATCCTCAAAAGGCAAAGGCGGAGGATACGGTTTTTACTCCATTCGGCTTTTGTTCGAGGATTTTCTCAATGGAAGAGTCCAGGTGCTGCACAGGGCACGAGAAACAGGGCTTGTCATTCATTGGCCGATTGATGGAGTTGTTTCAAAGATTAATGAGAAAAGGAGATGAATTTGATGGGGTATGAAAGTAAAAATATGGATGAAGACTTGCTTAGAAAAGTGGATTGCATTGTACATACGCCTAAAGGAGGAGTTGAGGTCAAACCAGTAAAACACGGGGATTTTTCGGATTTTAACAGAATCTTTTATCTGGCGGGAAACCCGAATATGGAAGAATCTTTATTGCTTTTTTCTAAAATCAGGCAAAAGTTTATACAGGTAAATACTACAAAAAACGCATTCTCCATTGAGTGTACGATTGATTCCGGCGGAGTATATGAAGAAGCTGAAATTTTTGATCAAAAATTATTTTGTGTCCAGAAAGCCCCTTTGACATTGGATGTTTTCTTTTCATCGAAAAAGAAAAGGTTTTTCCATAAGCGGAGCTTTCATTTTAAAGACAAAGATTTGGAATTTAAAAAACAGATCCAGTTCATAGCCTGGAAACATGATGACGCAGATGTGGGCTACCGCTGCCTGTTAGGCCCCTTAAAAGACGGGCGCTTTATTCATTTTACTCTGGGCAAAAAAAACTTCAGCAATCAGGAGCCACTTGAACAGTTGATTGACAGAGTCTTCTTTGTGAGCCTGGCGTTGGACTCAGAAAAGGAAACTCCCCCGGATATTGCGGCCTCTTTGAAGCCGGACAAAAATACGATTCTTTGTTTTGATAAGGAAAAAAGGTATTTTTTTGAGTACGGTGAGTTTGCGGGGATAGACTCGATGAAGCTAGAAATATTAAACTGTGATAAAATTCCGGCGGAAAAATTAAACCGTATGTATTTACATTATCCATATGACCATTATACGAAGAGTGTAAAAAAGAGAATCAAAAAGAATGTAAGCCTGGCATGCCCACCCAATATAGATATAGATAAATTTGCCAGAAACAGATATAAGGAAATCCTGCTCTGCACGGAAGATGGGCCATTGTATACCATGCGGCTGGCCAACCGCAACCGCAGTTTTGATGCAAAAGAATTCCAATGGGAAATCCTTGTTGCCGCTACAGGAAACCAGATATTGCCTGTGGACATAGCATTGGATGAATCTTCCGGCAAACTCTATGTATTATATCAAAATTGGATCTATTGCCTGAAACCTGAAGAGGAGAAAGAAAAAATAGCAAAGCGTATAAAGTCTAAGCGTGAAAGCAGTCTAATAAATATGTATTGGGACTCATAGGAGGGGGAAAAGATGTGGAAATGTCTGCTTGGAGAACGAAAATCTGGAAAATCTGTTTATATTGAAAATTATGTAAAAGGAATCGATTCAGAGACTTTATACATAGCAACACTCCCTGATCTGGAAATGTATCGACCAGCTATCATCCAGCACAAAAAGCGGCGCCCACCTTCCTGGAAATGTATTGAATTATTCAATATGGACAGAAAGGAAATACTGTCTTTCCCGTACTCCAATTACCGAAATATCATATTGGATAATTTGTCTTATTATATCCTTTACCAAATCTATTTCCATTGGGAAGCATTCCGCGCCGGATGCAATGAGGACGTCCTTTCCTTGATAGAAAAGATTGCCACAGATGTTTCTGCTACCGTGTATTTTATTGATACCCCTATAAATATGGATGTATTGGATTCTAGAGAGCAGAGATTTGTGCTGCATTTTTTCAATACTATTTTCGAAAAAGCAGACTGGATTAAAAAATTTGTAAACAAAAAAAATGTCTGTACACTAGCTGTAAATGAGGCAAAAAAGTATTTTTTCCACACAATCGCAGAAAAAGAAACTGTATCCTATTTATAAAAGTACTTCATTTTAAGGAGGATGAGCAATCATGAGCCTTTCATCAAAAAAATTACATATCCTGCACGCAGAAGATAATAAAAGTGTTTTTCAGTCATGCAGGGAAAGTATCCTGTCGGCTTTTGACAAAAAGGCGCTTTTGGAACCAGTTATTGAAAATACAGAATTTGGCAATGGGATATTTCGGAAAATCATGCAGTTAAAAGAAGAAAAAGAAGTTTATGATATTCTGCTGCTTGATCTGGAATTACTGGATAAAAGTGAATGCAATGGAATTAATGTGATCAAAGATATTAATAGACTTTCCCCCCATACAAAGATATTTGTCCTTTCGGGAAATATCTATGACCCAGCCTATCTGGAAGAACTACAAAAATATAAAGATGTCGGCATGATCGTAGGATATTTTGAGACGGGTAGCCATTATCAGTGGTGTACTAAGCTGATTGAGGTCGTAATGGCAAAAGACGTCGGCATCCTGCATTTTTCGGACATGCATATCAGTGTTGATGGCAACAGCGAACAGATCATTTCCGGGTTTGTTGAGAAATTCCATGAAAAGACGGATCTGCTTATATTCAGCGGAGATATCTCCAACCGTGGACAACTGGAAGAATTTGCCCTTGCAAAAAATCAGTTATCCAAGATGTGCGATGCTCTGAGAATCCAGAAGAACATCTATGTCCCCGGCAACCATGATATCGTGAGAAACAGCCCTCCTAGAACTGCTTTTAGAAATTATATTACATTTAAAAGAACTATGGAAAAGTATATCGCAGAGAATGAGCTAGACGAAATATTAAAATACCCGGATGCCGATAATTATGCCGATTATCTGAATACGGTTACCGCTTTTCCGGAATTAAGAACCATTGTCTGCGGCTTGAATTCTGCGACCTGCATACCAGACGAAAAATTTGGGTATGATTATGGAGAAATTACAGCCAAGCAGTTGGGAATGTCAGAAAAGAAGTTACAGAAGATTAAAGAGGAATATCCCAATTATCTCCTGATCTGTACCTTCCATCATAATATTTTCGAGCCGCCATATTATTTTGATTATCATGAAACTGGGACAATGCGGTGGATTCCACCTGTAAAAAAACAAGGGCTAATCCTAAAAAAATGTATTAAAAACGGAACCCATCTGCTTTTGACAGGGCACTCCCACGTTTCCTCCTCTTTTTCCTTGAAATCTTATAATTATGGAGACACCCGCCCGTTACATATCCTGTCTGCGGGACTGCTCAGCGAGAAAGGGATTAATCCTCTCGAACCGCAGCTGGCGGTGAATTATATCACATATCAAATTGACCTGAGCGGAAACATTATGGATATGAGATGCCACCCCTACCAGTTGGACTTAACTAGCGGGAACTGGGATAAGAAAGAAAGTTATCGGCTGGATGTATAGAACAATTATCTGCTCCGGGCATACTTCTGCCCGGAGCGCTTTCATTCCGCCGAATCTGTTTAACTGCACCAATTCTCAATGAGTAAAGAAGCTTTTCTTCTGACCCGTCCAGCTTTAGAAACGCAATTCCCGCCCTTCTTTTTGGACTTTTTTGAACCTGTTACAGCACGAAAAACAGCTGCTTCCATATCTTCCTGAAATTCTTCCGAATCCGCAATCCCTATGCTGCAGGATACATACAATCCTTGTGCCAACTCATCCCAGTCATAACCGTGGATAATCTGCATAATCTCGCCTGCAATACTTTTCAGTACAAATTCCTGTCCAATTTTTTCTGCCAATATCAATATGGTCTGCTCCCGTAAAGGCAAGTACATGATTTCCCATTTTTTTGCCTGGAACTTTTTTTGACAAAAGGCACTGATCAGTTCTTTACATTTTTTTATAACAGAAAGAAAGGTTTCATCCCCATATACGGTACGTATGCCTTTCGGTTTATCAATATCTACATGTAATATCCAGCAACAATCATGAAACTTATGATGAATATGACTAACTGCCAAGTCCTTCTGCCCGGCCAGGCCAGACTCCAAAGACTGATTGACAGATCGTCCGCAATCTTTAGAACTCTGGTCCATCCTTGATGGAAAATGAAATCTCCCGAGCTGCTCCATTCTGCTGGAAAGATTATATTTTATATTTCCCATTGCAGCTTTATCATTCCCGTCTGACCGCTCGTCTTCGTATTGTAAAATATGGATCCCTAACAGATCAGAGGGTATTTTTATATCTTTCTTTAAAGGTTTTATCATGAAAACCCTGTGCCGACCCAGACACCCCATAAACAGGCCGATTTCAAAAATAATGTTATCCCTTGTGCATTCGTATTCCCTGCCTCTTGAAATCATTTTATCATCAGGAGATATGATAAAAACTGCAAAATCAAAATGGCATAATCCTTCCACTAAAGACTCTATTGCGGTCTGACTCGGTTTGAAGATATCCTGATCCCAGATTGTGATTTCGTATTCTGAATACATAATCGCCTGTAAGGCATAAGCATATTTTAGTGCTTCAGATGAAGAACCTATAAAAATCTTACTTTTTCCAGTCTCCATGTTTCCTCCATATACCTGTATCATAAAAAGCGCTTTCTTCATATAATAAGGGATTTGCTGCTCAATCAACTGGCTTGCCTCCATAGATATAGTAACACGTTCTTCTTTTTTTCTCAATCTAATTTCTTACTGCGATTGAATTTTTCATTACCGCATGTTACAGGTCACACCTTGACCAGGCGTGCCCTGTAACTCAGGCCGCCATTTTAAATTGTCTTCGGCAATGGGCGGCCTGAATACCAGCTTTTATGTGCATCCTCCCGGCCAATCAGCGTGGTGATTGGTCGGGGTGTGACATGTAACACCGCATGCCTCTGTCAAGTCTCATAATAGTTCAAACAGCTCCATCTGCACAGGTCGATTCCTGTATTCTTCTTCCATCTCAGCAGTCCGTTCCTTCCTGAGTATCTTATTTGCAGAATATTTTTCACCTGCCGGAAGGTTCTCATACCCGCATCTCCTCAACTGCTTCTCCATTCTCTTAATGCGTTTCTCCTTTCGCTCCTGCCGTTTCTCACATTTTCTTTTTTTCGCAGCCTGAATCTGGTCTGATTGATGTACCACAGTAATCCCATTCCGGATTTTCTGTTTCTTTCTCTAAATTCCAAGACCTCTCCTGCTCTGCTGCTCCGCCATTGCCATCCTTTGCATTCCTCCACGGCATCTTAATACCGACAAGAATCAAAAAGATCGGAACAGCAAGAGACAATGCATTGTAAATAATTGCAAGAAAAAACGTCCATAAAAAAGATGTAAGCAGTAATCCGATCAAAACGGACGCTGCCATCAAATGCCGGTTTTCTTTCATCCAATTGAGAATCCTTTTATCCAGAGTAAT
>VSNK01000064.1 GCA_009774255.1 Faecalicatena sp.
GTTGACTGACGACAACGCGGCGATGGCGGAAATAGTAAGTACTAAGTATATGAGGGACTAAGAAACGCTGTACTAGCGCAACCGCACAGCTGGAAAAGATTTAGGATTTGGCACAGGGAGGACGGCAATGGCAGTATGTTTAAATACGGATTCCGCAAACAGAATGTTTTATATACTCGCTCATGACAAATACTACGTGGATAAGAGCGGTATGATTGAGATAATGAATGCAAGAATCAATACCATGAACCGGTATATCTGTATCACAAAGCCCCGCCGCTTCGGGAAGACTTCCATAGCGAACATGCTTGGGGCATATTATGGAAAGTCATATCCTTCAGAATCACTTTTCGAGGATTTGAAAATCAGTAAAAGTGAATCCTATGCTGCGCATTTAAATCAATATAATGTAATCCATCTGTGCCTGAATGACCTGCCGGATGTCGGAAATACTTATGAGGACTATATCGGCCTGATAAAGGCATCCATAACGGAGGATATAAAAGAAGCTTATCCCGAACTGAAAGAAAAGCACTTCCGCAATATATCCGATCTGCTGACCGCCGCAAAGGAACAATTCATCTTTATCATTGATGAATGGGACTATATATTCGGCCATGAACTGTTCACGGAACATCACAGCGACTTCCTGGAATTTTTGAGGAATCTGCTCAAAGACCGGCCCTATGTGGCGCTTGCCTATATGACGGGGGTTCTTCCAATTAAGAAATACAGTACGGGTTCCGCGCTGAATATGTTTAAAGAATATACCATGCTCAAAGATCCCTTTTTTGAGGAATACTTCGGGTTTACGGAAGATGAGGTAAAAGCGCTATGTGATAAGCAGTCCGCATTGACGATGGACGAGATCAGGGACTGGTACAATGGTTATCAGACAAGAAGCGGAGTTCAGCTGTACAATCCAAGGTCTGTCGTATGCGCGCTGGAGGACGCGGTATGTCAAAGTTATTGGACACGGACCGGTAAAATGGATGAAGTGTTATTTTTTCTGAAATATAATATTGGCGAAGTGCGGGATGACGTGGTGAAAATGGTGAATAACATCCCTGTCAGAATCGAGATTGAAAGAGAATTCTCCGCCGGACAGGAAAAACCGGATAACAAAAAAGAAATTTACTCCGCAATGATCATCTATGGTCTGCTTTCCTACCATGATGGAAGCCTGTGCATACCAAATAAAGAGCTGATGTTGGAATTTGAAGCGGCGCTGGGGGATGAGGAGTTTGGTTATGTGGCAGGACTTGTCCGCAATTCCGGAGAAATTTTGAATGCTACTTTGGATATGGATGGAGACGCTGTCGCGGCGTATCTTCACAATATCCACAACAGCGAGCTTCCCATTCTGAAATACAATGACGAGAACAGTTTGTCCTGTGTGGTGACGCTGGCC
Organism: Faecalicatena sp.; assembly: GCA_009774255.1. Taxonomy (GTDB): domain Bacteria; phylum Bacillota; class Clostridia; order Lachnospirales; family Lachnospiraceae; genus Schaedlerella. Next base: position 1,412 of record VSNK01000064.1, read on the forward strand.
TATCTTTCCGCCCGCAATAAATATAGAATGGAGCGGGAAGAAAAGAGCGGAAAGGGTTTTGCAGATTTTATTTTTCATCCAATTCGGAGAAATCTCGCAGGACTCATTCTTGAATTAAAGGCTGACGACACACCGGAATCTGCGATTGCGCAGATTCGGAATAAAGAATATTGTGAAAAACTGAGAAAAGAAAATGTCAAAAATATTCTTGCTGTGGGAATCAGCTATAATACCCACAGTAAGGAACATCAGTGCGTAATTGAGAAATTGTAGTGCAATGTTTCTTGTTCTATAGGAAACTTCTCCGAATTTTCCTGTAGAAGAACAACCCTCCGGGGGATGCGCACTACGCGCATAAGGAAAATGGCTGCTGCCGCAGCCGCGCTTCGGCGCGAGTGTGCGTCAGGACGCACACTTTTTTAAAATACAAGATATGCAGCATTAACAGCCGAATATACAAAAAGACAGGTGCGCAGAAAGTGCCTGTCTTTTTGTCGCAATTCTGTAGAAAAAGTGCGTTTACAATATTTTTTCATAAAGATTATACCAGGGAAGCCCGTACGCTTCATATCCCAGGCTTATTGTTCCGATAAACTGATATCCGCATTTTAGGTAAAGCTGCTCTGCGGGAATATTATCTTTTACAACATCAAGCCGAATGCTGATGCACTGTTCTTTCCGTGCCACCCGTTCAGCGAACATCAATAATTCTGTTCCGACACCGCACTTTAGGAAGTCAGGATGGACGGCAAGGGTGTAAACTACATAGATATGCCGATAATCATCTTCCGTCAGCCAACTGCCGTTTTTATATCCTTCCTCCGGTTGGTGTTTCAGAACCATCGAACCCGCGGTTTTACTGCCGTTCCGGGCGATGTACAGCGCATCGGCCCAAACCCCTTTTTCTGCATCGCTGCGGTTTGGATAAATGCCTTTTTTCCATCCGGGATAATTTTCATGCGTTTCCAAATGAACGCAGATGTCTTCGTACAGCTTCTCGATATCGTCAAGGTCTGATTCCGTAGCTTTTCTGATGTGAATGTCCTGTTTCATGATGAGGTTCTCCTTAGCCATTTTTCATAGAAATAAGAGTCAAAATACTTTTGGCGCTTTCATCATTATATATCCTTTTTCATCAAAATAAAATAGATGTTTATACTTCTTCGAAATTCTGAAAAAAGGTCGGATTGTAAGTAAATTAATACATGGACTGCCTGCGGCGGTATTGCTATCATAAGAATAATGAATGCGCTGAAGCGCAGACGGGTCATCAAATTTCTGTATTTTCTGTATTCTGCCGAAAATTGATGGCAAATGATAAGTCAGATTGAAAAATCGAAGGACAAGGAGGAGTTTTATGAAAGCATTAGGTCTGAATCCGTATCTTCCTTTCTGGGAGACCGTCCCGGACGGGGAGCCGCATGTATTTGACGGCAGGGTGTATATTTTCGGAAGCCATGACAAATTGAGAGGCACTTCATTCTGTGAGGATGACTATGTGTGCTGGAGTGCCCCGGCAGACGATCCCGGCAATTGGAGATATGAGGGCGTGATCTACCGGAAGATGCAGGATCCGCTGAACGGCGCACCCTATGAAAAGGAACTGCCGGAGATAGGAATGCCTCTTGGAACAGAGGAAAATCCGCATCTCTTGTATGCGCCGGATGTGACCCGGGGGCCGGACGGCCGGTACTACCTGTATTACGCGCTGGATTTTGTAAATGTCGTTTCCGTGGCGGTCTGCGATACCCCGGCAGGGCAGTACGAATTCCTGGATTTTGTGAGGCGGGAGGATGGGAGCATCCCGGATGTGGGACGCTGGTTCGACCCGGCAATCCTTTCGGAGGAAAGCGGAAACTATCTGTATTACGGATTTGCCCCGGAATTCAAATTCCCCGGGATGGAGGATGTCATCTTTCCGGGCTCCATGATGGTGAAGCTGGCGGATGATATGCATACCATTATCAGCGAACCCAAATGTGTGGCGAATGGCGTGGACACGGCGAAAGGGACCGCCTATGAGGAGCATCCGTTTTTTGAGGCATCCAGCATCCGGAAGATCGGCAAATGGTACTATCTTGTCTATTCCAGCCTCCAGGGGAATGAGCTGTGCTACGGGATGGCGGACACTCCGGAGGGTCCCTTTGCGTACAAGGGCGTGATCGTATCCAACGGGGATCTGGGATACAGGGGAAATACCCTTGCGGTGAATTATACGGGAAATAACCACGGCGGCCTGGAAGTGATCGGGGACAAGGTTTACATTTTCTGGCACAGGCATACCCATGGGACCGCATTTTCCAGACAGGGCTGTGCGGATGAGGTACGGATTGCGGAGGACGGGACGATCCCGCAGATCGAGATCACAAGCTGCGGCCTGAATGGCGGACCGCTTCCGGCAAAAGGGACGTACAAGTCGTACATTGCCTGCCATATTACGGAGGCGGACAGAAAGAACGTCGGGCAGGTGGTGATGGCCGGACCGGGCGAGGCGGTGCCGGAGCTTCCTGAGCAGATGCCGTACATCACGGAAGAGGCGGACGAAGCAGGAGAGAAGGGATTAAAGCCCTATATCCACAACCTGAGAAGCGGTGCGGCTGCAGGCTTTAAGTATTTTCGGTTCGATGGAAACGAGAGCAGGGTGAGACTCAAGCTGCGGGGCACGGGAAAAGCAGAGCTGCGGCTGGACAGCCCAGACAGCGGCATTGTGATCGCGGACGCAGAGGTGGATTCCGCAGACTGGGAAAATGTAGAGGCAGACCTTCAGGCAGGGGCAGGAGTGCGGTTACAGGGAGTGCCTGATCAGAGTGCGGCCTGTACCGGAGAGTCTTACCAGAGTGCGGCCTGTACCGGAGCGTCTGATCAGGATACAGCCTGTATGGGAGTGCATGCGTTGTATTTATGTGTAACCGACGGAAATATCGACTTTGCGGAATTTGAGATACAAAGCAGGTAGGCAATCAATTGGCTGCGCAGACAGGAAATGCAGGCAATCCATTCACTGCGCAGACAGGAAACGCAGGCAATCCATTCACTGCGCAGGCAGGAAATGCATGATCAATTCATTTCGCAAATTGGCTACAAACTTATTATATGAGGAGGAAAACAAATGAAAGCTTTTATTTTTGATCTGGATGGAGTGATTGTATTTACGGATCAATTCCATTATCAGGCATGGAAGAAGATGGCGGACAGCATGGGAATTTATTTTGACGAGACGATCAACAACCGGCTGCGGGGAGTGAGCCGTGCGGAGAGTCTGGAAATTATTCTGGAGAGATATGACGGGACTCTTTCCGATGCGAAGAAAGCGGAGCTGATGGAAGAGAAAAACAACAGTTACCGGGAGTTGTTAAAAACCATGACTCCGGCTGATGTCACGGACGCGGTACGGGATACATTGAAAAAACTGCGTGAGGCGGGGTACAAACTGGCCATTGGCTCTTCCAGCAAGAATGCGAAATTTATCCTGGAACGGGTGGGGCTTCTGGATGCCTTTGACGCTGTTTCGGACGGAACCAATATTTCCCGCTCCAAGCCGGATCCGGAGGTCTTTGTAAAGGCCGGGGAGTTTTTGGGCATGGAAGCCTCGGAGTGCGTGGTCGTGGAGGATGCCTACGCGGGGATCGACGCGGCGAAGGCGGCCGGGATGGAGGCGGTAGGTATTGGGGATGCCTCGGGATACGCCAAGGCGGATTATAAGATCCGGTCATTTGAAGAATTGCTCGCCATTGCAGGCATACATACAAGGTAACTACTCAGGACAGCAGACACAGACCCATCTGCTATGCAGACTATTTTTTCCTATTACTGCTGTCCTGAATAGTTACAATACAAGTTCGTGATAGAGGAGAAATACGAAAAATGGGAATGGATTATAGTAAGATCAAAGAAGGAATTATTCGGGAAAATACATTTGATCCGGAGCAGCTGGGAAAATGTGAGGCCATCATGAGCCTTGGAAACGGCTACCTGGGTGTGAGAAGCGCCGCGGAGGAGCACTACATGCAGGAGACCCGCGGGGCCTTTGTGGCAGGAACATTCAATAAATTTGATGAAAATGAAGTGACAGAATTACCCAATGCGGCGGATATGACGGCTGTGGATATTTTCCTTGACGGGGAGCGGTTCTCCCTCGCGGACGGGGTGACGGAGGGTTACACAAGAGAGTTAAATATTTACAGCGGGGAATTGTACCGCCATGCGGTGTGGACTTCACCGGAGGGGAAGAAAGCGGAATTTTCCTTTTACAGGATCGTGTCCTTAAAGCGGCTTCATGTGATGGCGCAGAGAATTGAGATCCGGCCCGCTGGCGATATGACAATCAAGCTCCGGACCGGTATTGACGGCAGGATGACCAACACCGGGAGCCAGCATTTTTCGGATGGGGATAAACGTTTTTATGACAAGCAGTTTATCCAGTTTGTCCAGACTACCACACAGTCCGGGATCACCTTTGTCAACACCACGACCCATAAGCTGACGCTGGACGGGGAACCGTTTGCGCAGGAGGCGCAGGTATTTATCGAAAGGCGGAAAATATTTGCCGGATTTGAGATCGAGGTGAAGGCAGGGCAGTGCCTGGTGATCGAGAAATATTCCAACCTCTATACGACGCGCGACCTGGAAATGGAAGGCAAAGAGATTTCAGAGCTGCAGGAGATTTCACTGAACACCTGTAAAGAGACGGGAGAGCTTGGCTACGCGGTACTGCGGGACGAGTCTGCACGGCAGTGGAAGGAGGAAGTCTGGGAGAAGGCACCCATTCGGATCGAGGGAAAGGCAGATGCGGCTTCCCGGGCAGGAGCAGAAAACGGCGTGCAGGGGGAAGATGAAGCGCAGGCAGAAAACGGCGTGCAGGCGGAAAGCGATGCGCAATCGGACGGGGTGACGGCGGCGGAAATGGATCAGTTTGCGGTGCATTTTGCACAGTATCATATGCGGCTCATGGTGCCGCGGCATGACCAGCGGATGAACATCGGGGCAAAAGCGCTGTCCGGTGAGGGATATAAGGGGCATACCTTCTGGGATACGGAGATTTTCTTATTGCCCTATTATTGCTTCACCGACCCGGAAGCGGCCAGGAAGCTGGAGGAATACCGCTACCTGTCCCTGCCCGGCGCCCATGCCAAGGCGAAGCACAATGGATACAGGGGGGCTATGTTCCCATGGGAGTCCGCGTGGCTGGACGACGGGGAAGTGACGCCGGAATTCATGGATGTGGATATCGTGACCGGGAAGCCCATCAAGGTATGGTCCGGCATCATCGAGCAGCATATCACATCGGATGTGGCATTCGGCGTGTGGCAGTACGGCATCCTGACGGACGATCAGGACTATATGGATAAATATGGCTATGAGCTGATTATGGATACTGCCATTTTCTGGGCTTCCAGGCTGGAAAAGGGAGGCGACGGAAAATACCATATCAACGATGTGGTCGGCCCGGACGAATTCAGGGAGCACGTCAATGACAATGCATTTACCAACTACATGGCCCACTGGAATATGGCAAAGGCCATGGAATACTATCGTCTTCTGAAAGAAAAGAAGCCGGAGCTCTTTGCAGTTTTGAACAAAAAACTGGATCTGGACGGGGCATATGAAAAATGGAAGGACGGATGCGCGAATCTCTATCTCCCGGCGCCTACCGCGGAACATGTGCTGCCCCAGGACGACCGTTATCTGAGCTGCCGGGATATTGACCTGTCCAAATACAAAGAGCAGGAGCATGTGGGCGGGATCACCCGGGATTACAATATGGAGCAGATCAACGAGATCCAGGTGTCCAAGCAGGCGGACGCGCTGGTGTTGTTCTTCCTTCTGGAAAATGAATTTTCTCAGGACGTGAAGAAAGCAACCTGGGAATATTATGAGAAGCGTACCATTCATGATTCCTCCCTATCCCTCTCCACGCACTCTGTTCTGGCATCGGATATGGGCGAGAAAAAACTGGCATATGACCTGTTCCGGAAAGCCTCCATGATCGACCTCGGGCCGTTTATGGGCTCATCCAACGCAGGTGTGCACGCTGCGTCCTTCGGCGGAGTGTGGCAGTGCGTGGTATACGGCTTCGGCGGCGTGCGCATGCTGGACGGGCATCTGCGCATCAACCCGGCGTTGCCTGACAACTGGGAGAAGCTCTCTTACACGCTGATGTGGAAGGGACAGAAGCTGGACGTGGAGGTTTCAAAGGATACGATCCGGATCAAAAATCTGACCGGAGATAAGGTTGTAGAACTGGAAGTGGCAGGAGAAAAAAGGTCTGTTATCGGAGAATTAAAAGTGATATATGATTCGACCGTCAAAAGTCCATTTTCATTGTTGAGATAATTTTTCGAAGATTCGTGCTACAATATATGGAGGCAATGTGGTGCATTGTTGACATATATTGTGGCATGGAGATTCGGAAAATTAGCCAGCAAGGGAAATGAGAGCTTTTGACGGGTGAATCATATATGGATAAGTTACATAGAGAATGATATTTTCATCAAAATAGGAAGTCAAAAACCCCGGCTGGTTCCACAGAGGAACCGACCGGGGTTAACTTTCTTATAGAATAAAAACCCTCCGGGGGATGCGAAACTCTTATGGTTACCTTAAGGTTATTTTTATTATGGTTTTAGCTTTCGGTTTTACAATGGAAACAGTTCCGGGATGCAGGAAAGGGACATAGAAAAAAACAGACTGTGGGGATGGAGGGATGACATATGCTGGCATGTAATCATTTACAGAAACTGTATCACAAAAAATATGTGGTGAATGACCTGGGGTTTTCCGTGAATACAGGAGAGGTATTCGCTCTGCTTGGAAGCAACGGGGCGGGGAAGACGACGACGATCAAGATGATCCTGGGACTGGTTCCAAAGGATGGAGGGACAGTGGAGACAGACAGGAGGGTAAGGATCGGATATTCACCCGAGACGCCTTATTTTCATCCGTTTTTGACAGGGCATGAGGTTCTGGAATTTTACGGAGGGCTGCAGGGAATTTCGAAAAAGGAATTGAAGCAGGAAATCCCCGGACTTCTGCATCGTGCGGGCCTGGCGGAGAACGGCACGAAGGTAAAGCATTATTCGAAAGGGATGCTGCAGAGGCTGGCGCTGGCCCAGGCGCTGCTCGGCAATCCTGAGCTGCTGATTCTCGATGAACCGACGGCGGGGCTGGATGCACTGGGGCGCCTGGAAATGATGCACACCATTGAGGAGCTGAAGCAGGAGGGAAAGACCATAGTGATTAATTCCCATATTTTAAATGATATCGAGCGTGTCTGTGACCGGGGAATCATTATGAAGAGCGGCAGGTTGGTGCGTCAGTGGAAAAAGGGAGAGCGCAGAGAAAGTCTGGAGGAAATTTTTGTGAAGGCCTGTTCTGGAGAAAACGGGGATTCAGACGAAAGCGGCTGTGCCAACTGACGGAAATGGTTGTGCCAACTGACGGAAATGGTTGTGCCTACTGACGGAAATGGTTGTGCCGACTGACGGGAACGGTTGTGCCGACTAATGGGAACTGCTGCGCCGACTGACAGAAACGGCCAGCCGTGATCCGAAACGGAACGGAGGTTTGTAAAATAATGGAGATTATGAAAAATGCGTTGAGAGAACGGATCCGAAGGAAGGACATCTATGTGGTCCTTTCAATCGGGCTGCTGGTAATTTTGATGTGTATGAGCGGAGCGGTCACATTGACCATTGACGGGATTCCTGTTACGGAATTTACAAAGATGATGCCCTTTGTCCTGCATGTGGTGTCGGTGCTCGGGGGCGCCATGGCGGTGGCTTTCAGCCTGCGCGCCATACCTGCGGAATATGAGCGGAAGACAAGCCATCTGGTCTGGATCCGCGGAATCAGCCAGTGGAATTATCACGGACAGCTTGCCCTGGCAAATATGGTCAGTTCTGCAGGAGCATTGTTGATCTTATATGCAGGAGTGATGGTATTTGCAGGAATGAAAGGGGAAACAGAGGTGCTGTTAAGAGCGCTTCCCGGATTCTTGATGTACTCCATAGGCACGGCAGGGGTGAGTCTGTTTACCAGCGCGCTCAGCCTGAAGCTTCCCGGAATGGCAGCAGGGGCGGTTTCTGTGGGATTGATGCTTGCGGGAACGATGCGTCCGGTGGTGGAGACGCTGTCGGGAATTGTTTCCGGCATGCCCAGAGCCATTCTGAAGGGTATCCTGCTGCTGACGCCTGATCTTTATGGGATGGAAGCGCAGGCCGGAGGATTTTTACTGGGAAAGGCACCGGATGTTCACAGCATGCTGGGAGGATTCCTGTTCTTATATGCGGGCGGTATCCTGTTGTTTTTGTTTCGGAAGAAAGAGGCGTAAAGGATTGTCTGAGAAGAAAGAAGCGTAAAGGATTGTCTGGGAAGAAAGAAGCGTAAAAGACTGTTTCGGAAGGAAAGAATCGTAAAGAATTGATTGGGAAGAAAGAATAAAGAATGCTTTGGAGGGCAGACAGGATGAACAGGCAGAATGACAGAGGAGGAAGGAAGAAAGCAGCCGGGACTGCAGCGGCTCTTTTGGGAGCCGGACTGCTGGCGGCGTGGATCATCACAGGGGAAAACGGACCGAGTGAAAAAGATATAGAGATCTATGAACAGGCAGCCGCCATGCAGGAACAGGTGGATGGACTGGGATTTTTAGATTTTCGGCTGGAGGATTATCCGGTAGCTGTGTATGACGGGAGAAGGGATTATGTATTTTACGAGGGGAAGATCAAAAAACGCGCCCCGGTGCTGGAAACATTTGCAGGAACGGTATATCCGGTGGAAGGTCATTTTGAGGTGGTCGTCCCCACCGCGGAACAGATGGATAAACTGCTTTCTCTGGCAGGCGGCGTGGAAGGGATGGTATCGGGGAGCGGGTATGGTTCGAAAGAACAGACTGCAACCATCTGGCATGAGGCGTTTCATGCATACCAGCTGACGAATTATGCTATTCTGGGAGAAAAGGTGAGTGCAGAGGATCTGCGGCAGGATCTGGAAGGAGACGCGCGAAGCGGGAAGGAAAGGCGGAAGCGAGGACGGGAAGAACCGGATTCTGCCGGGATAGAAAACGAGCAGATCATGGAGGAGCAGGCCGTGCTTTCTGAGGAAGAATGGATCGTACAGGAAGTGGACAATAACGCGGAAATACGAAAAAAACTGGAGACAGAACTGGAACTTTTGGAGGCGGCGGCAGGACTGGCCTTTGCGATGGAAAAGGCGGATCAGGAGAATGCGGAAGATATGGAAAAACTCAAAAAAACAGTCTTTCAATATCTGGAATCCCACAGACAGCGTCTCTCAGAAATGCCGCGGACGGCCGCTGATGCAGAAATACGCTGTGAGCTGACCGAGGGGACGGCATACTACGTGGAATCAAAGGTTTACGGGATGCAGGCAGGGGACACTGCGTATCAGGAGTGTTATCTGGACGGGCTTGGCAGATTTGAAGGAGGGCGCGGTAAGTATTACCGCACCGGAATGGCAAAATGTGTGATACTGGATCAGATCGCCCCTGATTGGAAGGAGGGATTTGATTTCACACAGGGAATGGATGCGGTATTGGAGCATAATTCCACCAGGGCAGATTGTTTTTTACCGTAAATCGTGATAAAATGTACACATTCTGACATACAGATTCAGGCCGTCAATTGCCGAAGGGCACTAAGCGGAGCGTAGACATTTTTAATGGCGGCCTGAGTTACAGATCACGCCTGATCAAGGCGTCACCTATAACTGGAAAAGATTTGGAAGCGGGATACAAACATGGAAATGCATGAAAAATATGAGAAAGAGCATGAGAGGCAGACCGGCCGGTATGCGATCCTTGCGGCGGATGATGAGAAGGAGCTGCTGGACATCCTGGAGCTCTATCTGGAACGGGAGGGTATTGCCATTTTCAAGGCGGAGGACGGGATCGAGGCCATGAAGATTTTTCGGCAGGAGCAGGTACATCTTGCGCTGCTGGATATTATGATGCCGGGACTGGACGGATTTGCGGTGCTGCGGAAAATCCGGGAGAACAGCAGGATTCCGGTGATCATGCTGACTGCAAAGAGCCAGGATTATGACAAGATCCTGGGTCTGGAGATCGGGGCGGACGATTATATCACCAAGCCCTACAATCCTCTGGAAGTGGTGGCACGGATCAAGGCCCAGCTCCGCCGCAGCTACGACTACCGGGACGAAGCGGAGGAAAAAAGGGAGGTGCTCTCTCTGCGGGATGTGGTGATGAATGTGCCGGAAGGGACTGTGGAGAGAGACGGACGCAGGATTGAGCTGACCCCCAAGGAATTCGGCATTCTCAGGATGCTTTTGGAGCACCCGGGATATATTTTTACAAAACAGCAGATTTTTGAGCAGGTATGGGCGGAAATGTATGCCGGGGACGACAGCACTGTGATGGTGCATATCAGCAACCTGCGGAGCAAATTGGAGAACGATCAGGCAGGAAAGCCGCCGTTTGTGAGGACGATCAAGGGACTGGGGTATAAGGTTGAGAAAGAAGAATCATAAAACCAGAAAGAAAAAAAGCAGGGGCAGCGTATTTAGGCAGCTGGTGGCAAGCTATGTTGTGTTTGCCGTTATTTCTGTCGTTACGCTGTCTTTGTGTATGCTTGGAGTGTTGTTTTTTATTGGAGGAGGGCAGTTGGATTCCCTGGTGCCGTATGAACTGGTGGATGATGAGGGCAATCTGAGAGATATCCATTTATTTACCGGAATCGGAGGATGGATAGAAAAACTGGACTCCGGTTATCATGTAGAAGAAGTTTACGGAGATAAGCTGGATTCAATAAAATTTTACACGATGGAAGACATTTCCGAATATCTGTGCGCGGATCATGTGGTGGAAACGAACAGTTCTGCCAGAGATTACCGGGGGTTTTTAAAGCCGGTCCGCACAGGGGGAGAGACAGAATGGTATCTGATGAAGATCAGCCGGGAAACGTTGCAGATGGTTTATTCCTATAATGTAGGGGCGGGCGGTGCCGCAGCGAAAATTACGTCCTCGGCCTTTCTTTTGTTTGCGGCGGTCTTTGCCGTAAACTGCTTTTTGATGGGCGCATATCTTTCCCGGAAAATAAAGCAGCCCCTTTTGAAGATCACGCAGGGCATGGATCAGGTCAGGCAGGGGGCCGGCCAGGTGCGGCTGGATTTCCAGGCGCAGAAGGAGTTCGCGGAAATCAGGGATAATTTTAACCTGATGATTGAGGAGCTGGAAAAGGAAAAACAGGAAAAACAGGCCAACGAGGAGAAAAAGAACCGTATGCTCCTGGAACTTTCCCACGATATCAAGACCCCTGTCGCTACCATCAAAGGCTGTGCAAATGCGTTGGAAGAGGGGCTGGTGGAGCCGGGGGAGGTACAGCGGTATTACCGGACGATTGACCGGAAAGCAGAGCGCGTGAACACGCTTGCCAATGAGATGTTTCTGCTGCTGAAGCTGGAGGATGCCGGATACGAACTGCAGGCCGAACGCACGGATCTGTGTGAAATGGCGCGGCAGGTCAGTGCGGAGTATTATGAGGAGATTACCGGGCAGGGGCTGGATTTCCGGATCCGCATACCGGAGAAACCCGTCTTTGTCAATATTGACCGGAAAGAATTTGCAAGAGTCATCGAGAACCTTCTGGCAAATGTGGTAAAATACAACCAGACAGGCTCCATGGCAGAGGTGGAAGTGCGGCGGACAGGCAGTACGGCACAGCTTTTTGTCCGGGATGACGGGGAGGCTGTTGCCGAGGAAATCCGGCCTCTGCTTTTTGACCCGTTTGTGCGGGGCGATCAGGCAAGACAGTCAAAGGGAGGAGCCGGACTGGGGCTTGCCATCGCGTTCAAAATCATGGAAAAGCAGGGAGGGCGGCTGTCCTATGAGTGGACCGGCGGGGAGAATGTGTTCCAGGCGGAAGTATCGATAGCCGACGGGACCCCAGTAAAACCGCCGATCGAAGCCAACACAACAAGTAAAAAGCTGTCAGCAGATACAATGGAAGATCAAAGGTTACAGTTCGCGGCCGGTTAGGCCGTGAACTGTAACCATCAAAGTCCCTTTGAACTTTAATAATAATAGAAGGGTGCAGATATTTTTTGTTGGTTTTTACATCATGATAAAGAAAAAGCATATGCTTTCGTTACTTTTGTTTTAAACAGCTAAGATGTCCTTGTTGATTTCCATGCATTATCTATAAAAACGCCTGGATGCAGTATAGTATATAGATACTTAGCAGGACACCCCCCTGTACACGGGAAGATTTTTTCCGCACCAGGATCGGAATGAGCAGGATCGCCATTACCATAACTGCCAGCGGAATATCTACTGTAACTGTCTGTGCTTCCAAAGGGATTCCTTCTACGACAGCGGGGATTCCGATTACCAGCAGAAGATTCAGGATATTGGCGCCGATGACATTTCCAAGTCCTACATTGCCGTACCCCTTGAACAATGACATCAGGGAGGTTATAAGTTCCGGCAGAGATGTTCCCAGCGCAATGAATGTCACGGCGATAACACGCTCTGGAATCTGTAAAGCACGGGCAATCAAAATTCCATTATCGACCAACAGATTCGCTCCGATATAAAGCAGCGCGGCACAGGCTGCAAGAATGAAAAGCTGCACTGTAATGGAAACATCTTCCGCATTTTCTGTCTCATTTTGGCTGTTTTCTCCCAAAGAAAACCTGACGCTCAGGCAGGCATAGATAACAAATGCAATCAACAGCAGAATTCCCATCGGCCTGTCATAAATGCCCTTTATGCGGCTGTAAACTGCCATGGCACCGATGATCAGAAAGAAAAAGCAACTTCTCCATGCTACAGAAAACGAATCGTCCTGTCTGACCGGACGGATTGTCTGGGTCAGTCCGGCAATCAGCGCGGTGTTGCATATAATAGATCCAAATGCATTTCCCGCCGCGATCGCTGATGAGCCGCCAAAAGCAGCCGTTGTAGAAACGAGGATTTCCGGCAGCGTGGTGCCAAGGCTTACAATGGTAGCCCCTACCACAATCTGTGGAATATGCAGCTTGTTTGCAATGGCGACCGCCGCATCCACCAGACGGTCGCCTGCAATACATATCATTACAAGACCCAACATAAAGAACATGATTGTCGATATCATCTCATTCCCTCCAAATCTCTGTCAGCAACTACAGTTGGTATTCTGAATCGCTGTCCTGGTTTTCTCTTTTGCTTTATCCCTGCGGAAGCTTTTCAGCAGAACGAGCGAGATCAGCAATATCAATGGGAAAATGCAAGCCGCAAGCATCCCTTTTTTCAGATCGTTATCCGCAAGCTGTGTGATATTGCCTACCAGTCCAGGTCCGAATGCGCCGCCCAGATCGCCGGCCATGGCAAGCAGGGCAAACATGGCTGTTCCGCCGCCCGGAATCCGCTCGGAGCAGATACTGATGGTGCCGGGCCACATAATTCCAACGGAAAAACCGCACATGATACATCCGATCAGGCCAAGGATGGGATTGTCTGATATGGAAGCAGATATGTAGCAGATCAGACACAGGATGCCGGATTCGATCATAAATTTCATCAGATCCAGTTTGTGCCCGTACTTCCCAAAAATCACACGGCTGATTCCCATCGTGACCGCAAACATGCAGGGGCCTGCCAGGTCGCCGACAGCTTTTGACAGTCCCAGCGCCGACTCGGTATATGCGGATGCCCATTGGGCCATGGACAGCTCGGAAGCTCCCGCGCATACCATAAGAACGATCGCGATCCAAAATACCGGAGTCTGGAATAAATTGCTGATCTTCATGCCGTTGCTGCTCTCGTCAGAATGCTCGATCGGACAGGTGGCAAAATTGTAAATATTATAGAGCGGAATGACTGCCCATATGCAGGCAAGCCATTTCCAGCTGCTGATGTCAAATACGGAGAAGAAAATGGTAGACAAAAGCACGACGCCTACCGACCCCCAGCAATAGAAAGAATGCAGCAGGCTCATGGCCGCCTCTTTGTGTTCAAAAGGACAGGCCTCTACAATAGGGCTGCACAGTACTTCGATCAAGCCGCTTCCAACCGCGTAAATGACAACACTCACGATAATGCCGGTCAGAGGATCGGGCAGCAGGCCCGGTAAAAACGCAAGTCCGATCAGCCCGGCTGCCGCGCATAATTCAGATGCCACGACACATTTACGGTATCCGATGCGGTCCGCAAAATAAGAGCACAGCACATCGATGACCAGCTGGGTCAGATAAAATACAGCAGAGACAAGAGCGATTTTTCCAAGCGGGATACCATACTCCGAATGAAATCTTAAAAAGAGCAGCGGAGCGAAATTTGCGGCGATCGCCTGCGTAATAAAACCAAGGTAGCAGGCGGTCAGAGTTTTTTTATAATTTTTAGCCATTTTGATTTTCCTTCCTTTCATTGTTGTGATGGATTGCATTATATGTTAAAATAAAGCAAGTATCAATGAAATATATCGCAAATATATTACACAATATCACAAAAACGAAAAAGATATCATGGAAGGAGCGTCTGCGCATGAAACCCCATACCGAATATGGAAGGATCAAAACAGATGGATCCCTAAGAGAAACAGCGCAGCATGGAAGCGAAGAATATCCGTTTCAATTCTATGATGAAGATATCTGGCAGTTTGATTTTCACTGTGTAGACTGGCATTGGCATCCGGAAGTGGAATTGATGTTTATTGAAACGGGGAAGGCTGATTTTCTCATAGGCAGCGACAGGCACACGCTGAGCTCCGGAACGGGCGTATTCATCAATGCTCAGGTAGTCCACAGATTTGAATCCACAGAAAGCACCCGGATTCCCAACATTGTATTTTCTCCCGCGCTGCTTTCCCAGGAGGAAAGCCTGATATATCAGAAATACATACGTCCGGTTCTGATTTCGCCGGTTAAGTACCAGATATTTACATCTGACGATCCGGATCAAAAGGAGATTTTAGACACTCTGCTTTTGGTATTTGCTATTCAGAGATCAGATCATTTGCGTGAGCTGCGAACTGCAGAGACACTCATGAAGCTGTGGCGCATGATATATGAAAGTACAGGCATCAATGAAAATGCTCCTGCGCGGCAGCCGTCTGCAAGAACCCAGGCACAGCTCCAGATCATGCTGCAGTATATACATAAAAATTACCCGTATCAGATTACCCTGGATGACATTGCAAATACCGTCACATTGAGCAAAAGCAGCGTGCTGAATATATTTCACAAAAATATCCATACCTCGCCTGTCAATTATCTGATCCATTACAGGCTGAAGCGCGCAGCAAAGCTGCTTGCCGCTACGGAGGACAGCGTCCTTTCGATCGCCCATGATACCGGGTTTGAAAATGTCGGTTATTTTTGCCGTAAATTCAAAGACACCTTTCAATTCACGCCCGGCGAATACAGAAAAAGGAAAAAAGATTCTGCGCAGGTGTTGTTTGGCAGACAAAGTAAGGACAAGAAAAGATGAACATGGACTTTATGCTGGATCAGTGGGTGCGGATACTCCACTGTAATATTTATCTTATAGACAAAGATTGTCAGATCTGTAAAACGTTTGGCGATGTCCTTCCAGAGGCAAATCCTCTGTACACAGACCGCCCTTTTTTAGAGATGCTCATTGACCGGGATATGGAAGACTGCCCGGCCGTTTATTGTGAGTATCATTCCGTTTTATATGGAGTAATGTCCCTGAATGACAGAAAACTGGTACTGGGTCCGATCTGTATCATAAAGCCGGCAGGAGGGCTGGAAAAATTTATGGCTGATACACATGGAACAGACAAAGCAGTACACCGCCAGACTGCATTTTGTGAGAAGGATGTATTTGGCGCGGGGGTCCTTGTGCTTTTTCACTGTATCACAGGAAAGGAGCGGACTCTGGAAGAGCTTTGGCAAAGGAACGGACTGTCAGGGCTTGATATCGGGGAAGCCAGATCCCATGTGCAGGAGGTGATCTTCGGACGTCAGGAAACCGGCATGCCGCATAATCCTTATGACCGGGAGCAGCGGGAATTGGACAGTATCCGGCGGGGAGACAGCGGGATGCTGAAAAAAAGCATTCAGGAGGCCTACCGCGGCCATGTAGGAATCCTTTCCAGAGATGGCCTGCGGCAGGCTAAAAATATTGCGATATGTGTGATCACATTATCTTCCAGGGCAGCGATTGACGGCGGGGTCCTGCCGGAAGAAGCGTTCTCCATGGTAGATGGCTATATTTTAAAAATTGAAGAAATGACAAATATTGTTCATGTTGAAGCGGCCATGCGTCAGGCACAGTATGAATTTGCAGACCGGGTCAGCAGTATTTCTTCAAAAGCACAAAAGAATGAATTGATCGAAAAAACAAAGAATTATATTTTTCAGAACCTTCACAGTGAGATCGTGATCGGGGAGATTGGACATCAGGTGGGCGTATCCCAGACGTACCTGTGCGACTTGTTCCGCAAGGTGGAAGGGATCACAATGCAGCAGTATATCCGGCGGGAAAAAATCCGGCTGGCAGAAAATCTGCTCCGTTATTCCGCTTATGACGTGAAAAGCATTGCTTCCTATCTGGCTTTTTGCTCACAAAGCCATTTTGGAAAGGTTTTTAAAGAACAGACCGGAATGACACCCACGGAATACCGGAAAAAGTCTGGTATTTCTTAAGTAAACGAAAATAGACGATAATATTCCGAAATACACGATATATTTTTCGCCCTGGCTGTGTTACGCTATCGCTATAAGATAAGGAAGGAGGGAACAGCCTGTGAAAGAAATTTTATTCGGGGCGGCGTATTATGATGAATATATGCCCTGCGAGCGGTTAGGGGAAGATATCCGGATGATGAAAAAGGCGGGGATCAATACGGTGCGGATCGCGGAGTCTACGTGGAGCACCTGCGAACCCCAGGAGGGAATATTTGATTTTTCCCATGTGGACAGAGTATTGGATGCCATGGAGGAGGCGGGGATCCATGTGATCGTGGGGACGCCGACTTATGCGGTTCCTACATGGATGGTGAAGTCCCATCCGGATGTACTTGCCGTAACAAAAACTGGCCGCGGCATCTACGGCCCGCGCCAGATCATGGATATCACGCATCCGGTATATCTGTATTATGCGGAACGCGTGATCCGAAGGCTCATGGAGCATGCGGCAGAGAGAAAATGCGTGATCGGGTTTCAGCTTGACAACGAGACGAAGCATTACGGCACTGCAGGGAAGAATGTACAGGAGAAATTTGTAAAGTATCTGCGTGAAAAATTCCGCAATAACCTGGATGATCTGAACGCAGCCTTCGGCCTGGATTACTGGAGCAACCGGATCAATGCATGGGAGGATTTTCCTGATGTAAGGGGCACCATTAACGGCAGTCTTGGCGCGGAATTTGAGAGATTTCAGCGGACGCTGGTAGATGATTTCCTGAGATGGCAGTCAGAGATTGTGCGGGAATACTGCCGGGAAGACCAGTTCATCACACACAATCTTGATTTTGAATGGCGGGGGTATTCCTACGGGGTACAGCCGGATGTGGATCATTTCCATGCGGCAAAATGTCTTACCATCGCAGGGGCCGATATCTACCATCCTTCACAGGATGAACTGACAGGCATAGAGATCGCGTTTGGCGGGGATCTGACACGTTCCTTAAAGCAGGACAATTATCTCATTCTTGAGACAGCGGCACAGGGCTTTCCGGGGTGGCTTCCATACATGGGGCAGCTCCGCCTGCAGGCATACAGCCATATCGCATCCGGGGCAAACAGCGTCATGTACTGGCACTGGCATTCCCTGCACAATGCCTGTGAAACCTATTGGAAAGGTCTTTTGAGCCAGGATTTTCAGGAAAATGCGACGTATCAGGAGGCCTGCGTGATCGGCAGGGAACTGAGAGAAAAGGGCAGCCATCTGGTGAATCTGAAAAAGAAAAATGATGTGGCAGTCCTGGTAAGCAATGAAGCCCTGACTGCGTTAAAGTGGTTTGGAATTGAGGCGACAGCTGCTGATCATGGAAAAACAACCTATAATGATGTGGTGCGCTGGATTTATGATGTGTTGTATAAGATGAATGTAGAGTGTGATTTTTTGTTTCCAGAGTCAGAGGGCTTTGAGCGGTATCAGATGATCGTAGTCCCGGCGCTGTACTGCGCACCGGACGCTCTGCTGGAAAGGCTGAGCCGGTATGTAGAAAATGGAGGGACACTGATCGCGACATTTAAGACGGCATTTGCAGATGAGAATGTGAAAGTCAGACATGAAGTACAGCCGTATATGTTGAGAGACTGTCTGGGCATCCGCTACCATCAGTTTACATTTCCGAAGAACGTGAAGCTTTCGGGGGAAATTGTACAAGAGGCGGGAGACGAAGAACGTAAAGCAAAGACCTTTATGGAACTTGTGCTGCCAGAGACGGCAGAGGTACTGCTTACATATGATCATGATAATTGGAATGGATATGCGGCAGCCACCAGGAATCTATTTGGCGCGGGGAAGGCATATTATATCGGATGTATGATGGAGGATACACTTCTTGAGAGGGTTCTTATAAAAGCACTTGGTGATGTGGGAATCATGGATGCAGGAAAGATCCGTTTTCCATTGATCCTTAGAAAAGGAATCAATGATTTCGGGAAAAAAGTGTGGTTTTATCTTAACTATTCCGTTCAGGAACAGAAGGTGAAGTCCGGATATGGGGATGGAACAGAGCTTCTGACAGGAGCATTGGTGAAAGAAGGGGAGGTTATAAGAATTCCTGCATGGGGAGTTAAGATCATTGAAAATTTATAATTACAGATGATTTATAATCACAGATGAATTACAAGGAGGAATGTTTACGATGGAATTTCAATGGATCAATGAGAGTACGATCAGAAAATCAGCAGACAGATGGGAAATAACCGCACCAAAGGAAAGTGATTTTTTCTGTAATAACGGTGCGGTCGGGGAAGAAGGAATTACACCAGAATCGCTGAGCAATGCGCCTTTTTACTATACGGAGGTGACCGGAGACTTTGTAATGCGGGTCAAAGTATCACTTGATTTTAAAGATATCTATGATTCTTCTTCCATCATGGTCATGCAGGATGACAGCCATTGGGCAAAAGCGTGTTTCGAGCTGACGGATTTTGGAACACATGCGGTCGTAAGCGTTGTCACGAAAGGGGATTCCGATGATGCGAACGGCTGCAATATAGAAACGGACCATGTCTGGCTTCAAGTATGCCGCGCAGGCCAGTCCTTTGCGTTTCATTATTCAACAGATGGGGAGCATTTTTATATGATGCGTTTTTTCAGCTTGCCTGCGGGGGAAACGGTGAAAGCAGGGCTTCTGGCACAGGCCCCTACAGGGAGCGGCGGAATCCGTATATACGAAGGGCTGACGATTGAAAACAAGACGGTAAAAAATCTTAGAATAGGCGAATGATTTCCAGAAAACATGGAATCGAAGGAAGCACTCCTTAAAAATGCAAATGTGAAAAGTATTTTCCATCTGGATGACGCACCTGAAATTTCTCAAACAGACGGTGGAACGGGATATTGTTGATTTTATAAAAGGACATCTTAGCTGTTTAAAGCAAAAGTAACGAAGGTATGCGTATTAAAAAAGCGTATGCCTTTTCTTTATCATGATGTTAAAACCAACAAAAATTATCTGCACCCATAATAGAATAAAGACTTTACACTCAAAAATCCTTTTGATATAATTAAAAAGGAAAGCATCTGATTCATTGCAACATAAAAGCAGGAAAAACCTGCTTTGAATCTGATGATTTCCAATTGTACCAGATTGCGGCCCAATTTTCTGACA
>VSNK01000065.1 GCA_009774255.1 Faecalicatena sp.
TATATAAGAAAAATGACCCTAGTCTTCTAGAGTCATTTTTTCTTCGAAAAAGTAAGCTATACTTATTACACAGCTAAGTGCATTCTCATTATTATAAGATATAATTGACGTATTTTCCGAATGAATTTTGTCAATATATTGAGCAACGGTATCACAGTCACCGGCAAGAGTAGCAGCCAAAAGCGATTCCGAATTAGTAAGTGCGGAAGCAATTATATTCCATCCACTGTCTTCTATAGCATTTTTAAACTCATCGGCAATTTCCAGATTAGGGATGAACACTTCACTCGATCGAATATCATATGCCAGATACCCCAGATGTATGAGCAGTGTGAACACATCATCCTTGCTATTGATATTTATCATATCATTTTGAAACCGGCGGGTCGTAATTCTACATCTGTTTCCGGCAAGCATATATATAATATCTTCTTTTAGATGATCAAAATTACTATTTATATAAGATTTCAATGATTCATAAGTTTCTGTCTGTGTCCAATAATTGTTGAGCTGCCTGCGTCTGACGGCATCAAGCACGGACTTGGGACTGTATACATGAAGATTCTCTCCCAGAATATAACCGTCATACCAATTCTGCACTTCATCAAAATCAAGGCCTGCGGCATTACACAGAGTACGGACTTCCCGTTCTGTTAAACCCACATATTTTTCCAGAGGTTCCGGCTGAATCATCGTATATTCGTAGAAGTCGCTCATAGCTGACTGAGTTCCATACTTTTTAATTGGAAGAATACCGGTCATATATGCGGCTTCTATCATGCGGTCTGTGAGACTGCTTCGGAATAATCCCCGCAGCAGGTCTATATAGGCAGTCTGTAATTCACTGTCATTCTTAGCTTCCCGAAACAAGGCATCCCATTCATCTATGATGATGATAAATTTCTCTCCTGTTGCCTGATTAATCTTCGAGAGAGCCATAGGCAGCGTAGCAACATCCAAAGCAATATACTCAGAGTAGTATATCTTTAATTCCTTGATGATCTCCTGCTGGAGATTTCTGACCGTATCTTTTATATCGCCGGAATTGACAAGAAACCATGTCATATCGAGATACAGCACATTAAACTGGTTAAGATATATACTGAAATCCGTATCGGAAGCAATCTTCAAATCAAGAAAAAGACTCCTTGAATCACAGCTTTTATCATAATATGCACATAACATCTGAGCAGCAAATGACTTGCCGAATCTTCGAGGCCTGCTGACACATATTAACTTTTCTTTGGTTCCAAGCTTTGCATTGACAAAAGATATAAGCTCTGATTTATCAATATATATTCCTTTCCTGATAGATTGAAAACTTGCATTGCCGGGATTCAGATATATTCCCATAACCGTATTGCTCCTTCCTGCTATAAATGTAATGAAAGTATAGCATAGTTTTTCTAAGAAAGATATTTTTCAGACAGTTCCAACAGAACGATTTCTCTGCTCCTTTTCTTGATATGGTAGCTAATAAGCTCTCGCATGTCAATACAAAATTTATCCTCCTCATTTTCTTCCTCTGACCGCGAATCCCCCCTTCCCGATACCACAGCGACGCTAACGCTTTTTGAACGTCCACTTAGGAAACACCGGCGTCCGGTATCATACTGGGCAGCGGAGTTTTTGGAATCTTTATCTTCCTGTGCCTTTTTGAATTATTATGATAAAGTATAAAGATGATCCCCTATTCCGCAAGAATCTCCTCTATCCTTTTCAACTCTTCCTCCGAAAAATCCGTTCCTGCAAGAACCTTCACATTGTTTTCAATCTGCTCCGGCCTGCTTGCGCCGATCAGTACAGTGTTCAGGTTCTCCCCACGCAGGTTCCAGCAAAGCGCCATCTCCGCAAGGGTCTGTCCCCTCTCGCCCGCCATCTGGTTCAGCCGCTTTACCTTTTCCACCAACGCGGCCCCGATATCCTTCTCCTTGAGGAAATGATTTCTCGCAGCCCTGCTCCCTTCCGGGATTCCATGGAGGTAACGGTCTGTCAGAATCCCCTGTGCCAGAGGGGAAAAGGAAATGCTGCCGACTCCCAGCTCTTTCAGTGTGCTTTTCAGCCCTTCGGTCTCGTACCTTCTGTCCATCATATTATAGCGGAACTGGTGGATCAGAAGAGGGGTATGGTTCCGGGCAAGGATCTCAGCCGCTTTTTTCGTCTGCTCCGCGCTATATTTGGAAATTCCCACATACAGAGCTTTTCCCTGGCGCACAATGTCCGACAATGCTTCCATCGTCTCCTCAAGAGGCGTTTCCGGATCTGGCCTGTGATGATAAAAAATATCCACATAGTCAAGCCGCATCCTCCGAAGGCTCTGATCCAGACTTGCCATCAGATATTTTCTACTGCCGCCGTCGCCGTAAGGGCCTTTCCACATATCATGCCCCGCCTTCGTGGCGATCAGCATTTCGTCCCTGTAGGGACGCATATCCATATCCATGATCCTGCCGAAATTCTCCTCCGCCGAACCATACACCGGCCCGTAATTGTTTGCCAGGTCAAAGTGTGTGATTCCCAGGTCAAAAGCCTTGTGTACCATGGCCCTTTGATTTTCAAAATTGTCAACGGAACCAAAATTATGCCAGAATCCCAGCGCGATTCTGGGAAGCATGATGCCGCTTCTGCCGCATCTTACATATTTCATGCGTTCATACCGATCTTCTTTTGCCTTGTACATCTCAATCCTCCATCTTTTCTTCCATCTTCTTCCTCGAGTAACTACTCAGTACCTTCGTAGTTACGCCGCAATCCCATGAAAATCGCCTGCGGCAATGGGGATTGCTCTTGCGATTTATACGTTTTCGTACAGATAGCGCAGTAAATGCGCTATCCTGTGCTGAGTAGTTACTTCCTCGATACTTAATCCTCTGTCTTTTCTTCTATCTTAATCCCCCATCTTTTCTTCCATCAGCGCAAATATCTCCTGGTCCCGTAAATGATTTTCCGTATTCAAAAGCAGCATGACACGGCTGTCTTTTTCTGAATACAGATACTCCCTCTGCCAGTGATAATAGTGCGGCCCGTCCCCCAGTGCCCTCAAGTAACTCATAAATCCTTCCAAAACCCACGCTGTCTGCTTAATATCCGTCAGGCATTCGTTTTGATAAAAACCATGCCACTTTCCATGCTCCCGTTCTCTCATGGCGCTGTCCGCCGCCAGATATTCCTTCCTTGCTTTTCCCGCTTTGTAAAAAGCCATCCGGTCATCCTCTTCCAATCCTGCCAGCATGCTTTCACACGCGTAAAGCGCCCCCTGAAAACAATGGCAATGGATCCGCGCCTGCAAAAGTATGGAATCCCGGAACAATTCCCTGCCTCTGCCGGAAAGCTGTACCCCCGTCTCCATACATTTGCGGACATATTCCGGGTAATCCGCCCCTTCACAGATATTCTTATACCAGAGGATCTGCCCTTTCAGGTCCTCTGCCGTTACCGCCCAGAGCAGCTCTTCGCTGCGCTTCTCCCTGTTTCTCATATACTGATTCACCAGGACTCTGACCACATGATTGGTAAACTGCTCCCCCGCATGCTCGTCTTCGTGTTTTCCATAGGAAACCGCATACTGATGGTATTCCTTCAGGCGTTCGGCGATCAGCCTGTTCTGCCCGTTCTCCGGACATAGATAGTATTTTGCGACATAGGATTGTCTGTGCTCTTCAACATCGACCTCTCCATTTTTCCACATCCTGGCAATAAAGTCAAGATAATATACATGGGGCTTTACATTGGAGCAGTTGATGATCCAGAAATCATCCCCGCCCCTGTCCAAAACCTCCGTAAGCTCCCATTTTACAAATTCCGGCGAATTGGGCAGCATGGTGATATGGTTTGCCGCCTGCAGATCATAGAACGATACATGGTAGTAGATGCCGTTTGCGTCCTCTTTCTTTTCCGGCAGTGAGCAGATCCTTGGATTGTCGTTCCATTGCCGCCTGCTGACCATTTTCCCAAATCCGTTGTCTGCCCATATCTTGATCACATCCTCCGGCAGCGCAAGGCAGCCTTTCTGGTACAGCTCCATGGTCTCCCCGTACAGGTTCGTGCTGCACACAGCCTCCGCGTCCATGGCCTTCACCATGTCATACTGCTTCCTGATCAGCTCGCCCATCAGCTTCCCCCTCGCGGCATCCGTCCGGTATCTCTCGTCATCCTCCCAGAAAGGCCGATCCCCCTGCCCGCGAAATCCCAGGTTCCAGATGGTCTTCTGAGCCTTCTGCCGTTCCAGCGCCTCCTGCCAGAGGGCATGGAATTTCTCCGGGTACAGGTCATAGGAAGCCTGCAGTCCCGGATATGCCCTTGCAAACATCTCCGCGCCCAGAGGCTCCGCATGGTGATGTGTGATCCACAATCCCATCCCGGCAGCCATGTCCGCATACAGCTTCGAATTCTGATCCGTACCCGGTATCACCATATTGCCGCCGCACCGCAGCAGCGCTTCGAATACCATTTCCCATGCTTTCTCCTTCTCCCTGTCTACAGTCCATGCATGGAGCAACACCTCGTCATTCACAAACCAGCCCCGGTACCTGACCCGGTAGGGCACGGACCGCAGGCAAAAATCCTCTGGAAGCCGCGCCTCCTTTTTCGGTACAAATTCCTGGTCATTCCAAAACCAGAACTCATTGACGCCCAGTACCGACCGGCTGATCTCATAAAGTCCGTAGATGAAGCCCAGGTCGTCCGATGCCTGGATTTCCAGATGTCCGTTCCTTACCTGGATCAGATACCCTTCCGCTTCCTGCCGCCCTTCCACAAGACGGATCTCCGCTCCCGGCTCGTCCGTATGCAGAAATACTTTTTTCAGATCCCTCATAAAGCAGTCCGCCGCTTTTTGCACAGGCCCGGTCTTGATGCCTGAAACTGTTGTGTGATAATTTATCTTGATGCCCATAAAATTCTTTCCCGCCTTTCCTTCACCATTTCAAAAGCCAGCCCATAGATCGCCCATATTACCTCATATATCACTGAATACTCCATCCGATGACCCGCACATAATAATCGTCGCTTCCGTACCTCGTCCCATTCTTGGTGACGCATACGCTATTCTCTCCGGACACCGTAAGCCTCAGCCGGTATTTCCCGTCAGCCAGCATCGGGGAACGATACCGCAGCCCCTCCTCCGGAACTCCGCTGTAAAAGTCGATGCTGGTCTTATGTACACACTGCCCCTTCTCATCTATGATTTCAATATCACCATATCCCCCATGGCTGTCCGCGCTTCCGAATAACGCAATCTGTGTTCCCTCAAAATCAATACAGAGATGCTCTCCTTTCAGGTTGGAGCAAAATACAGCTAGGTTCTGCGGCTCTGGCCGGTATGTTTCCAGCGTATCCGGGGACCAGACCGGACGATACTGCGAGATCCGCATTGACTGCCCCGACACTTCAAGCGGCAGGAGCACCAGCGTTGCCGCCGACGCCTGCCGGGGAAAAGACCATCGGTCGCCCACATAGACCGGAATTTTTCCCTTGCCGCTCTGGTACTCAAACACAAAAGAACACTGGCTGTTATAGGTCCGGCTTCCCCTGGGGCAGAACAGCCCCTAATACTTCCATGGCCCGTGGAGATCGGATGCCGTAAAATAATAGTTGTCATTCCGCTCCCAGCCGGTCTTATTGGAAAACATCAGATAATAAGTGCCGTCTCTTTTGAACATCGCCGGAGATTCCCCTCCCGGAGCAATCCCCTCAGCCACCAGCTCCGCCGCTTCCGTACATGTTTCATCTAATTGGTAAATATTTCCCTCATGGGTCAGCAGATAGACCGTGCCGTCCTCATCCGTGAAGGTTCCCATATCCCAAAACCGGATCGGCTTCCCTTGAAAAAGGAGCGGCCCCCGGAACGTAAATTCCTCATCCAGACGCTTTCCCACCGCCAGCCCAATGCAGGGATCGCAGTATTTCAGGTCATCCGTATGCATCAGCATTACATAGTTTCCGGTGGAGCTGCTCTTCACCACTTTTACCCGTTCCCCGATACGCCCCGGTCCCAGAATGCCATCCTTTAAGGGCGGCAGGGCGAAGCCCTCAAACTGCCAGTCCGTAAAATTTTCCGTAGAATAACAGGAAAATCCTATATACTTATTGACATCATTCGTCTTATACTCGCCAAAGAGATAATATTTCCCATCTTCCTGTACGATACAGGCCCCGTGCGCGTTTACCGTATTCCCGTTTTGGTCGTACCATGGGATTCCGTTCATAATCCTTTTTTCCATCTCTGCACCTCATGCTTTCTGCTATAGTCACGGCAGATTTCATTGGCCGTGAGTGTACTCTTTTCTATCAACATTTTAACAGGACAGCGGAATCAAAATATAGAAAATTTATTGGAAGTCATGGGGAAAATTATTAGTTACATGTCACACCCCGACCAATCACCACGCTGATTGGTCGGGAGGATGCACATAAAAGCTGGTATTCAGGCCGCCCATTGCCGTAGGGCACTGAACGTCCAGTGGACGTTCGCTTAGTGCGGACCGAAGCGGAGCGTAGACATTCAAAATGCGGCCTGAGTTACAGGTCACGCCTGGTCAAGGTGTGACCTGTAACAACAATTATTATACAAATCCAAACTTTTCATAATCCCATTGACTTTAAAAATTCCCTATGCTACAATAAGCCTGCTTGTCAGAGGACTTGTAATCAAAACGATTGTTGAAGTGGGATAAGACCATTTATGGCTTTATCCCACTTCTTTTATTTATGATTCGCCCGTCAAAAACTCTCATTTCCCTTGCTGGCTAA
Organism: Faecalicatena sp.; assembly: GCA_009774255.1. Lineage (GTDB taxonomy): Bacteria > Bacillota > Clostridia > Lachnospirales > Lachnospiraceae > Schaedlerella. The sequence continues at coordinate 6,751 of VSNK01000065.1, forward strand.
TTTTCCGAATCTCCATGCCACAATATATGTCAACAATGCACCACATTGCCTCCATATATTGTGGCACGAATCTTCGAAAAATTATCTCAGTAATGAAAATGGACTTTTGACGGTCGAATCATTTATGGAACTGTATGGAAATAGAATCCTGCAGATTTTATTGTATGACGTGGAGGTATTATTATGAGCGCAAGAGCAAAATCTTTATGCAGTTACATTTTCCCGGCAATGGGCGGGCTGTTTGTGACCTATCTTTACAACGTGGTTGACGGTATCTTTGTGGGGCAGGGCACCGGACCGGCAGCATTAGGAGCTGTGAATATCGGCGTGCCTTTTATCACTTTTGTTGTCGCTGTCGCTGCAATGTTTCCAATGGGCGGCGCAACAGTTGTTGCCATACGGATTGGACGGGGAGATAAAGAGGGCGCAAATCACGCTTTTATGACCGCTATTACTTTAACCGCTTTGCTTTCCGCTGTACTAATGATAATCGGAATGACATTTTCGCAGCAGATTGTTGACATAAGCGGCGCATATAAGTTAAGCGATACCATGAGAAAAATGTCGGCAGATTATTTATTTTACTATTCTGCTTTTTCAATTCCTATGTTGATGAGCACCTGTCTGTCGGTATTTGTTAGAAATGACGGTTCTCCTACTCTATCATTCGTAGGAATGTGTACAGGGGCAATCGCGAATATATTTTTGGACTGGCTGTTTATTTTCCCGTTAGGCATGGGAATTATTGGCGCGGCAGTGGCTTCCGGCTTAGGACAGATATTTTCTGTTATCATTCTTCTTTTGCATTTTGTGAAAAAAAAAGGGCAGCTTCGTATCCAGCCGTTTAAAATTGATTTTTCCCTTATCAAAAAAATATGCAAACGCGGAATACCAGAAGCAGTCTCACAGCTTACCACGCCGGTTACCGCACTTTGCTATAACCTTATGCTGGCAGGTTTGACAGGCGATATAGGGGTATCTGCATATAGTGTTTTGAGTTTTATTTATTCCCTTGCAAATGCAGTCTTATCCGGCGTGGCACAAGGCTTACAGCCGCTTTGGGGCAACTGTTACGGGAAGCAGGATACAAACGGAATGAACTGGTTTTTCCGCTGCGGTATCATGGTCAATTTGATATTATCCCTTTTCATTTATGGCATACTTTTTTCCTTCGGTGAGCCAGTGATCTGTATATTCAATAACGATAATAACCTTGTTCAGACCGCTGCCGTGGCATTGCCAATGTTTAGTTTGTCATTTGTTCCAATGGCTCTAAACCTTATTTTTACAGCATTTTTGTTTTCTTCAAAGAGGACGGCACAGGCAAACATGGTAGCGGTAAGCAGAGGTATTGTCATAAAAGCGGCTGCCATTTTCTGTATGCCCGTTTTATTTGGGAGTAAGGCTATTTGGGCTGCTCCCCTTGCCGCAGAGCTTTTTACGCTTATTCTGGCAATAGGATTAAGCAAAATGACCAAATTAGTCTATAAATGAGTTACAGTTCACGGCCTAACCGGCCGCAAACTGTAACTCATCCAGCCCATTGAAAAGTCGCCTTCGGCGGTCCTAAGCGCCAGCGACGCTTGTTTAGGACGGACCGGAACGGAGTGTAGACGGGCTGGATGCCTGAAACCGTAGCTTTATCGGCCGGATGCCTTGCAGCGGGGTGCAAGGCACCGTGAATAGTAACATAAATGAATCAAATTCTGATACATAATAGACACTTGACAAACCAGATTTTTTCTGTTAGCCTATACAACAGTTATCGGAGGACTTATAAGCGTAAGTATAAGGCCGGATAAGATAGCGGACATACGGTTTGTCGGAGGGTTGCTCTTACGTATGAGAGCGCCGGATAAGAAAGCCGTTCCTGTTCGCCTTTCTTATCCGGCTTTTTTATTCTATAGGAAACTTCTTCGAATTTTCCTATAGAATAAAAACCCTCCGGGGGATGCGCACTACGCGCATAAGGAAAATGGCTGCTGTCGCAGTCGCGCTTCGGCGCGAGTGTGCGTCTCAACGCACACTTTTCTTATGCACATTCTCTGCTCAATTTTAGGAAAAGGAGAAAGAAGCGATGAATCTGCTGAATGGAAGTATGAAACCCATCTATCTCAAGTATCTGTCCGCTGCCTTTGGAAGCGCAATGATCAGTTCGATCTATTCCCTTGTGGATATGGCAATGGTCGGACAATATGAAGGCCCGGACGGAACAGCGGCATTGGCGGTGGTTGCCCCTGTATGGAATATCATTTACAGTCTGGGGCTGCTTATGGGAATCGGCGGCTCTGTCATTTTCAGTACAGTCCGGGGACAGGGAACCGGGAAAAGCGGAAAGGAGAATGAGTATTTTACGATTTCCGTGATTGGCTCTGTCATTCTTGCGTTGGTGTCATGGGCGGCGATTTTATTTTTTGAAAAACCGATCCTGCTGTTTTTCGGTGCGGATGAAAGCCTCCTTTCACTGGCGAAATCCTATTTAACGCCCATAAAAGCGGTCGTTCCGTTTTTCCTGTTCAATCAAATGCTGGCGGCATTCCTGCGGAATGACGATCATCCCGAACTGGCAACTGTCGGCGTTTTAGCCGGAGCAATGTTCAATGTGATAGGCGATTACCTTTTTGTATTTACTTTTGACATGGGGATTTTTGGCGCCGGGCTCGCAACGGCGGTTGGCTCCGGGATTACCTTTGCTGTTATGCTTTCCCACTTCTGGACTAAGAGAAATACATTGGTTTTCCGAAAACCGACGGCATTTTTGAAGAAGCTGCGGGAAATATCGGTTACCGGATTTCCGACATTTTTTATTGACATTGCAATGGGAATTTTGACCGTGCTTTTCAATCGCCAGATCATGAAATATTTAGGCAGCAGCGCACTGGCTGTTTACGGGCCGATCATCAACGTAAGCACGATTGTCCAGTGCTGCGCTTACAGCGTGGGGCAGGCTGCGCAGCCGATCATCTCGATCAATTTCGGCGCGAAAAAATGGCAGCGCATCAAAGAGACCCTGCGGTATGCCCTTTATACGGTCGGCGTTTTCAGTATCTTTTGGACCGCGCTCAGCCTGATATGCCCGAATCTGTACATTTACATTTTTATGAAGCCGACGGAAGCGATCTTAGAGATTGCGCCTGCGATCATACGGCGTTACAGTATTTCATTTTTGCTGCTGCCGCTGAATATTTTCTCTACTTATTATTTTCAGGTGCTGATGAAGCCAAGAGCCGCTTTTTGCGTATCTGTTTTCAGAGGCTGTATTATCAGCGGATTTTTCATTATGCTGCTTCCGGCTGCGGCAGGGGCGGATTCCATATGGTTTGCCATGCCGATCACGGAATTGCTGGTTGCTATTTATGTAATATTTATGATGAATAAGTATACAAAAGCGTTAGGGGAGCGGTGATTATCGGGATAGCTGATCCTTCCAGTCTTCTGGGAAAGCTATATGGCGGAGGTCAATATCATCCTTGTATTCATCGAGTAGAGCTTCGAATTTTGGAATGACTTCAGAATTCCATCTGTCCGATGATGGATAGATGTCACGCACCACAAAAACCGCTCCCCAGAGCCTGCGGCTGTCCTGTTCGGCAAGGTCAAGTCTCGCAGGAGCGGCAGTAAAAATACGATGGCACAGTCTGCCGTAATGGGCACAGATATTTCGGCGGTCGATGCAGCACCGTAGCCAGCCTTCGAGTTTGCGGTAATTAACGCCAAGCTCACGAGCGAACGCCTTTTTATCGGCGGTCTTAAGGTCATTATAGAAATACGACAGCATACCGAAAGTGAAGAGCTCCATGGCCACCCATATGGGGAACTGACCTTCGTATTTGTCTTTATGGTGCTTTACAAAGGCGACCTTGGAGTTATACTGCGCGCCAGATAAATCTGCCGCACAGTATAACATGATGCGCATGGTCCCCCTTAGGGCAAGGCCCGCTACGTTGCTAAGCGCCAGTGACGCTTGTTCAGCAAGGACCGAAACGGAGTGTAGAACTACGTTTTTTGACCTGCACATCCGAAGAAATATCCTGCGCAATCTGTATCACTTATTTTTCTACAACTCCTTATTATAAAAACTTCCAGATGTACGGTTGCTAAGATATTTCGGATTGCAACCGTACATCTGGAAAAATTTTACTGAACAATATTGACAATCAAGTATATTTCCGTTAATATGAACATATAAATAAATCAGTGATATCACTGATTGGGCTGGTCGAAAGACCCTGGTCCACCGAACGGCGGGGAATTTCCCCGCTATTTTTGTTAGAAAAATCCAGGAGGGATGAAGGAGATAATCTATGGCTGAAAAGATTTTAAGTGTTTTTATAGATGAATCAGGCGATTTTGGGCCATATAATTTTCATGCGCCATTTTATCTGGTCGCAATGGTCTTACATAATCAGAATGTTGACATTAGCAAAAATATTGATGATTTGGAGAGTCATTTGACAAACATTGGGTATAAACAGCATGCCATTCATACGGGACCGCTGATCCGCAGGGAATCCGTCTATGCCAACGACCTTATGGAAGAACGAAAAAGGCTTTTTAATGCATTATTTAATTTTACCCGTAAATTAGATTTTCATTATGTTTGTGCCAAACTAAGGAAAGATGAGTGTCCGGATGTAATCATGTTAACAGCAAGAATATCAAAAGCGATTGCCGGAATACTTAAGGATCATCAAGCTTTTTGGGAGCAGTTTAACCGCATTATAATCTATTACGACAATGGCCAGATTGAACTTACCAAAATTCTGACTTCTGTTTTTAATACACTTTATGCCCATGTAGAATTCCGAAAAGTGAAGCCTGTGGATTATAAGTTGTTTCAGGCGGCTGACCTGATTTGTACGATGGAGTTACTTGCGGAAAAGGCGGAGTCCAATTCATTTTCAAGGTCTGAGCGGGAATTCTTCTGTTCAGTACGTGATTTTAAAAAGAACTATCTTAAACCGTTATTGAAAAAACATTTATAGGAAGTGGACTCCGCACCATAAACCAGCCGTAGCTATAAACCGATCTACCTGCCGGACCGCACCTCGCAGTCCTTCCGAAAGAACGATATCCCATAGCAGTCTATCTTCCGATAGCCTTCTTCCCTTAGCTCTTCCATATACTTTTTATCATAAATCTGCTGTATCGCTTTCTCTGCGTCCGCTTCCAGATCATCAATCGAATCCGATACCTTCACTTCCAGAATAAACGAACGTCCCCGCAGGGAAGGGCTCCTGACCATGATATCAGAACGTCCATTCCCTGATTCGCGGTTAGATTTTACCAGATAATTCTCGCTCTGGCTTAAAATGCCGGTTAAAAAGCCATGATAAAAATTCTCAGCGCTGTCATAAAAGCTGATGGTACGGAAAAGCTGTCCGTTCAGGATATCCGTCATCCGCTCTGCGTTTCCCTCCTCCATAGCCTGATACAGATCATGAAAATCTTCCTTCTTTACAAGCTCTTTCATCCAATTCATGATGGTATTCTCGTAAATCGTCATGACCTCGATATTGGGAACTCGTGCCTTTAAAAATGTATATTTTTCTTTGAAATATTCGCTTTCCTTCGTCAGGTATCCTGTAAAATAAAGGAAATTCCACAGGTTTTCTCCGTTGCTGCGCATATCCCCATAGGTCACTTCTTCATGCACTTGGATATCCAATGTACCGCCGCTCAAAAGCCTCTCGATCTGCCCTTTCGTCTCCCGATCGGCCCGGACGATCAGATCCCTGATAATATCATTGGAGCTGGTATTGATCCAATAGGGATGCGGAAATGCATTTACATCCGCACACAGGTCATACATAAAATTGATAACGCTCCATGGATTATAAACCTCCGTATTCCCGAACAGATATCCGTCATACCATTCTTTCATCGTTGAAAAGCGGCTTTCCACTTCATAATAAGACATCATCTGTGTTACTTCTATTTCCGTAAAACCAAAATGCTCACTGTATCTCTGGTCCAGTACAGATATGATCCTTAAATGGTTCAGCCCGGTAAAGATGCTCTCTTTTGAGATTCTCAGACATCCCGTGATCACAGCAAACTGCAGATAATCATTTGTTTTCAGCGCCGATTCAAACAGCGAGCGGATGAAATCCACCATTTTTTCATAAAATCCTCTGAAATATGCGTTCTCCAGCGGCACATCATATTCATCGATCAGGATCACCGTTTTTTGGCCTGTAATCTTATACATGCATCTGCTGAATAATTTTAACGCGCCCCGGACCAGCTTTTCATCCGCCTCTTCGTCCGCAATCCGGAGGTATTGCTCATATTCCTTTGGTGTGATCCATTCTTTTCCCTGCTCCATGATATCTCTGTGCCTGTCAAACTCGGCCGCGATCTCTGCCTGCAGTGCATAATAGGAAGCCTCAAAATTTTCCTGCTTCGCGGATTTCAGGGTCAGGTTTATCACAGGGTATTTTCCCATCTGACCGGCATAGGCCTCCCCGGCATCCAGGATCCTCATTCCCTGGAAAAGTTCCTGATTCTGACGGTTCTTTTCCAGATCCCCGGTGTCTTCAAAAAAATACCGGAGCATGCTTAAGTTTAAGGTCTTCCCGAATCTTCTGGGGCGGGTAAATAAATTCACCTTTCCTTTCAGGTCCAATAATTCTTTTATGAACAACGTCTTATCCACATAATAATAGCCGGACTTCACCATGTCCTCAAAATTTTCTATGCCGATCGGCAATGCTTTTTTCATCGCTGTTCCTCCCCCTTATTCTCTCCCGGCATCATTTCATAATTCCCTGTTCTACCGGAACAATCGGATATTTCCCATAATCTTTATTCTTATTCCATTCTTCTATGGAAACAACATCCAGCTTCTCTATCAGCTTTCTGCCATCCCCTATCTTCTCCTGGAGGGCAAATGGCAATTCCAGCTTCAACCTGTTACGCAGTCTTTTACGCATCGTTGCATCCCCATTTGGATATTCCAGAATATAAACATACGATACCGGCTTAGTTTTATCCAGCAGCCTCAAATAATGCAGCGAATCATAAAATTTCCGTATGGCAACAGAAACCTTTTTATCCTCCATTGGATTAAATGCTCCTGGATTCACCGCTCCTGAAATATTCGCATTTTTATACTCTACTAAAAGAATCTCCGTACTGTTTTCGATCACAAAATCCACATCATTGATATGTAAGCCTGCTTCATAATAATCTTTGTGCATCTGATCGGAAGCCCATACGGCATCAGTACAGTCAATGCCGTATACGCCATTTTCTTCTACTAATATCTTCGACATGATATCCTCACTGTTCATACACTTCATCCAGAAGCTTATTATCGGCGATCATAATATGATTCGGTTCCAGTTCTTCCATTCTATAAGCCGATCTGCTGTATATCTCATTTCCATATTTTGCCTGCTCAGGATATAACCTCTGCAGTACATCAGGCAATTCCGAGCTTCCCCTATACAGATTGTGAAACATAACCTGTTCTTTTTTCGTACGCCGGATTTCCAAATATTTCGCAAAATTGTAATTATGCGTCGCCGCAAAAATCTGAACTCCATTCTTCTGTAATTCCAATAATATTTCAGCAACAAGCGGATACAATTCCGGATTCAGATTTGCCTCCGGTTCGTCCCACAGAAGAACTGTACCACTTTCCAACAGGCCGTTCCGGATCAGCTTCCACAACAGCCCAAGCTTCCGAAGTCCCTCTGCTTCAAGTGAAAAATCAATCTTTCTTCCATCCTTTTTTACCACATAAAAGGAATCCTCTTCCAGAATCACCGTACCGTCAATCGCAGCACTTATTTTATTCAGAATACCGCTCATCGCAGCCGGAATATCTCGTGTTTCCGGCAATGATGCATTTACAATAATGTCAACCTGTGTACCGTCAAAGGGCATGCTATATTTTTGATTCATAGCAAGAAAACCTTTGGAATGGGAAAGCATTTCCGTTGTCGGGATAAATACGGATTGGATATTGAGCCCCAGCCATTCGTCATAATGGAAAATCCCGTTGTGAGAAAGGCTGTCCTCAAAACTATGCTCTCCGTCGGAAATCTTATAATAACAGAAATCTTCCTTATTCGTCGTATTCTTTAACGCTTCGTTATCTTTCAGTTTATCTGAGAAAAAATGCAGCAAACGATTTGTCTTTCTTTCATCCGTCTGTTCATTAGACCATTGGGTAGCTGCATAGATCATCTTAAGCAATGTGGTCTTTCCCACTCCATTTTCGCCGATTAAAACATTGATTCCATCGCAAAATTCCAGTTGGAATGCATCGCGGAGTTCATCTCCTGCTTTTATTCCGGTCTTGCAATCATCATTCTGATTCCTCCACTGCCGTCTAAATACCATAACATTCATGACTTCGATTGACTTAATTGCCATATATACCAGCCTCCATCTGTTTCCCAGAAACTGTTGGGAAATGTCTTAATATCTGTGCAAATACGGAACAGATATTAAAATTATACCATATACCTCCCCTTTTGTGTTAGAATATTTTCACCTGTACGGTTGCAATCCGGAATCTAAGTTTTATGCAATTTATTGCAATCTCGCGGTCTTCTTCTGGTCAAGCTGATGCATGACCTCCTCCAGGATCTTCTCCATCTCCGCTTCTTCCACCGGCTTTAAAATATAGTCTTTCACCCCAAGCCGGAGCGCTGTCTTCGCGTACTCGAAATCATTGTAGGCGCTCATGACTACATAACAGCTCTGAGAACATATTTTTTTCGCTTCGGTAATAAATGCCAGCCCGTCCATGACCGGTATGCGGATATCCACCGACTGCCCGGTCATGGTTTTCCCTGTAACATAATAGAAAAAGCAGAAGATCGTTACATTGGAGAGAAGAATGATCGTAAGCAGATAGGGCGGCTTCTGCCGGAACCATGGACAGCGGCCCTTCCCTGAAAAAATACTCCCGGTGCCGCGGCATTTCCTCCGTACTCAGATAGATATCCCGGATTTCTTCCGTACTCCATGCCATAGTCATTTTCCAGGCCGGAGAAATCCTCAGGCTTCGAGTCTTGAAGCAGTTGCCAGCCGTGCAGTTAGATTGTACTAACCCTTTTCTTTTATTTTAGCGGCCGCCATATATCAGCAGCCGCTAACTCTCCATCCGCCAGCTGCGGATCATGTTCCGGAACTCCTTACTTTTTTACCCGTTCTATGATACAGCTATGAGGCTTATTTTTATTTCCCTTTGCATAATTGATTCCTACAAGCAGAATCTCCCCGGTGTAGCCCTCCAAGGCCTGTGTATAGCACCTGTCTTTGATCTGACGTATAGCCGCGTCGGCAGTTTTGTCGTATTTCAGTTCTACTACAAGCGCCGGCTTATCCACAGACGGCAGCGGAAGGAATACAATATCCGCGAATCCATGTCCGGCAGGCAGCTCCCTGATCAGCCTGTAATCCTTCCTCGCACTGTAATAGGCCAGCCCGATGGCACAACTCAGAGAATTTTCATCGTTATAAGTCAGGATGGAGGCGGCTTCCATATGCGCTCTGTCAAGCCCTTCGGCAACACGTCTCTCATCACCTTGCAGTGTATCCTCCAAAAGCTGCTCCGACGCATTTAAGACCCGCATGACATTCGGCCAGCCGCTCACACTCATGGCATTTTCAAATTCCCCCATAATTTCTTTGTTCGGGATAAATGCTTCTTTTTTCTCAGAATCATACCCAAGATACCCCAGATGTATCAAAAGTGTGAGGACGTCATCTTTTGTTTTTAAATTGCGCATATCATTCTGGAAGCTGAACGTATTGACCTTCACCCGCTCCCCGCCAAGCATCTGCACAATCTCTGTCCGGAGTCCGTCAAAGTCCATATCTATATAGATTTTTAACGCCTCGTAAGTCTCCGTGGCCGTCCAATAATTCGACAGCACCCGGCTTTTCATCGCGGCGACAACAGATCTGGGATTGTAAATATGCTTAAAATTCCGGAACATGTAGCCGTCATACCAGTCGCTGACCCTGGCAAAATCCATACAATACTGCCGACAGAGTTCTCTTACCTCGTCTTCCGTAAATCCGGTATATTCCTCGAATACAAACTGATCTGTCATCGAATATTCCCAGAACATGTTCAGCGCTGAATGCTGGCCGTATTTTTTCACGGGAAGAATCCCTGTCATATAGGCAAGTGAGACATACGGCTGATCCTTTAGAAGATTTCGCAGGAAATCAAGGTACTGTCTCTGCAGAGCCTCTGACTCCTGTCTTTCACGCATCACACAGTCCCATTCGTCAATCAGAAAAACAAACTGCTTTTCTGTCTTAGCGTAGATCCTCTCGAGTGCCTCTGCCAAACACGTGGTCTGTTCCGTGAAAAAATCTCCGTAAGCCTCCCGCAGTTCTTCTAAGACGGCCTGCTCCAGATATTCTGTGATTCCCTGATCCCTTCGGATCAAAAACCTTTGCATATTCAGAAGGATCACGTCGTATTGATTCAGATGCTCCGAAAATGTTCCATGCCGCTCAACCCTGAGCCCTTTGAACAGAGCCGCGGAATCACAGCCCCGGCTGTAGTAGGCCGCGAGCATGTTCAGTGTCATGGATTTGCCAAAACGGCGCGGCCTGCTGACACAGACAAATTTTTCATCGGTATTGATCATCTCATTTGTACATGCGATCAGTTCTGTTTTATCTACATATATTTTGGAACGGACAGCTTCCCGGAAGCCTTGATTTCCGGGATTCAGATAAATCCCCATAGGTTACACCTCGCTTTCCTGCTCCATCCCGATCTCCCATTCCCGCGGTAACAATCTCCGGATATAATAAGGGTGGTCTGATTATAGTATATTTCTTACAATTTTGCAATATACTTTCCTCTGTCAGCAGCCGGGCTTTTCACCCTATGCCCTTTTTCATCGCAGCTCCCATATACAATATTGCATGATATCTGTCCTGTTCTGCTCAAAGTTCCCGCAAGTCTATGCGGTTATTTTTTCGATATATCAGACATGCCATCCCCAGAAGCAGCACACACAGAACCGCCCGATATCCCTCGGAATATCCTTCCGGAACCAGACAGGCGCCCACGCTGCCAAGCACCGCAAGGACAGCCCCGCCCATGCCTCCAAGTACGGCCGATGCGCTCTGTTTGACCACGCTCACCTCATTCTCCCAATCCAGAACCGGGAAATGCAGGTTAACGGCAATCCCGTATACACAGGCAAACAGCAGGATCACCGCCGGAATCACCATCATCCAGAGGCCATCCTGTAATCCCGGCTTTAATGCAAGGATCAGGAAAACCTCCGACACAAGGTAAAAAGGCAGAATCAGGATCAGATTCATCAGAATCTTTGCGTCCAGGACTGTCTTTGCCTGCAGCGGCAGGCTTTTGACGAGCCACCACTCCTTCCCTTCCATAGAAACAGATGTGGCTGCAGTTGTCATCATACAAAAAGTGCCTGCCAGCAGAAACGGTGCGATTACTGCCAGATCAACCGGAACCGGCAGGAGCTCTTTCACCCTCTCCGGGCCTGTAAAAAGAAGCGTTCCCGATAGGACGCAGCCCATGAGCGGTCCGATGATCGTATTGGATACATAAATACTCGATGAGAAATACCGTCGAAATTCCTTCCTGCACAGGGAAACCAGCGCCGGGTCAGCTTTCAGATCTCCCATCTGATAGTCGTGCCTTGCCGCCGTTGTATACAGATTCCGGCAGATGGACTGAAAGCAGGCGGATACGGCTGCCGCCGTGGCGGCAAACACAGACAAAAATAAACCTGTATACATCAGGCACCGGCCGATTTTCCCATTTACAATCGCCGTCCCAAGCAGCACGGCAGGAGGATAGAATCTCCCAAGCATATCCGAAACCATTCCGGACAGTTCCTCCATAATCTCCAGGCCTTCCATCCCTTCCACTGACGTAAGACGCGAAGAACCATACAGAATGGCAAAAACAAATACTATCGTAAGCACTGACGCCACCAGGCTTTTATGCCGCATCCTGGAAGAAATTCCCGTAACCAGCGCCCCGATCAGGACCGCCCCTGTCATTGGCAGTAACGGCACTGACCATATCCCAAGAAACGCACACAGATAGAATGGCACATCCGGCCTCGCCTTCCATGCATACACCGCAATCCCCGGAAGCAGTACCAGAGCAGCCATCAGCAGATTTTCCGTATACATGCGCAAAAACCGTCCAAACACTACCGCGCCTTTCCTTACAGGCAGGGATACTACCATATCATATCCCTGCTTCCGGAAAATGATGCTTCCCGCCTTTAAGATTCCAAAGACAAAAATGAGCATGCTGGATATGGCGATTACATAAGCCGGAACATCTTTTCCCGCTCCAATCTCCACCAGGCCCCATGAAAGGCCGCCCACATAAAAAAGTAGCATGATAATCAGGAGTACCCAGAGGACAGAAAGCATTACGGCCCTCTTCTTTTTCCGCTTATCTTTCGTAAATCGCAAAACATTTATGCCAAAGAGACTACAAAGCTCCAGCCTGGCCATAAGCTTAATCTGCGCCAGCATCATTTACCACCTCCATGAAAATGGACTCCAGAGTATTGCCCTGCTTTACAACTTCCTCCATGGTGCCTGAGGCAATCAGGCGTCCGTCCTTGATCATCGCTACCTTGTTACAGAGCTTCTCAGCCACCTCCAGCACATGAGTGGAAAAGAATATGGCGCCCCCGCCGTCGCAGAGCTTCCTCATCCTCTCTTTCAGGATAACGGAAGCTTTCGGGTCAAGCCCCACAAAAGGCTCGTCCAAAACCAACAGCTTTGGTTCATGCAACAGCGCAGATATGATTGCAAGCTTCTGTTTCATACCATGGGAATAAGAAGAAATCAGATCCCCAAAGGATTCCGTTATTTCAAATTCATCCCCATACCTTTTGATCCGTTCCTTCCTCTCTCCTGCCGGAACCTTGAAAATATCGGCAATAAAGTTCAGATACTGGATGCCGGTCAGATATTCATACAAATCCGGATTATCCGGAATATACGCCGTCATCTGTTTGCATGCAAGCGGATCATCACGGAGGTTTACTCCTCCGATCCGAATCTCTCCCGCCTCATAGCCATGGATTCCGGCAATGCATTTCAGCGTCGTTGTCTTTCCGGCTCCATTATGCCCGATGAATGCGCAGATATCACCCGGCATCACATGAAGGCTCAGATCCGTGACTCCCTTGCTGCTGCCCTTATAGTGTTTCGTCAAATGATTGATAATAAGCATTGTTTCCCTCCTGTTTTTCAAGAGCACTCTCGAAAACTCCCTTGCACCCATCTTTGCAGCTGATTTTCCGTCAGGAGCGCCCAAATTTAATCAACGTACGCTCCACCTTCGCATTTTCCAGCCTTTTATGTGTCAGTTTTTGCAAAATGCTGTAGTATCTTCTGGAAATCCGTATTCTCTTTCAGATCCTCAAAAGCCGGGTGGCTGAATGCCTCCTGCAGATTCTGAACAACGAATTTCCGGCTTCTTGGAGCCATTTCTCCCAATGGAAGGGCTTCAATCCATGCGTCTAAGCGGTCAAAATATTCATCTCCGTGGAGCACAACCTTCTCTGCCCGTAAGAGCCCGTCAACACATTTCTCAAAAAGGAAGAGGGCCTTCAGCGCTTCTTCCTCCTCCCCGCCTGCTGCATACATGACTGCCGCCTGGTAATGGAACTGTGCCGCAAGATTGGGATGGAGCTTTTCTAACTGATAGGATTCCATTACATTTCTGATCCTGCATACCGTCTTTTTGAACCGCTCTATGTCATCCTGGTATAAAGCCAGGGATATCGCGGCATCACTGACCAGATTCAGAATATCCAGCCATTCCCTTGCCTGGATATAACTTCTTGCCTTCTCATGTTCCCCCGCCATCTGATATGCCTGGACCAGTATGGCCCCGTCCTGCCCTGCAAGACGGGCGGGGTCAGAAGAAGGCTCCAGCATAGCAATCGTTTCAGCCGCTTTCCCAAGCCATAAGCTGATTCCAGCCTTCAAAACCAAAGCATCACTGCATATGCTTACGTCACTGCAGCTTTCCAGAATATGGTCGCACCATGAAGCCGCCTCCTCTAAAAGCTCTTTTTGTTCCTCTTCTGCCCCTGCCAGCATGTAATGATTCAGGTACAATACCGTAAGCTGCAGCAAAAAAGCGTGGCAGGAATAGTACCTGTGGGCCAGAGTGCGGGTCTTTTCAATAACTTCATGAAAA
>VSNK01000066.1 GCA_009774255.1 Faecalicatena sp.
TGGAAAAATATTCCTTCGTGAATATGCACAATTTTTACTGAAATATACCCACATGTTCATTCATGCGTTTATTCTGGTCAGGGCTTATCCGATCAGAACCTTTTTCCCTTCAAACGCGAAACCATAGCAGCGAATCTTCTCTTCCGCGATTCCTCTCGCGGTCAATTCCCTGCTGTACTGTTTTTTCTCTATCTGACGCAGCGCCGAATGCAGCGTCTCATCCAGCGTCTTTTCTGTCCGCGGGTTCCTTACCTTAAATTCCAGGACAAACGCTGTGTCCTGTCCTTTCAGTGGTTCCAGTATCACATCATACCTTCCAAATCCACTTTCCCGGTTGGAAGAAATCTTGTATTTTCCCGCCAGTTCAACGATAAGTCCAAGCACGAACCCGTGATAAAATCTTTCCGGATGTGCCGTATCCGATGGCTGATTTCCCGTATCAAACGAGCTGAACGTCGCTGCCGCGACCTGGTTCATGTATTCATTCATATAATCCGTATCCCCCGTCAGAAATGCCTGAAGAAATTCGTGGTACGGAACAGTTTCTTCGGAGAACCATGCCTGGATCATATTTTTAAACATCAGCTTCACTTCTTTGTTCGTCAAAGCCAGTTTATATACATATTTTTCTCCGTCAAATGTACTTGATACAACTTTTAAATAACCGCCGGCCAGAAAAAGGCTCCAGATGGCTCCCCTCTCTCTGGAAAGCTGATCAAAGACAATTTCCTCCTCGATCTCTGTCTCCAGTGTCCTGCCCTCCAGAAAATCTTCCATCGTCATCTTCGTCTGCGGCGATCCCTGCTGTACTAATTGGCTCACAAGCGCATTGGAGCTTGTATTTGCCCAATAAGTTTTCAGCTTCTTTTCCTTGATGAAATTCGTGATGGACCACGGATTATAAATATCGCCGCTGCCGCCGAACGTAAACCCGTCGTACCATGCCTTCACATCCGCCTTCCGGTCGGACATTTCATAGGAATCAAGGGCGGAAAACACTTCCTCTTCCGTGAAACCGAAGCATTTTTCATAACGCTCCGTAGTCGTCGCGGCAACTGCCAGATTATTTAGATCCGAAAAAATGGATTCCCGGCTTACCCGGGTAATCCCTGTCATCAGCGCCCGTTCCATATAGGGATTCGTTTTAAATGTGGAGTTAAAGAAGCTCCTTATAAATGCAGTCAGTTCCTCCCAGTACCCGTACACATAGGCCTCCTGCAGCGGAGTATCATACTCATCCAATAAAATGATGGCCTTCTTTCCATAATACCGGTTCAGGCAGATGGACAGTCGGTGCAGAGACATCGATGCCACCGCGTCCGACATATCTGCTTTCATATAATCAAAGTATTCCCGCTCCTGACTGTTCAGAAAATCCCCCTCCAGCAAAAATCTGTATTTTGCATACAGATCTATGATCCGCTGGATCAGGCCCTCTCTCGCAGTCTCGTAGGTATCTCCTTTGATTCCCGCAAAACTCAGGAAGATCACAGGATACGTTCCCTGAAGCTTTTTGTATTTTTCTTCCTCCCATATGGCAAGTCCTTCAAACAACCCGCCTCCATCTCCGCACTCGACAGAAAAGAATTGCTCTACCATACTTAGATTCAGCGTTTTCCCAAAACGGCGGGGACGGGCGATCAGCGTAACCACATCCTGATTTTCCCACCATTCTTTGATGAAGCCCGTCTTGTCCACGTAGAAGCTATGGTTCCTGCGTATCGATTCAAAGCTCTGGTTGCCTAAAGAAATCTGCAGCATGCTTTCTCGCCCTCCCTTGTTTTGCAGTCAAAGAAACCGCCTGTTCTATATAAATAGAGTATAGACGATTTCCCGCAAAAATGCCATACGCTTTTACCAAAAACGAGAAACATTCCGCCGTCAGACAACTTTTCAATTTCATTTGCAAAAGTACATTGGATAGTTTATACTTATCACAAAAGACCATGCGGCACCTGTTTTTTCTGTGGATAACATCAGAGTATGATTAAAGGGGATTTTTATGAGCTATCAGGACGAATGGCTTCTCTTAGAAGCAGAGGATGATATGGATGAAGTAGAGCACAGGCAGCCGACGGAAGAATTCTTGTTCTACCGGGCGGTGAGCAACGGCGATCTGGAGGCGGTCAGGGAAAACTGCAGGCAGGAACGGTTTCTGGACAGCGAGGGAGTCGGCGTATTGTCCAGAAATCCGATCACGAATCTGAAGTACCATTTTGTGATCACAACGGCAATGATTACCCGGCTGTGCAAGCAGAAGGGCATGGAATTGGAACTGGCCTTTCGGATGAGCGATTTTTACATCCGGAAGCTGGATGATATCCATACGGTGCAGGGCGTCCGGAATCTGCATGATGAGATGGTTCTGGACTATGCGGAGAAGATGCGCAGGAACTGCCGCAGCGATGCCAATTCCAGGCATATCAATCTGTGCAAGGAATACATTTACAACCACATAAAAGAGCGGATCACGATTGAAGATCTGGCGGATGAACTGGGCGTGTCTGCCAGCTACCTTTCCCGGCTGTTCAAGAAGGAGACCGGCGATTCTGTCAGCGCCTATATACGGAGCCAGAAGATTGAGATGGCAAAAAATCTGCTGCAGTACAGTGACTACTCCATGATCGAGATCGCGAATCGGCTCTCCTTCTCGTCGCAGAGCCACTTTATACAGCAGTTCCGCGAGAAGGTCGGCATGACGCCGAAAAAATACCGCGATCTGAACCACATGATCCAGTGGGATATTGACATGGAAGGGGAGTCTCTACCTTGAGGGTTGGAGACTCCCCTTTGTAATACAATGGTTCAGCAATTTTTGCCCGATTTCTAAAGCACCATTCGGATCTCGTTCTTCTCTTCCAGAAGCGCGGCAGGCACATAATTGCCTTCCAGCTCCTTCCCGTTCAAGGTGAGCTTCTTGCAGCCGCATTCCTTCCCTTCAGGGTTCTCGATCAGAAGATGTAGATGCTTCCCGCGGAAATCCTTCTCGATCTCCAGGCGTTCCCAGCCCGCCGGAATGGACGGGGACAGCCGGATTCCCTCCAGATCCGGGCGCAGGCCCAGGATGCCTTCCACACATCCCACCATGACCGTTGAGGCGGTCCCGGTCAGCCAATGGACATGGGAACGTCCCGGATGCCGGCTTGCGCGCCCTTCCGTAAACTGACCGTAGCAGTAGGGTTCAAGCTGTCGGATCTCCGCCCGGTCATTCTGCGCGGCCGGCGCATTTTCCATAAAATAGGCAAAGGCGCGTTCCCCGTGTCCCCGGAGGGCTTCCGCAAGGATCAGCCATCCCTGGGACTGGGAAAAGATGCCGGCATTTTCCTTGGTTCCCTGATTGTAGATGACAGCAAACGCGCCGTCAAATGCATGCTCATGGTAGGGGGGATCCATCAGGAGCACGCCGTAATCCGTATTCAGATGTGCATGGACATTTTCAAGGGCGGCATCGGCCTGTTTGGGGGAGGCAAGTCCGCTTATGACCGCCCAGCTCTGGGGATTCAGCCACAGGCTGGCTTCCGGATCTTCCGCCGCGCCGATCCGTTCCCCGGCTTCCGTGTATCCCCGGATAAACCGATCCTGATCCCAGCACAGGGTCTGGATGATAGTCTCGGCTTCTGCCATCTTTTCTTCCAGATATTTTACATAGCATAGGTCTTTTTTGTATTCGGCAAATTTCTTTAAAACGTCCAGCGCATAGTAAAACTGCATTGCCACAAAGGAGGATTCCCCGTCCGCGCCCAGGCGCAGGCAGTCGTTCCAGTCCGCGTAGAGTCCGGCCGGCATGCCGTGGGGACCCAGGTGCTCCAGGGAGAACCGGATGGCCCGCTGCAGATGTCCGTATACCGTATCCTCATCTTTGTCGGCGAAGGGGATGGTTTCATCCAGAAAATCCACATTTCCCGTTTCCGCAATATATTTCCAGACCGTTGGGAAGAGCCACAGCGCATCGTCCGCGCGGTAGGCCGGATGGCCGGTCTCCTGGCGATAGGAGGCGTCGTCGGGGGTATCCTCATGGCCCGGGTTGTGGGTAAATTTTACCAGAGGCAGTCCGCCGCCCCCGCTGACCTGGGCGGAGAGCATGAAACGGATCTTTTCCGCCGCCATTTCCGGGGCCAGGTGGATGATGCCCTGGATATCCTGCACGGTATCCCGGTAGCCGTACCCGTTGCGGAGCCCGCAGTAAATGAAGGAAGCCGCTCGGGACCAGATGAAGGTTATAAAACAGTTGTAGGCGTTCCAGGTATTGAGCATGGTGTTGAATTCCGGGCTGGGGGTGGTGACCTTGAGATGATCCAGCTTTTCATACCAGTAAGCTTTCAGCTCCCGCAGATCTTGCTTCACCTGCTTTTCCGGGGACAAAAGGGAATCCAGGATTGAAGCCGCGTCCCCGGAGCCGCCCGCACCGAGCACGAACAGTACCGTTTTCGTCTCCCCGGGCTTCAGAGCGGCCTTGCAGGAAATGGCGCCGCAGGAATTTTCATTGTAGCTGGTCACATTTCCCAGGTCACCCCGGGAGACACCCTGGGGATCGCCGTAGCCGTGATAGCCCCCCAGGAAATGCTTCTTATCCCCGCAGTAGGAGGACGGCTCGGCGCCGGCCAGGCCGAAGAAACGCTCAGTTACATTTTTTTCATCTACCTGCCCGTCCTCGGAAAGGGCGTCCAGGTTGCCGTGGATCTGCTGGATGATCCGGTTTTTCTCGAACAGGGTCCTTGTGATGAACAGGGAATACTGCAGGTTCACCTGGTCCTGCTCATAGTTGCTGTGGTTGGTGAATTCCGCGTAGCCGGTCAGGGTCAGATCTCTCGGGCGGTCTGTCTCGTTGGTGACGGAGAGGGACCAGACCTCGTAGGTCTTTCCCAGGGGGACATAGTAGGAGGCTTCGGACCGGATTCCGTCGTAATCTGCGGTCATGACGGTATAGCCCATGCCGTGGCGGCAGGTGCATTTGTACACGTCCAGGCTTTTGCCGGCGGGCTGCCAGGAGGCGGACCAGTAGTCTTTGGGGTCGTTGTCCCGGATGTAGAGGTAGCGGCCGGGCTGGTCAAAGCTGTTGAAAATGTAGCGGAGGATCCGCCCGTTTGCGCCGGATTTGGCGAAGCTGTAGCCGCCTGCGTTGTTTGACAGGATAGCGCCGTATTCCGGGGAACCCAGGTAGTTGACCCAGGGGGCCGGGGTGTCCGGGCGGGTGATTACATATTCACGGTTGGTGTCATCAAAATAGCCGTAGTTCATAATATAGTTCCTTTCTATAGCAAGAGTTGGTGCTTTTACTGAAGGTGCACCAGGATGGTGGGCGAATCCGTTGGTAATGAGGTCAGGAATTCGCGGGTAATGAGGATGTGTGAATCCTCGGTGACGGCGAGGGGGACGTCGTCGCAGGTGGCGGAGCTTATTTTATAGGAGCCGTACTCCTTTTTATGTTTGTTTTCGTAGATGACGGTCAGGCGTTTTCCGGCGAAGGGGGTGGTGAGGGAGGCGCGGCCTTCCCCGTCAAATTGTTCGGGCAGGAGTCTGGGGTAAAGGAGCAGGTCGCCGGAGGATCCGCGGACGCCGAATACCTGGGTGATCATGGTCAGCATGAACCAGCTTGCGGCGCCGGTCAGGTACTGGTACATTCCGCGGCCGTCGGAGCGGAAATACTCCGGAATGCCGGGGTAAATGCGGCTGGTATCGAAGTCCAGGGCCGTGTCGGCGAGGGTTTTCAGGGCCTTCCAGCCTTCCCTGACGAAGCCGCGGCGGTAGAGGGCGTTGGCATACATAACCGTCATGTGGGAGAAGACAGCTCCGTTTTCCTTTTCACCGTAGGCAAAACCAAACATTCTGCCCATGTCAAATTTCAGCTCCTGGAAATTTGTATTCAGGCGGTAGCCGCCGATTTCCTTCCGATAGAGATAGTGGTCCGCGCTTTTTACGATGCTCCGGATCTGTCGGTCGTTTGCCGTTCCGCTCATGACGGCAAAGACCTGCCCTGTGAGCATCATGCGTACCTGCCCGTCAAAAAATCCTTCCACCGGGCGTCCGTGGTTGTCGTAGTAGCTATTGAACCAGCCTTCCCCGTCCGGACCCTGGATCCACTCCTGGCTTCTGAGGTGTTCCATGAGCCGATCTGCCTTTTGGGTCAGGTTGGCGGCAAGATCCGGCAGAGGGACGGATATCTTCCGGCCGCTGACCGTATGGCGGCAGCGGTCCGTGTATTCGGAGAGAACCCGGTGCTTTCTGCCGATATCCCCGAAGGTGTCGGCAACGTTGTCCAGGAGGACCGCGGCCTCCTCGGGGAGCTCGGCTATATGGGTATCGGAGCGGCTGTCCAGGACACGGATCATATCCGCAAGCACCAGCAGGTTCCCCGCATAGGCGCAGGTAAAGGCGACGCTCTCCCCGCGCTCCGAAGCCATGTCCAGAGCGTCGTTCCAGTCCGCCCCGCGGAGCCGGTAGATATTGTGGTCTCCCACCTCATAAAAGGCGGTGAGCTGCTGGATCAACAGATGCTCCAGGATGCTCCCGGTATAGATATCATTTCCCTCGGTGCGTTGTTTCTCCCCATATTCCGGGTCCCAGAGGTCATCCGCCGCAGTGCTCCGGGCCGCCTGCGCGTCTTTAAAATAGCACACCTGCCGGTTCAGGATTTCCACATCCCCGGTCTGATCCACATACAGCTTCGTGGTCATCAGCGGCCAGAGCGCATGATCCATCCACACCCGCGCGATCCCGTTTCTGTCAGCCACAAAATTGCCGTCGCCGCTGCCGATGATGGTGGCATTGGTCCCGTCCATGCGGACGCCTCCGTAATTCGCGGCGATCATCTGTCCCACCTGGTCCGGATCCATCAGGAGCAGGGAGAGGCAGTCCTGCCACAGATCCCGCCAGCCCCGGCCTCCACGGCCATAGTCGTGGTGGGGGAGGAAGGAGCAGCCGAAGAGCCGGCGGAGAAACGGCTGGAAGCAGACCCATTTCATCAGGCGGTCAAAATCCGTGTTCCCTGTCCGGAAGCCCACGGATACCTGGTCCTGCCAGTAGGAGATGGTTCGGGCCAGAGCTTTTTGTACCTTCTCCGGGGTATTATAGGCTTCAAGAATCTGGGAAATGCGTTCTTCGCTGTCCTCTGTGCCAAGGAGAACGATGTATTCCGCCTGTTCGCCAGGGGTCAGGGAAATCGGCGCGAACCGGAACGCGCCCATGGCTTCCTTCCCCTCCGCCGAGGTGCCGGCCGGGTATCCCGGAGCCTGTCCGTATACGGCGCGGGGATGTGTAAAGGTACCGCCCTCCCCGAGGAAATCCTCTACCGTTGGGAAAAATCCTTCCGGCGTGCTGCCATCCCCGGCACAGCCGCAGACATAGTAGATCCGGCTGTTGGGGCGGTGGCCTTTTTCGTCAAAGGACATGGTGGGGCACACCAGTACCCCGTTTGGGATCGTACGGATGCGGTGCAGCATGGAAGTGACATTCCGGTGGTCCCGGATATTATCCGCGCTGCGTCCGTAGATCGGAACAGCGGCGTAAGGAGTCAGCTTCTGTACGGTTTCCGACCGATTTTTCACGGTCACATACAGGATCTCTGCGTTGTGCTCCTTTGGTATAAATGCAGTGACCGTAGATTCCAGCCGGCTGACTTTGGAGGTCCGCTTTAAGGTCTGGTACATGAATCCGGCCGTCAGCTCGCTCTCATCCTGCAGTGCGGTAAAACGGTCTGCTTCCTGCTCTGCGGAAGCTCCGGCGGTCGAATATGCCCCGGAACTTTCTTTTGCAAACCAGAAGTTCCGTGTGGAACGGTTGTTGTGCAGATTTTCGGAACTGACGGGTTCTAAAAGGAAGGTTTCCTGATCCAGCTTCGCGTCACCGCCCAGGTTCGGTGTGACAGAGCTTTTCAGGCCGGCTTCCGAGGCAAGGGGAAAATACAGATAGCTCGTATTTTCCGGCTGCTCCATGCGAAAACTGCCGTGTTCGTCGATAAAATTCAGATGCTTCAATGCTTTATTGCTCCTTTCATAAAAAAACAGTAACTGCAAGGTGGTACTGATTCGACAGTTCACATACATTGCAATAAATTGCAAGCAGGCGTTCTGCCGGATCGTAAAAATATATGATGAATCATGATACTAAAAACCGTATAGGAAAAAAATAAAATACATGAGAAAAATATCAGAATCATGACCTAAAATGTGAAATGGATAATGAAAAAAACAGAATTGGGTCATGAATCTGACATTTTGTTAAAATCCTTAGTATAAACGGGAAAAAATTTACGTTATAATCCATCGTACAAAAAAACATGAAGCGGCTGCGTTAAAGCACATGTTTTGACCAGGCATGCACTGTAACACAGCCGTTTCAAAATTGCAGAAGGAGGAATTTTCAAATGAAAAAGAGAGTAGTATGTATCCTGATGGCTGCGGCTATGGCAGCAGGATCACTGGCAGGCTGCGGAAGCAAATCCAATTCCGGCGGCTCAGACGGCGGGGCATCAGACGGCGGGGCATCAACATCCGGCGGCGAAGAGGGAAAGATCATCAACATCTATAGCTGGAACGATGAGTTCCGGGAGCGTGTGGAGGCTGTTTATCCGGAAGTGAAAGAGACCTCTTCGGACGGGACAGTGACTACTTTAAATGACGGCACGGAAATTCACTGGATCATCAATCCGAATCAGGACGGTGTTTACCAGCAGAAGCTGGATGAGGCGCTGATGAAACAGGCAGACGCGGCGGCGGATGATAAGGTGGATATCTTCCTGTCAGAGACAGATTATGTAAATAAATATACGGACGCCGAGGCGGATGTAGCGATCCCGCTTAAAGATCTGGGAATCGATCCGGACAAGGACCTGTCGGACCAGTATGATTTTACGCAGGTAACTGCTTCGGATACGGAAGGAGTTCAGAGAGGCTCTACCTGGCAGTGCTGCCCGGGGCTGCTGGTATATCGCAGGGACATTGCGAAGGAAGTATTCGGTACGGATGATCCGGAGGAGATCGGCGAAAAGGTCAAGGATTGGGATACCATGAAGGTAACGGCGGAAGAACTCAAGACGAAGGGATATTTTACATTTGCCTCCTATGCGGACACATTCCGGCTGTATGGCAACAGCATTGAAAATTCCTGGGTGAGTCCGGGAGAATCTACCATCAAGGTGGATCAGAAGATCGTGGACTGGGTCAATGATTCCAAGGAGTGGCTGGACGCAGGCTATCTTGACAAGACGGTAAAGGGCCAGTGGAATGACGACTGGAACAAGGCAATGGGCTCTGCGTCTAAGGTATTCGCATTCCTGTTCCCGGCGTGGGGAATTGATTTTACCCTGAAACCGAACTGGGATGGAGATGACGGTGTATGGGCCGTGACCAATCCTCCGCAGGAATACAATTGGGGCGGTTCCTATGTACATGCATGTACAGGCACGGATAATCCGGAGCATGTAAAAGACATTATCCTGTCGGTCACCGTGGATAAAGAGAATCTGCTGAAGATTTCCAAGGACTACTCAGATTTTACTAATACGATAAGCGGAATGCAGGAAGCGGCAGAGGATGATTCCTATGCTTCGGAATTCCTGGGAGGACAGAATCCGTTTACATACTTTGCACCGGTTGCGGAAAATATCAAGATCGCGCCTCTCTGTGCCTATGACCAGGGATGTGTGGAGCTGATCCAGAACGCGTTCAGTGATTATCTGCAGGGAAAAGTGGACTACGACAAGGCAAAAGTAAACTTTGAGACTGCGATCATAGAACGTTATCCGGATATTACCGAGATAGAATGGCCGGACTAAATATACTAAGTATAAAAATGACTGTGGGGCAGCAATTGCCCTGCAGGATATCGTCATATGCAGAAAGGCTGCAGCCGTAGCCGCGCTTCGGTACGAGTGTGCGTCAGGACGCACATTCTATTTTACGGAAAAAGAAAGGAATGACAGTCTATGAAAACAAAACGTAAAAAAGTGGACTATTCAAAATGGGGTTATATTTTTATCCTTCCGTTTTTTATCAGCTTTTTCATTTTCTCCTTGATCCCCCTGGTAGATACCGTCCGATACAGTTTTTTTGAATACTATCGTTCGGGAATCAAAGAGATCGGACCCAATTTTGTCGGGATGGCCAATTATGCAAGCCTCTTGAAATCGGATATGTTGAAATATGGCGCAAATACCCTGATCCTGTGGATCATCGGATTTATTCCTCAGATCGTGATCGCGCTGGTTCTTGCGGAGTGGTTCGTAGACGCGAGGCTTAAGCTCCACGGGACACAGTTCTTTAAGGTAGTCATTTACCTGCCGAACCTAATCATGGCATCTGCCTTTGCAATGTTATTTTTTACGATGTTCTCCACCAACGGACCGGTCAATTCGATTCTGATGTCGATGGGGCTTATCGGCCAGCCCATCGATTTCCTGGGAACTGCTTTTGGCACCAGGTCACTGGTCGGATTCATGAACTTCCTGATGTGGTTTGGAAATTCGACCATTATGCTGATGGCCGCAATCATGGGAATCAGCCCGGATATATTTGAAGCATCAGATCTGGACGGCTGCAACAGCTTCCAGCGGTTTTTCTATATTACACTGCCGCAGATTCGTCCGATCCTTGCCTACACATTGATCACAGCCATCATCGGCGGTCTGCAGATGTTCGATGTTCCGCAGATTTTGACAAACGGACAGGGAACTCCGGACCGTACGTCCATGACGCTGATCATGTTCCTGAACAGCCATTTGAAGAGCAGGAACTATGGTATGGCAGGCGCATTGTCTGTTTACCTGTTCATCGTCAGCGGTATCCTGTGCTTTATCGTATATCGGATGACCAATAATGACGATCCGGACGGTTCCAAGGCAGCGGCAAAGAAAGCAAGAAAACAGCAGAGGAGGAGATAGATCATGAAATCACAAAAGCCAAGCCATTTGCGGAGTATCATTGCACATATCGTATTGATCCTTCTGTCGTTTATGTGCCTGTTTTTCTTCTATATATTGATCGTCAACGCGACACGTTCCCATGCGGACCTGCAGAAAGGTTTTTCCGCGCTGCCGGGAAGCTATCTGCTGAAAAACCTGAGCAGTGTGGCCAATGACGGAACCTTCCCGATGTTTCGGGGGATCCTGAACAGCCTGATCGTTTCCGGATGTTCCGCGGCGATCTGTACCTATTTTTCAGCTTTGACGGCTTACGGCCTGTATGCCTACGATTTCAAATTAAAAAAGGCAGCATTTACCTTTATCATGGCGATCCTCGTCATGCCGACACAGGTAACCGCAATGGGATTTCTGCGGTTGATCACGAATATGGGAATGTATGACTCCCTGCTTCCGCTGATCATTCCGTCCATCGCATCGCCGTCCGTGTTCTACTTTATGCACAGCTATCTGCAGTCCTCCCTTCCGCTGTCACTGGTGGAAGCATCCAGAATTGACGGCTGCGGAGAATTTCGGACCTTCAACCGGATCGTGCTCCCGATCATGAAGCCGGCCATCGCGGTACAGGCAATCTTCTCATTTGTCGGTTCCTGGAACAACTACTTCGTTCCGGCCCTGGTCATCCAGTCCAAGGACAAGATGACGGTGCCGATCCTGATCGCGACACTCCGTGGGGCGGACTATATGAACTTTGATATGGGGAAAATATATACCATGATCCTGGTGGCCATCGTGCCGATCATTATTGTATACCTCCTCCTGTCCAAGTACATCATCGCAGGTGTAACCCTGGGCGGTGTCAAGGAATAGGGAATGACCAGGCCATTACTTATGGGAACTGCCTGAAAATTATGGCCGGATGCTCCGCAATTTACTGCAAAGCATCCGGTCAACCCTAATCAGGTAAAAATCTGATTATCTTTTAAATAGGTATTTACCATGGATATGAAATTTTCTGCTTTTTGAATCTGCTCTTCGGCATCATGTTTGGATGCGACAAAGAAGTCCTCATAATCTGCATGTTCACGCATTTCAGAAGCATTCTTAATGATTTTTGAAGCGTCTTTGGGAAAATGCCCGTTTTTCACATGGTACTGATTGAAATGTGCGATTACACCACTGTGTTTACTGCTGTCAAATTCATCTAAAACATTTATTGAGCGCATGGCATGAAATATAGCATAATAGGACCGGTTAAGAGACAGTTTGAATTTTCCGGCATCCAACAGGGCTTGCGCATTTTCCAATTCTTCTTTGGCACGTTCATAACGGTATATAGATAGTTCTTTTATGCTACCGGCCATAATGTAATTCCCTCCTGTTTAATATTCCGATAGAATGGCATAGCATTTTCCCATTCCCTGAATTTGTCATAATCAATCAAAAGAACAGACAGAACTTTGTTATATTCCAATTCCAAATCTACAAGGATATCCAGCATTCTCTCTCGCATTTCTTTTGTATAGGATTTTACGATTACTGCTATATCAACATCGGATTCGGGCGTTGATGTACCTCTGGCAACTGAGCCGTACAGAATGATGCTGTATATAGAATCACAAAAAATATGAACTAATTCAGGAGTCAGCTTTTGTAATACTTCATTGTAGTTATTCATCGTATGCCCCCCTTCCATATTTATAATTTGTTCCCAATTTTCGCAAGCAAAACTCTTTTCTTGTATATTACCCTATTTTACAGATAAAAGCAATGAATTCTATTCCCTGGTTACAGGGCACGCCTGGTCAAGGTGTGACACGTAACCGTAATTGTTACTGTTCACTCCCCAGCCAATCACTACGCTGATTGGCTGGGAGGATGCACGCTGCGCCTTGAATAGAATTCAGCCCCTCGCCGAAGGCGACTTAAAATGGGCTGAATTCGTTACAGTTCGCTGGCTGGCCAGTGAACTGTAACCCGTAATTGACATGCCTGATTGATATGTCATTAATTTTCTGGCGAAAATGGATGACATATGATAAAATAGTTTTACAGGTTCCTGTGATATGTCATTGAAGAAGCTGAATATGCAAGGCGTGGGGTATCTATGCGTAAGCGTTTTATACTGCGCGCCAGATAAATTTGCCGCACAGTATAACATGATGTACACAGCCGCATAAGGAAATCTGCCGCTTCGCGGCTGCGGCTGGCGCTATACTCACGGCAGATTTCATTGGCCGTGAGTATAATACAACGGGATTGTGCTATCCTAAAGAGCATTATATGGTCGATCTGAAGGAACGGTTACGGGCGATAAAGGCGTTGGCAGACAGTAGGGGATATTTTGTGATTAACAGTGCGCGGCAGTATGGGAAGACAACGATGCTCAATCTGCTGACGGAAAAAACTATCAGAACAGTATGCCGTATATTCAATTAGCTTTGAAGGGATACTGTTATCAAAGGAGGCGGCATTCTATGAGAGACAGAAGCAGAGAAATCAGCATGCTGCGGGATACACTGCAGATTTTGGAACAGGGCTGGTATGAGAAAAATGGAAAGAAGGTAAAACTGAAACTTTCTCGCAAAGAAATGGAGAGGACAGAGGTATATCTGCCTGGCGATGTAAGCAAGAACGCTAACCGCCGGGATTTCGATCCGTCATTCGCGGCGGACGGATGCTGCGTCCATGGATGTGAAAATATAGATTCCTTCGCACTTGCCAGAAAAAGACTGAAAGATGCGGCTCTGTTTCCAAAGGACAGCCCCACCATTCTTGTTCTAAACCTTGCCAATCCGGTGCATCCGGGCGGAGGAGTGCGCAGAGGAGCCAGAGCACAGGAGGAGGATTTGTGTAGAAAAAGCTCCCTTCTTCTATCACTGGAAAGTCAGGCGGCTGAAAAGTATTATGAGTTCAACAAGAGCCTTCATACTTACATGGGGTCAGATGCCCTGATGATTACTCCGCATGTAGAGATTATCAAGGATGAAAATGGCGAATTACTGGATGATACGGCAGTTGTATCTGTTCTTACCTGCGCTGCGCCAATGGTTTCTCGCGGCAAAGAGGGGATGAGCGAGTGCGAGTATGAGGATATGGTTTACAACAGGATCATGGGAATGCTTAAGTCTGCGGCGTACCTTGGCTATAAGAACCTTGTGCTTGGCGCATGGGGGTGCGGAGCCTTTGGGAATGATGCACATGTAATGTCCGATTTATTTTACAAAGCTCTCAGGGAAATCGATTATAACAATCATGGAGAAAAGGATTTATTTCGAAGGATTGATTTTGCCGTGCTTGACCGGACACGGGAGCAGTACAACTTTAAGGAGTTTTACAGAAACTTCTCATCCGGAGAATCGTAATAGATCGGCTGCATGATAGAATGCCGGACATGCTTGGGTATTGTCAGGTTCGTAACGAAAACCTTAGGCGCTTGATAACGAAATCTTGCGCATTCTGGCAAAATTTTGGTTCCGGCTTGTCAGGGTTAGGAGTTGTAGAAAACACGTAAGAAAAAGGGTGCTTCGGCACTCTTATTTTTCTTATGTGGGAAAATTTGTGAATAACAAGGTATCAATTGTCGAAAAGTTGTCTTTTTAATTTTATAATTGAATGGATTATGGATGATCGAGAGGAGCATTTCATATGAAACGTAAAATACTGATTATAGACGATGAAGAAATGGTTCTTGCAATGCTGAAAAAATGTCTGGAGGCGGAAAATTTTCTTGTATACACAGCCGATCATGCAAAAAAGGCGCTGGAGCTTATGTCTGCCGCGCCGGATCTTATCCTGCTGGACATTAATATGCCTGAAATGGACGGGCTGGAGTTGTGTCAGTTTATCCGGGAACATATAGCGTGCCCCATCCTGTTTCTTACGGCAAGGGTAACGGAGCAGGACGTGATAAAAGGATTGTCGGCCGGCGGTGACGATTATATTACAAAACCGTTTCGTGTAGAGGAACTTTTGGCGAGGATTTCAGCACATTTACGCCGCGAAGAACGGAAAAATAAATCCTCTGACCTGAAATTCGATGATGAACTTATTATAGATTATAATAGCAGAATCGTATTTTCAGGTGAGCACCGATTCGCGTTTTCCAATAAAGAATTTGAGATTATCAGGCTGCTCTCCCAAAATGCGGGGATGGTATTTGACAGAGAAACGATTTATGAAAGGCTGTGGGGATATGATGGTGAAGGCAACAGTATCGTAGTCAAAGAGCATGTCCGAAAAATACGAAATAAACTGGCAGAGCATACGAATAAAAACTATATAGAAACCGTGTGGGGAGTGGGATACAGATGGATAAAATAAAAAATGCGTCAATAAAGCGCTCCATGACCTTAACATTTATTATTACAATGTGCATGACAGGCGCTTTTTCCGGGGGTACGATTTTTTTAGCAAACCAGGCACAGCAGAACATTTTAAGGAATAAGTATATGTTGATCAGGTCTGCGGATTATCAGTGGGATCAAGAGGCGGACGGGTACAGGATCGACATGGATGAAAGTGCTGTGGAATGGCATGGATTAAATATGGCGGAAAATATTGCGTATTATGGGTGCTATTTTGCGATGATCGGTCTGCCGGTTTTTTATATGATCGCGGGCATTGGAGGCGCTGCGGCAGTCTACTATCGGGTAAAACTCAGGGTTCCGATCCTGGAGATGCAGAAAGGAATGAAAAGGATACAGGATAACAACCTTGATTTTCGTATGGAGTATTGCAGCAAAGATGAATTGGGACAGCTATGCGGATCAATGGAGAAAATGCGTAAAGAGCTCTGTCACAACCATAAGGCTTTATGGGAAATGCTCAGGCAGAGAAAATTATTGAATGCTTCTGTTGCCCATGACTTGCGTACACCGATCACTGTTTTAAGGGGATATCTTGATTTCCTTGAAAGAAACATCCCTCAGGATAAACTGACGGAAGAAATGCTGATGGACACCATAGCTTCCATGCAAGGCGCAGTACTGCGTTTAGAGAGATATGTGGAATGTGTCCGTGACGTGGAAAAAATGGAAGGTATGGAAATAAAACGGGAACGGCAGGAAACCGCTCTGCTGCTAAAAGAAATAGAAAGCAATATCTGCCAGTTGAAGGAGGATAAAAAAATCGATCTTCTGGCAGATATTCCTCTGCGATCGGTCAATATAGACAAGAGTGTGCTCTTTCGGATATTGGAAAATTTACTGCAAAATGCTTTGAGATACATGAAGGAACAAATCATTGTGGAAGTTTCTGCCAGGGATCATCTGTTTTTCATATCTGTAAAAGATGACGGAAAAGGATTTTCCGAAGAAGATTTAAGCCAGGCGGTCAATATGTTCTATGGAAAAGAAAAAGGAAGCGAGCATTTTGGCATAGGGCTTGGCGTATGCAGGCTGCTTTGTGAAAAACATGGAGGTTTTCTTAAGCTTGGCAATCATGAAAATTCCGGGGCATGTGTAACCGCTGTTTTGGATATTTTGTGATATTGGCGAAAACTTGGCTTTTGCATATTAGAATCCCTTTACAATAAAATGTAAGGAGGTTTTTGATCATGAAAAATCCAAAAAGTAATATTGACACCAACCGGGATCCACATGCCGGTATGCCATGCGGCGAAAATCAAGCCGGCATGTCATGCAACGATAATCATGTCGGCATGTCATGCAACGATAAACATGCTGGCATGCCATGCAGCGAAAATAAGGAAATTGTCATCAGCAATCTTTCCAAAAAATACGGAAAAAAAGAGGCTATAAAGAAGCTTTCTTTAAAAATTCCCTTGGGAATATATGGCCTGCTTGGAAGAAACGGCGCAGGAAAAACAACCCTGATGAGGATACTCTCAGGGCTTTCGGCTCCGACAAATGGAGAGATCTGGATAAATGGTGTTTCAATAAAAGAAACAGCAGAAATCAGAGAAATGGTCGGGTATCTTCCGCAGGATTTTTCAATGTATCGGAATATGACGGTCTTTGGGGCACTGGATTATCTTGGTTTGCTATCAGGCATTCCGGAAGGGATACGAAAAGAACGGATTGGCGAGCTGCTTGAAAAAGTGAATCTGGACGATCATGCGAAAATAAAAATCAAGGCTCTTTCAGGAGGGATGAAACGGCGGTTGGGGATTGCGCAGGCGCTTCTCCATGATCCACAGATTCTGATTGTCGATGAACCGACGGCAGGACTCGACCCGGAAGAACGCATACGTTTTCGCAATTTACTGAGTGATTTTGCGGATGACAGGATCGTACTTTTATCGACGCATATTGCCTCGGATATTGAAGCTGCCTGCGACGGAGTTGCGGTGTTGGATGAAGGCAGGTTAATCTTTCAGGGGAGTACGGAAGAATTAATACATCTGGCAGACGGAAAGGTCTATCTTATCACGGCATCCAAAAAAATGAGCAGCCATATCAAAGAAAAATATATTTGTTTAAATATAAGCAATACTCGTACCAGTGCGCAATACAGGATATTATCCGATACTCCGCCCGAAGAAAAGGGAGTGATACAATTTCCTGTTTTGGAAGATGGATATATGTATTTGCTGCGTCAAACGGAGGGAGGTGCCCGCTCATGAAATTATATCCAGGGGCATCACGCAATCCACATCCATCAAGAGACAGTCAGACTTCGTCTGTGAAGGTATATCCAGGGGCATCACGCAATCCACATCCATCAGGAGACAGTCAGACTTCGTCTGTGAAGGTATATCCAGGGACATCACGCAATCCATGTCCCTCAAAGGGTAGTCAGATTCCGTTCGTGAAGGTATATCTGAGAGAATGTCATAGAATAGCGGTGAGCTTTCTATATTTTCTTTTTATCGCGGTATTGGTTTTTAGCTGGTGGGGGAAGTTTTGTGGTGTGACGAAAACAGAGATAGACAAGGCAAATGGTAAGACATCTGCGGATATCAGTTTTGACCGTCCTCTGCTTGCGGAACCGACAGAAGATGATGATTATTTCGGCACCAAGACTTCTGAGGAGAACCCCGGAGAAATTATGACAGGTGTGACCAGAATGTTATCTATGGAGTACAAAAACAATCTATACGCGACTTATCCTTTGCCTGTAAGAAATTATAAAGCGGTTTCGCTTGACGGCAAAGAGCAGGCACGTGTACTGGAAATATTATGTGAGGTGACAGGCCTTACGGAAGAACAGCTAAGCAATTTACCGAAGGGGTATTTTCCTGCCGTAACAGGCACGATCATTTCAACCGACGCAGCAGATTTTGAAGAAGACGGTAAGTATATACTAAGCAGAGAAGAGAAGGATGATAACGGCAGTGGGAAAACGGATAAAACGAAAAAATTTATCCCCCAGGTCACATATGAGTGTTTTAAAGAATTGATGCGTGAAATGGAAGAAATAATCGGAGAAGAAGGCTCACATTATTCACATGAAATGATGATTACCTATTTCGGTTTATCGGATATGAATTATAAAGAAGCATGTGCGGAGTATGATTCGACAATCAAGGATGATAGGGTGACAGGGAGTTTTGCCAGGCTGTTCTGCGATTATACAGGGCTGGCTCTGGGATTATACCCCATCTTTCTTGTCGTTTATATATGGTTAAAAGACCGTCTGGATCATATGACAGAACTGCTTTATATCCGCAGAATCTCTTCTTCAGAGTTGGTGTTGACAAGATATCTGGCAGGCATCACGATGGTTCTTATCCCGGTCATACTATTGAGTTTTGAATCTCTGATCCCGCTTATATCTTTTGGGAAGGAACGTGGAATTCCCATTGATTTGTTTGCTTATATCAAATACATCCTGTGGTGGCTGCTGCCGACTATAATGATCGTTTCCGCAATCGGAATATTTCTCACATTATTGACAGATTCACCGCTTGCGGTCCTGCTGCAATTCTTCTGGTGGATCATTGACAGGGGCGCGACAGGATTATCCGGAGATACAAAAATGAGTACTTTGATGATACGGCATAATACATTGCGCGGTTATGAATTGATAAAGGATAATTTGCGCGTCATTTGTATCAATCGATTGTTGATGGCAGGTATCAGTATTTTGCTTGTTATCATGTCAGCATGGATATTAGAGCAGAAAAGGAAGGGAAGAATCAATGCGGCAAATATCTACGGTAAGGCTTTGGAAAATATTAAAAGTAAATTTTCATTTGGCCGTACAAAATAATTTGCTTCCTGCGGCTTTATATTTATTGACGGTTCCTGCCCTGCGCGGAATTGCAAATCTGAATGAGGTTCATTCGGCGGAGTGTCTGGAGCGATCGGCAGTACTGATCGGAATATGGATCATTGTGCCGCTTCGCGCGGCAGAGCAGGGAGCGGCCATACGGGAAACGGTATTTGCCAGAAAGATACCACAATGGGTGATTTTACTTATGAGGATAAGTATGGCGATGGCAGCACTCGTGCTTTTTACAGGCATATTTGCGGCAATTATGACAGTGAATCACTGTACATTCCCTTATGGAAGCTATGTTATGGGAACCGTAATAAGTGAGATAATGTTGGGGAGCATTGGCCTTTTTGCGGCAGTGCTGAGCAATTCGGTCATAGCAGGCTATCTGGTATCGGCGGGATACTTCCTGCTTAACGATCTGGGAAATATTCCAGGTACGAGTGTGTTTTATCTGTTTTCTATGGAGACAGGCAATTTTATGAAAAAAGTATGGCTCCTGGGAACCAGTATCTTGATGATCACAATTACGTTGTATTATGTGAAGAAAAAGGATGTTTGACTCGGCTGCAAACAGCGATGCCTTTCAAACTCAAAAATAATGAAAAAATAAGAGAGCCGGATTGCTCCGGCCCTCTCAAGTATGCATACGCAAATACATACCCCCAATTAATATCTATATTATACAACAAACATAGAAAATGCAAGTTTTATATGAAATTTTTCAAAATGTTCATTCTTGCTGCATAGGAGTTCCGACTTCAATCAAATTGCCGTCCATATCGTAAAAACGGATTACTTTTTGCCCCCAGCTATGTGTCATAAGGCGATTGACATATTGAATGGATGGGTATAATTTTTCCAGCTTTTCGATGAATGCTTCGATATCTTGCTCTTCAAAATACAGTTCACAGGAATTGCTTTTGGGGATAATATCTTTCTCTAAAAAATCCTTCCAGATTTTTTCATCCTGGAGAACCAGTCCTTCCGTTAAAATCATGTTGCCGTCATTGTCAAGTACCATATCAAGACCAAACAAATCATGATAAAATTGTTTTGATTTCTCGACATCCTTAACAACTATCAAAACATTCTTTAATTTCATTTCTTTTCTTTTTACCTCCCTGATTTTACTGTCTTTATCATACACAACATAAAGAAAAATATCAACAGATTTCAATAGCGAAGGAAAATTTGATTATTTATTTGAATAAACAAAAATTTGAAGATATTTTACAAGACATTCTGATGTTTCAGCGTTACAATATGTGCGGAAAGGAGCAAAAACATATGAAGAAAGAAACAAGAACGGTAGTTTATGATGATGAAATTACTTGTTATCTGCGCCCGCTTCACGAAATGGTAATAACGGGAAACCCTGATTTTGGAAAGGAAGAAAATCTTTTATTCCTTATTTCCGAACTGGTACAAAAATACGGACAGCCTTTTGAAAGCTGTGTGCCGGAATGTCCGCAGGAAATTGAAAAAGCCTGTGAATTTATCCAGCAGCACTTTAATGAACGGTTTACATTTGGGGCAGAACAGCGGCAAATTCCGAAGCTCAATGTCTGAACGCATTTTAATGCGTGTCTTGCTTCCGCAAACAGGACATAATAACCATTTGAATTGCTTGTTCCCGTCATGATTCATGGTTCTTATTCTTGCTTTCTTTTCGCAGTACAACGCTGCTGATAACGCTGATGCCGCCCAACAACGCACAAGATTTTGACGGAAAAAGGATTCCTGCCGTCACCAGACCAGCACCGACAACTAAGTTACATACCGCTGCCATTTTTAACGCTTTCTTTTTC
>VSNK01000067.1 GCA_009774255.1 Faecalicatena sp.
CAAATATACAATGATGTATCGGATTTTCAAATTCATCTGAATAATCTGCGCGGAAATGACTGTGCCGGGATTATTTTACTTGGCACAGATACACCGGAAGCCGTATTAAAAACGTTTCTGCAGTTGTCCGTTCCCCTTGTTTTAATTGACGCTTACCTTCCGTCTTTTCCATGCAACAGCATTACAATCAGCAATGAACAGGGAGCATACGACGCGACAAAATATCTGATTGACAGAAGCGGAAAAAAACCTGGATATATAAAATCGCACCATAGACTGCCGAACCTGAAAGAACGCGAAGATGGATTTAAGGCGGCATTGCGCGACAATTCACTCTCTGACTCCCAGTATATTGTCCATGAGGTTTCCGCCGATATTGAGGGGGCATTTACAGACATGATGAAAATTATTGAATCAAAAGATACTCTCGCCGAATGCTATTTTGCCGAAAATGACCATCTTGCAATTGGTGCGATAAAAGCCCTTAAATTAAAAGGCTACCGGATACCCGAAGATATTTCGATCATTGGATTTGATAATATTCCCGAATGTAAGGTGATTGAACCGGCTTTGACTACCATACATGTGCCAAGATATTACATAGGAAAAATTGCTGCCGAGACATTGCTCAAAAATATACAGACCCCCAGCCCGTATGTAGTACGAACTTCCGTAAACCCTAAACTTATAAAACGATTATCCGTATAGTAAACCGTCACTGCATATCTGCCGGCGGGTTACGATTCGCGGACAGCCAGGCATAAATTACAATTCCAAAAAAAGCACGGGAAACCTGTCCCCGTGCTTTTTATTGAAACTTACTCTTCTTTCTCCTGTTCCCTGCGGCTATCCAGCACCTGCTGAATGGTCGCCTTCAGACTATCGATCTGGACGGGCTTGGCGATATGCGCATCCATACCGGATTCGATAGCATCGCGCACATCATCTACAAAGGCGTTGGCCGTCATGGCGATGATCGGTATCGTCTTTGCCGAGGGATGGCGGCTGCTTCGAATCGCCCTGGTCGCTGCATAGCCGTCCATGACAGGCATCTGTACATCCATCAGGATCAAGTCATACTCGCCCGGCCGTGAGGCTTCGAATGTCTCCGCGGCCTCCTGACCGTTGCCGGCTATATCACACTCAGCACCCAGCGTACTGAGAATCTTGACAAGAATGATCCGGTTCACCTCAATGTCATCTACCACCAGAATATGCATGCCCCTGACAACATCCTTCCTGCTGTCCTCCTTCTTCTCCTGGCTGTTCATCACCCGCCGGATCGCCGTCTTGAAGCTGCTCATAAAGAAGGGCTTCGGCATAAAGTGATTGACACCGATCTCTATGGCCTCCTGCTCGATCTCACTCCAGTCATAGGCGGTAAGGAGAATGATCGGTATTTTCTTCGAATAATTTTTCCGAATGAGACGTGTCGTCTCCAGTCCGTTCAGATTGGGCATCTTCCAGTCCAGAAGAATCAAATCATAGGGATGTCCCTGCTCCCGGGCGGAACGCATCATCCGGATCGCGTTCTCACCATCGGTGGAATAATCTACAGCCACACCGGTCCGTTCCATGATCTTCACGATATTGCGGCAGATCTCCTCGTCATCATCCGCTACGATCATCCGAGCCACACTGTGATCATTCCAGAACTGCGGGTCGTCCTCCTGCTTCTGGATACAGAGCTCCAGCTCCACGGTAAAGGTACTTCCCTGATTCGGTTTGCTCTCCACACGAATGCTGCCGCCCATCAGATCCACCAGACTCTTGGTAATTGCCATCCCCAGGCCGGTTCCCTGAATCTCATGGGTGATCTTCGTTTCCTCCCGGGTAAATGGGTCGAAAATCACCTTTAAGTAGTCCCCGCTCATCCCCAGGCCGTTGTCACTGACAGTAAATCGGATGCGGCTGTAATTGTTGACCACCTGGGGCATCTCCTCCACCCGCATCTCAATGGTTCCGTTCTCCGGAGTATACTTCACGGCATTGGACAGAAGATTGATCAGGATCTGGTTGATCCGCAGCTTGTCGCCCAACAGATGTTCATGGGACATATGCGAAACAAAAATATCAAAAATCTGGTTCTTCGCTTTCGTCTGAGGCCGGATAATGGTGTTGATCTCATCGATCACCTCTGCCAGGTTCATTTCCGAAATACTCAGTGTAGCGCCGCCGCTCTCGATCTTATTCATATCCAGGACATCGTTGATGAGCCCCAGCAGATGCTGGCTGGCCGCATCAATACGCTTGTTGTACTCCATGACCATTCCCGGATTGTCCACCTCATCCCGCATCAGAGCCAGAAAGCCAATGATGGCATTCATCGGCGTGCGGATGTCATGGCTGACACTGCTTAGGAACGCACTCTTGGCATCGTTGGCCGCCTGCGCCATGTGCAGCGCCTCCGAAAGAGAGTTCTGAATCTCCCGCTCCTTTGTCCGGTCAGATACGTAGAATACCAGCTTGCTGCTGTCCTGAACCATAGTACAGTATGTACTCTCCCTGAAATACTTATGCTCCCCGGTAATGGGATTGACCCACTCGGAAAAGTTCTCCTTTGTCCCCGTACCAGGCTGCAGCCTGCACAGGGTCTCCAGACTCACTTTCTCCCCGTTATCGCGGACAATCTCAAAATTCTTCAGCCCCTTCATGATCCGCTGACGGGAAATTCCAAAGACTCGTTCCATATTCGGGCTGATATATTCGACCTTGCGTGTCTCTACATCCAACATCATGTACACATCATCCGTGTTGCGCGAAAGATACGTTGAGAAAATATCGAACAACCTTGTCTGATACTCAACTGCCTGCTCTTTCTCCTCAATCACCTTGTGGGTACGACGAATCAATTGGATGAATACGGCGCAGATGATCAGAAGCAGAATCAGGAGCGCGAATACCACCTGGGAGTCCCGCAGCATATGATTCGTTTCCTCCGTAATGGCGCTCATCGGAATGATGGAAAGCAGATACCAGTTATCAATACTTTCTACAGGGACATAAGTATAGACATATTCCTCGCCGTCCCCGGTAAAGATCATGCTGCCTGTCTCCCCCGCATCAAGCGCAGCAGCAAAAACATCAACATCCTCCTGTCGGCTGTGAGTATCCTCGAGTGCTTCAAAAACATTGTCAAAGACACGATTGCCGCTCATATGGGCGGACCGCATCAGAATGTCCCCGTTCTGGTCCAAAATATATCCAAAACCCTGATCGTTATAGAACGAAAGGGAAAATGTCTCTGAGACCTTGCTGCGGTCATAGCTTTTTTGAACCAGCCCTCTGTGTCCGTTCTTAAATTCGAAAGTCTCATAATAACCAAACTTCGGTTCACCGGATACGATCCCGGAATAATTGTCCCTGATTCCGGCGCCGGTAAGGCTGCCGTAGAGTTCCAGCTGATCTTCATCTACCCGGCGGATGTCCTCGGACGCGTTGCTGCAAAACCAGCCCTCGTCCAGACAAACTACCGACCAGACTGCGTCCACCTGCCGAAACAGCGTCAGCACCTGCTGGATCTCTTCCTGATTGCTGTCATCGATGTCGGCAAAATACTCCGTATAACTGTGAAGTCGCTCCTGGTCCCCGGAAATAAAATTGTC
The DNA here is from genome assembly GCA_009774255.1 of Faecalicatena sp. Classification (GTDB taxonomy): domain Bacteria; phylum Bacillota; class Clostridia; order Lachnospirales; family Lachnospiraceae; genus Schaedlerella. The sequence continues at coordinate 3,606 of VSNK01000067.1, forward strand.
AAACGCCTGCCTCTGCTGCTTCGTTACGGTCATAACATTTTGGATTGCCTGATTCTGCAGGTTCTTCTGCAGCATCTCGACATAACCGATCCCGCCGATCAAAATGATTCCCATACAGATGACAATCAAGATAATCAACATTGATCTTTGGTACTTTTTGATCTTTTCAATCATTTTTTTCTGTAGCCTCCATCCTCCCCAGGATATACATCGTCCAAATACCTCACCTTTAGTATAGCTCATTACTTCCAAAATGCAAGAGCTTTCTCCCTCTTATTTCCTGTTTTTCAGATTCACGGTTACAGGTCGCCGCTCGCACCAGACACAAGAAAAGTGTGCGTCTTGACGCACACGCGCGCCGAAGCGCGGTTGCGATAGCAACCATTTTCCTTATGCGCGTAGTGCGCATCCCCCGGAGGGTTGTTCTTCTATAGGAAAATTCGGAGAAGTTTCCTATAGAAGAACAAAGAGTTTCGCTTGCGAAACTCGCGCCTGCGGCGGTCGCGTTGCGACATCTACCTCATACGCCGCAGTGCGCATCCCCCGGAGGGTTTTGTTCTATAGGAAAATTCGGAGAAATTTCCTATAGAACAAAAAAGTGTGCGTCCTGACGCACACTCGCGCCGAAGCGCGGCTGCGGCAGCAGCCATTTTCCTTATGCGCGTACAGCGCTCTCCCCGGAGGGTTTTTGTTCTATAGGAAAATTCGAAAAAGTTTCCTATAGAATCAAAAAATCACCGTAAGCAAAGTCTCTTACGATGATTTTTCTCTTCCTTAATTACAATATGATACAAGCGTCAAAAGTTCATGCGTTTCATACCCGCATGGAAAAGCATGACTATTCCAAATAATGTCCGAAACCTCCGATTTACTCAAATCTCACTTTGATATATGCCTTGATCTCCTCTACGCACTTCTCAAATCCAAGCTTCCCGCTGTTCAGGCACAGGTCATAGTTCCTCGCGTCCGTCCACTCCCTGCCGGTATAATGCCTGTAGAATTCCGAACGATACTTGTCGGTTGAGGCGATGAACTTCTCCATCTCCTGCCTTGTCATACTGTTGCGTTCCATCGCGCGCGCAAGATTGAATTCCGGTGACGCATGGACAAATACACTGACCACATTTGGGTGATCCTTCAGCACGAAATCCGCCGCCCTCCCGATAATGACACAGGTTTCCTTTTCTGCCAGCCGCTTGATAACCTCCGCCTGGTAATTGAACAGATTTTTGGCAGATACAAAATCCTTGTGTCCCGGCGGAAGGAGCGTCCCGTCATATACATCGGTCGTCATGCGCAGCAGAGGGCTGTTCCTCAGCTTCTCATCGAACTGCATAAAAAGCTGCTCATTGATGCCACTCTCCTCCGAAGCCATCTGCAGGATATTCCTTCCATAGCATGGGATTCCCAGTTCCTTCGCATACATCTCCCCTACGGTCTTTCCGCCGCTCCCATACTGCCTTGCGATCGTTACTACAATATTTTCCATATCCACACCCCTTTCTCTTTCCAAAAATGCTCTTTGCTGCCGGTCCGCACGGCAGATTGATCTGGCGCTCAGTATCATCCCCCGGCGGCCGCATTAAGGAACTGTAGGAAAATAACCTAAACAGATTGCGCAGGATATTTCAGGTTATTTCCATACAGTTCCTAACTTCGCCTGGCTGCTACTCTCCCAGGTATGCCTTCTTAATCGAATCGTCATTCATCAGTTCTTTGGCATTTCCTTCCAGCACGATCCTGCCCGTCTCCAGCACATAGGCGCGGTCCGCGATAGACAGAGCCTTTTTCGCGTTCTGCTCTACCAGCAGGACGGTCGTGCCGCCTGCACTGACTTCCTGTATAATATTAAAGATCTCATTTACAAGAATCGGGGAAAGCCCCATGGAAGGCTCATCCATCACAATGATCTTCGGGTGGGACATCAGCGCGCGCCCCATGGCCAGCATCTGCTGCTCCCCGCCGCTTAAGGTCCCGGCAAGCTGGTTCTTCCTCTCCTCCAGACGCGGGAACCGCTTGTAGACCATTTCCAGAGTCTGCGCGATCTCGTCCTTATCCTTCCGGGTATACGCCCCCATCCTCAGATTCTGATATACCGACAGCTCGGCAAACACGCGTCTCCCCTCCGGCACATGCGCCATCCCCAGCGAAACGATCTTGTGCGCGGGAACCTTCGTGATATCCTTTCCCTCAAAAATGACCGAACCCTTTTTCGGGGACAAGAGCCCGGTGATGGTATGGAGGATCGTTGTTTTCCCCGCGCCGTTGGCACCGATCAAAGCGATAACCTCTCCTTCATTTACCTCGAAGGAAATGCCCTTGATCGCCTGAATCACACCATAAAACACTTCGATATCTTTTATTTCAAGCATTGCCATGATCATTCCCCCCCTATTCTCCCAGATATGCCTTGATGACTTCCGGATTGTTCAGCACGTCACTCGTCTGGCCCTCCGCAAGCACCTCGCCGAAGTTCAGCACGGTCAGCTCCTCACAGATTCCGGACACCAGCTTCATATCATGCTCGATGAGCAGTATCGTCATGTCAAATGTATCCCTCACAAAACGGATCGTCTCCATCAGTTCCTTTGTCTCATTCGGATTCATGCCCGCCGCAGGCTCATCCAGAAGCAATAGCTTCGGTTCCGTAGCCAGCGCCCTCGTGATCTCCAGCTTTCTCTGCTTTCCATAAGGAAGGTTGGACGCAAGCGTCTTCGCCTGTGAATCCAGGTCAAAGACCTTCAGAAGCTCCATAGCTTTTTCATCCATTTCCCTCTCTACTTTATAATATTTCGGGAGCCGCAGGATGCCCTCGATGGCCGAATATTTATAATGATTGTGCAGGCCAGCCTTTACATTGTCCAGCACGGTCAGATCCTTAAACAGACGGATATTTTGAAATGTCCTCGCGATTCCGGCCTTGTTGATATCAATGGTCTTCTTTCCGACCATACTCTCTCCGTCCAGGGTAATGATGCCCTCACTCGGCCTGTACACCCCGGTCAGCAGATTGAATACCGTAGTCTTTCCCGCGCCGTTGGGTCCGATCAGGCCATACAGGCAGCCTTTCTCGATGTGCAGATGAAACTCGTTGACCGCGCGGAGACCGCCAAAGGAGATTCCAAGATTTTTCACTTCCAGTAATGCCATTGCTTAAACCTCCTCCGCTTTTTTGCTTTTCTTTGGACGGAACTTCGCCGCGTACTTCTCTCTCCACTCGATCGCTTTCGGACTCCAGTTGAAGAGCATCATCACGATCAGCACCACGGCGTAGATCAGCATACGGTAATCACTTAAGCTCCGCAGCAGCTCCGGAAGCAGCGTCAATACGATGGCCGCGATGATAGAGCCGCGGATATTTCCGATTCCGCCGAGCACCACGAATACGAGGATCATGATGGACATATTGTATCCGAAGTTCTTCGGCTGTGCCGTCAGAGTTGCCAGATTGTGCGCATAGATGACGCCAGCCACTCCGGCCAGTGCCGCCGATATGGAAAATGCCATCAGTTTATATTTTGTCACATTGATTCCGATGGACTCTGCGGCGATCCGGTTATCGCGGATAGACATGATCGCGCGCCCGCTCCGGGAATGGATCAGGTTCAGTACGATAAATAAGGTGATCAGGATCAAGATCACTCCCACCGTAAATGTGGAATCCTTCGGCGTTCCCGTGATTCCCTGGGGGCCGTTGATGATCACCACACCGTCCGGCTCCATTTCCAGCGCCATCACATCCTTCGTGGAAAAATGAAATCCGTTCGCATCCCTGCCAATGAACAAGATGTTCATAATATTCTTGATAATCTCGCCGAAGGCCAGAGTCACGATCGCGAGGTAATCCCCTTTCAGGCGCAGTACCGGAATCCCGATCACGATCCCAAATACACCTGCCGCCGCCGCCCCGATCAGCAGGGCCATAAAATACCGAAGGCCGGAGGCCGGAATCGCGTCAACCGTACATTTGGAAAAAAACGCGCTGAAAAACGCGCCCACGCACATGAAGCCCGCGTGTCCCAGGCTCAGTTCTCCCAGAATTCCTACCGTCAGGTTGAGGGAGACAGCCAGGATCACATAGGCACACAGCGGCACCAACAGGCCTTGCATCAGGCTGGAAAGATTGCCTGTCATGACCATTGCCTGCACGATGATATAAAGGACGATCACCATCACGTAGGTGATCAGGTTATTTCTTGTAATTTTATTCATCTTCTTCATCCTGTCCACCTACACTTTCTCCTGAATATTCTTGCCGAGGATTCCGGCAGGTTTCACAAGGAGCACCACGATCAGCACGCCGAACACGATGGCATCCGCCATCTGGGAGGAAATATATGCTTTTCCGAAGATTTCGATAATACCAAGCAGAATGCCTCCGATCATGGCTCCCGGAATGGAGCCGATCCCTCCAAATACCGCCGCCACAAATGCCTTGATGCCCGGCATTGCCCCGGTATAAGGCGTCAGCGTCGGATATGCGGAACAAAGCAGGACGCCTGCAACGGCCGCCAGTGCGGAACCGATAGCAAATGTCAGCGCGATCGTTCCGTTTACATTGATTCCCATGAGCTGCGCGGCTCCCTTGTCCTCGGACACCGCCCGCATGGCCTGTCCGGCCTTGGAGTTGTTGATAAATAAGGTCAGCCCGATCATGATCACAATGCATGCGGCGATCGTCATGATCGTTTCCCCGGAAATCGTCAGATCTCCCCCTGCCAGAACCACCGGCGGAATCGGAACCACGGAGGTAAAGGACTTTGTATTTGCTCCGAAAATCAGCAGCGCCACGTTCTGCAGCAGATAGCTGACACCGATCGCCGTGATCAGAACGGCCAGCGGGGAGGCTGCGTTCCGAAGCGGCTTGTATGCCACACGCTCGATCACCATTCCGAGCACGGTGCAGAATACGACTGCCGCCAGCACCGCCGCGGCGGGAGAGAGCCCTGCGCCGGTCATGGCCGTCAATACTACGTAGGCACCAATCATGATGACATCGCCGTGCGCGAAATTCAGCATCTTCGCGATACCATATACCATTGTATAGCCCAGCGCAATGATCGCATATACGCTTCCCAGGCTGATACCATTAATTAAATACGATATAAAACTCATCTATCACTCCACCTGTCCCTCATATGATTATCTGGAACTCTCCGGAACGGCAGACCGCAGTTTTTGTCCGCTGCCGCGCCGAATAGTTACAAATGTAGAAAAGAAGGCTATCCCGAAAGATAACCCTCTATCATACCTCTTGACTGATCTTTAGGAGTTGTAGAAAAATAACTGATACAGATTGCACAGCATATTTCTTCGGATGTGCAGGTCAAAAAACGCAGGCGTAGTGGGCCTTGCCCTAAGGGGTACCATGCGTAGCATGGTGGATTCCTTACGGCTACGTCGAGGCTTTTTGACCTGTACAGCCGAAGGAATAGACAAGCCAAGATGTGTCAGTTATTTATCTACAACTCCTTACTCTACTACCGCGTAATCTCCGTCCGAGATCTTCACTACCATAGGTGCCTTGCTCGGCTCTCCGCTTGCTTCCCATGTCAGGGACTTCGCGGTTACACCGTCAATGGTGATCTCGGTCATCGCGGTCTTCAGCGCGTCACAGATATCTGTCGCGCTCATGTCTGCCGTAACACCTGCTTTTTCCATCGCTGCCTTGATCGCGTACATTCCGTCGTATGCGTCTGCCGCGAACTGATTCGGTGTGCCGCCGTAGGCTTCCTCGAAATCTGACACAAATGTCTTGATCGCCTCTTCCTCCGAGGTCGGTGTGAACGGACTCAGGAACATCAGATCCTGTGCCATGCTCGCGTCAAAGCCGTCTACTCCAAGAATACCATCCATACCGTCGCATCCAAAGAAGATCGGAGTGAAGTTGATGCCTGCCGCCTGCTGCAGTACAAGCGCTGCCTCGGAATAGTAGAACGGAAGAAATACCAGTTCCGCGCCGGCATCCTTTGCTTTCTGGAGCTGTACGGAGAAGTCTGTCTTGCTTTCTCCCGTAAATGCTTCCGTAGCTACCAGTTCCAGTCCCTGGTTCTTCGCCTCTGTCGCAAACGACTGGTAAATGCCTGTGGAATATACGTCGGAGCTGTCATAGATCACGGCAATCTTTGTGGCCAGCTTGTTCTCCCCGATATACTTCGCGGACTCCACTCCCTGCATCGGATCAGAGAAGCATACGCGGAACGCGTTGTCATACTGTACACAGTCTACCGCTGTTCCTGACGGTGTCAGAAGGAACATATTGTCTCCCTGCGCCACTTCACCGACTGCCACACAAGGCGCGGAAGTCACGGTGCCAAGCAGTGCCTGCATTCCCCAGTCTTTCAGAGTATTGTAAGCATTTACCGCCTTCTCCGCGTCGTTCTCATCATCCTGGAAATTGAATTCAACCTGGATGCCGTTGATGCCGCCGTCCGCATTGATCTCCTTTACGGCCAGCTCCGCGCCGTTCTTCACGGCCTCTCCGTAAATCGCCGCTCCGCCTGTGGTAGGTCCGATCCCGCCGATCTTCAGCACCGCGTCAGAACTTCCCGCATCCGAACTTCCTGCATCGCTGCTGCTCTCGCTTCCGCTTCCACTGTCATTTCCGCTTCCGCTGTTGCTGCCGCTGTCATTTCCGCTGCCGCACCCGGCAAGCATTCCCACTGTCATCGCTGTGACTACCGCGGCAGATAAAACTTTTTTCCAATTTCTCATCTTATCTTTCCTCCCAAAATAACAGAGCGTTACAGGTCACACCCTGAATGGATGGAACATGTAATAATAGAGTACACTCTGTTCTGTTTTTCTCAAAAATCATACCGTGGAATCAGGCTTTTGTCAAGCATTTTGTACAGATTGATCACTGGAAACGGCTTTTTATTACAGTTCACGGCCTAACCGGCCGCAAACTGTAACGCATCCAGCCCATTGAAAGGTCGCCTTCGGCGAGGGGCTGGATGCCTGAAACCGCAACTTTATCGGCCGGATGCCTTGCAGCGGGGTGCAAGGCACCGTGAATAGTAACAAGTTTTTATTAATTTTTTTAGCACTCTACGCCCAATACATTTCTCCCGGAGCGTCAAAAATCAGGATCTGCTTTAATGCCTCCACTGTCTTGGTAAGCCCTTCGTTCTGGCTCATCAGCCCGTCTTCGTGCTCAATACTTACCACATGATCATATCCCGCGAGACGAAGCTGTGAAACAATCTTCTTCCAATATCCCAGGTCATTGCCGTATCCGATGGACCTGAACATCCAGGAACGTTTCTTCAGGTCATGGTAATTCCCGGTGTCCAGAACGCCGTTGATCCTGCAGTTATAAGGATTGATCTGAGTATCCTTTGCATGGAAATGGAAAATGGCATTCTCATCGCCGAGCACCCGAATGACCTCCACCGGATCCATCTGCTGCCAGATCAGGTGGCTGGGATCCAGATTCGCCCCGATCTCCGGACCCACTTCACTGCGGAGACGCAGAAGGGAGCTGGTGTTGTATACACAGAATCCGGGATGCAGCTCCAGGGCGATCTTATCCACACCGTGCTCCCGTGCGAACGCTGCCTTCTGCTTCCAGTACGGAATCAGAACCTTGTCCCACTGCCAGGCAAGAATCTCACTATAATCCTCCGGCCAGGAGCAAGTCACCCAATTGGGCCTTTTCGACCCGTCATCCGCCCCCGGGCATCCTGAAAACGTATTCAGGATGGACACACCCAGCTTTTCGCACAGGAGGATGGCATCCGTCAGATCGTCGTCAAACCTTTTGGCCACCTCCGGATTCGGATGGACGGGATTGCCGTGGCAGCTCAGGCCGCTGATCTCCAGATGATGCCGCGCCAGTACGTCCAAAAATTCCTTCCGCTTCTCTTCGTCATTTAAAAGAATCTTCGGGTTGCAGTGCTCCTTGCCGGGATAGCCTCCGCAGCCGATTTCCATCATCTGCACACCCAGTTTCTCCAGGTACTCACACGCCTCCTCAAAAGGCTTGTTCTTCAGTACCGGATTGAATACTCCTAACTTCATACTTCTTGTCCTCCTTAATTTTTATTGTTGCTATTCACGTATCTGCTCAGTACCACCGCAGATACGACCGCAATCCCATGAAAACTGACTTCATCACCGGGAAGTGATACTGCGCGTCAGATAAATCTGCTGTGGGTATATTCTTCCCGGCAGTATGATATTTTACAGCTTTTCTTATAACATGCGATCCCATACTTATGGATAATCCGCATACCGTCCTGCCTGAGCCTCCCGGCATACCCATCCTCTTCTATCTGCTTCATCGCCCTGGCGCAGGACTGCTCATACTGCCCGTTTTCCGCATATTTAACTTCTATCACACATCCTGCTTTTTCCGGTGGGATCTCCAGGATGATATCCGTATATCCGACGCCTGACTCCGCGTTCGACCTTACGATCCAGCTTCCTTCCGCCCGCAGTAATCCCAGCAGCATACCGTGATAATAGTTTTCTTTCATCTCTTTCTTTACACACGTATCCCTGATGCTGATCGAATCGGACATAAACTCATTCAATAAATGTTCTGCCTCCGCGGCATCTCCTGATTTCATGGCTTTGCAGAATCTCTTCCACCTGCCCGTGTCACTGAGGACCCTCTGCTTAAACCAGGAGCGGATCCGCTTTTCATAAATCCCTCGTACTTCTCTGTTGGGAATCACTAATTTGTGAACCCCGTTTTCAGGCTTTCCGACATCCGTCAGATATCCTGCGGCATAAAGTACGCTCCACAGATATGTCTGACGCTCCTCCTCATCTTCACTGTCCAGATCCGGATAGGTTAATTCCGGAATCAAAACCTTTTCCGCCGCTTCCCCGGAAATCAATGCTTCGATCTGATCCTTTGCTGTCTGCGTCGCCGTCTTAAGGATGTCCCGTATGATCGCGTTGCTGCTGCTATTCTCCCAATGCGCCTCCATGGGGGCACCTTTTGCCTCCAGGAACTTATCACATTGATTAATCACATCCCATGGACAATATACGTCTGTTTCACCAAAACGGTAACCATCATACCATTCCTTAAGTATGTCAAATTTTTCTTCCAAACTATAATAATCAAGCAAAGCTTTTACTTCTTCTGCCGTAAATCCAAAATACTCCGCAAAGCGGATATCTGAGATTGTTCTAACCCTTAAGTTATTGAGTCCCGTAAAAATACTTTCTTTTGCAATCCGAAGGCATCCCGTGATCACGGCAAAATGTAAATTGCTGTTCGTTTTCAGTACCGTGCTGAATAAAGAACGGATCAGATTGACCATATCCGGATAATAACCGCTTTGATAGGCTTTGTCTAAGGGCACATCGTATTCGTCTATCAATACGATCACTGGAATTCCGTAATGCTCAAAAAGCAATTCCGTTAAAAGCCGCAGGCTGCCGTGAAGATCAGCCTCCTTCTCAAACTCACCTTTCATCAGGCGGAGAAGCTGCTCTTTTTCAAATTGAAGCAATTTTTCGCTTTCCAGGAGAAACTTGAATTGCCTGGCCTCCCTGCTGACCTCAAGTCCCAGCATATCATACGCCGTCTGAAACGTTGTTCCCGCCACGTCTTTCAGACTGATGGAAATCACAGGATACTTCCCCATATGCCGCTCACAGATCTCCGTCTCCTCCGCAATCTTTAAACCATCGAACAGGGCAGGATCCGTACCAATCTCGAAGAACGTTTTCAACATATCCATATTCAGGCTCTTTCCAAACCGTCGGGGTCTTGTAAACAGGTTCACGCTCCCCCTTGTATCAACCAGGTCACGGATAAATTCCGTTTTATCCACATAGTAAAAATGATCCCTCTTAAAATTTTTAAAAAACTCAACGCCTATCGGAAGCTTTTTCTTTTTTTCCACCGTATTGCGGCTCCTTTCATGACCGTTCACTCCTTGGCCGTGCACCACGCTGCACGGTCACATTACTGGTTACAGTTCACTGGCCAGCCAGAGAACTGTAACGAATTCAGCCCATTTTAAGTCGCCTTCGGCGAGGGGCCGGATGCCTGAAACTGCAGCTTTATCGGCCGGATGCCTTGCAGCGGGGTGCAAGGCACCGTGAATAGTAACACTGTTCGTGCGTTTATTTTGCTGTTACAATAACTAATTATTTACAAATGAGAAAAACCATGTTATACTAAAGGCATAAAAAGGAGTAACCGCCCACAAAGTGGTTAGCCTCCGCAAAAGACCAATAATAAGCCTGCCTGCATCCGCCAAGATTACAAGGTAGGCTTATTTATTTTCGCTTGTTGTTCCTATTATCTATATAGGCAAGCAATGCTATCAGGAACGTACCGCCCAAAAATAACAGGCTTAAAATTTCATATGTATCCATCCGCATCACCTCCCCTCTTTATTCAAGTGCAGGGAGGCTTACACCACCTTGTAACACGATCACTCCGTATTAAAATACTACCATATCTTTTTCATTCTGACAACCAAATAACGCCGATATGGCCGCGAAAATGTTACAGTTCACGGCCTAACCGGCCGCGGACTGTAACGCAACCAGCCCATTGAAAAGTCGCCTGACGGCGAGGGGCTGGTTGCCAGCAACCGCTATTTTACTGGCCGGATGCCTTGCAGCAGGGTGCAAGGCACCGTGAATAGTAACGCGAAAATAGCAATAGCAGGGATTTCCCCTGCCACTTGCTTATAAAACGTCACTCCCGTGCCAGTGCCTGCAGCAGCATGACATGATATTCCTCATCCTGGATGATCCGCCTCAGCACTGCGTTTACGCAGTCGTCGTCAATCACCTTGATGTGCATATGGTACTGTTTGATGGCACCTTCTTCCGCCTCTATGTCAGCCTGCAGCATTTTTCCCACATGCTCCGGAAGGGTGAGGCACTCCGGCGTCCACATCCTGGGCCGCCCGTTGTATGGCCTTGCCACAAAATCCACCTTCCCGCCCAGCAGGCAGATCAGCTCGCCCAGCTTCTGCAGATGCATCATTTCCGCAACCGCAATTCCCAAAAGCGTCTTTGCCATAGAACATTTTTCATGGGAAATACGGTTTTCATTGTTAATGTACTGGGTGATCGCGGACAACTCCGACACTGGCCCGCAGTAATCTACACTCAGCAGATTCGCATAGGACGGGTTCTCCCTCCTCACCTGGATCGGAGGATAGGGCAGGTCCATCATGATTGGTTTTACGCCTGCAAAGCTGCAGGTATTTGTCAGACATGCTTCATTTCTTTCCATAATTTTACACAATATCTCCTTGCTGTCTTCTTCATTTGATGATATGCCGAAGCTGCAAATTTATTACTGTTCAAGGTCTTTCATCCTCTCCTCTGAATCAATTCTTCCATGATCTCCTTATGTTTTTCCGTACTGATCGGATACATCAGATAAAAAATCGCGTTGACCAGGCTGAGTATGGCGGGGATCAGCGTAATAAACCAGTTCACCGCACCGAGTACCCGGGGCGTCTGTGTCTGGTTGGCCACATATCCCAGAGAGGCCAGCACGGCTGCCGCGATGGCAGGCATGATCGCGCCGCCGGCTTTATTTGCCACGGATACGATGGAAGACAAAAATCCGTCGCAGCGCACTCCCGACACATATTCCCCATAGTCCACCGCGTCCCCGATGGCCCCGAAATGGATCCCCATATAGGCGTAAAAGCTCATGCTCCCGATGAATGTCAGCACCCAGAAGGTGATTGCGGGAGCCGTCACGAAGTACATCGCGAAATATGCTGCCGCAGTCAGAAAATTCAGCGCCGCGCACACCTTTCCCTTGTGCTTTAAAATTCCAAACAGAAAGTTCCCCAGCCACCCCGTACCGACCACTGCCGCCGCCAGGCTGATCCAGCCGTAGGTGGTGGCATATCCGGCGTCGCCTGCGTTGTACTGCCAGTAGTAGGCAAGGATCGCCGCCCTTCCGTAGATCACGCAGCCCAGGATCAACTGCCCCAGGATCAGGATGATCACCGGCTTATTCTTAAACAGAGACTGCATCTGGGCTTTCAGTGGGATGGAATCCTGATTGGGCGGAGGCGTCACCACTTCCTTTGTCTTCCAGCAGCATACGATCATCGTGGGAATTCCCAGAATGCAGGTGATCAGCACCGCCCAGAAATATCCCCGCGCGTCCGTAGCGGAACCGTCCCTGGCAAATACCCGGATCAGGGGAACCGCGATGATGACCGTCACCATGGAGCTGACGTTCGCAAACATCATACGGAGCCCAGACACCTTTGCCCGGTCCTCCGTGTCCGGGGTGATGCAGCCGTTGAGCGCGCCGTAAGGCATATTGCTGCAGGTGGAGGCCACGGTCAGCAGCAGATAGATTCCCCACATCCAGAGCATCCGCATATTGTAACTCCAGTCCGGACCGGCCGCGAAAATGAGGACAATAAAGACAGCCATTGCCACGGACCCGATCAGGAACCAAGGCCGGTAACGCCCCCAGCGGCTGTTGGTGCGGTCTGCCAGAGACCCGATGACCGGGTCATTGAAGGCATCGAACACACGGACCACCAGCATCATGACCGATACGGCGGCCGCCGGGATCCCGATGGTATCCGTATAATAGATCATCAGATAGGTACTGAGCCAGTAATACATGAAATTATATCCAAAGTCGCCCAGCGCATAGTAAAATCTCTGCAGCGGCGTCAGGTGGAAGGTGCTGAGGTCCACCCCGGCCTCGTATTTTGTTTTTTTCTTCCTCATGGTTTCCTCCTGTTAAATCTTCCTGATCAGCCTTCCCGAACGGTGATCATCCTGATTACCTGCTTCCACTCGTTGATACGCTCCGCCCGGTCCTCCTCCCGCATCCTGGGTTCGTAAACCGTTCTTCGGTCTTCGCGATGCAGGTTCTCTTTCCCGGTGATACCGCGCGCAGATTGTTCCGGTTCCGTACCTTCTTCCCCGCATGATTTCTCTGTTCCGCTGATATCCCGGCCGGATTGTTCCGGTTCCATACTTTCTTCCCGAAACAAATCTGCTTTCCTGTACAGCCCCGCTCCGATTCCTGCCAGCAGGGCCGCGCCCAGGGCAGAAAGCTCTTCCGTCTCCGACACCGCCACCCTCAGGCCGGACAGGTCGCTTTGGGCCTGCATCAGATATGCGTTCCTGGTGGGGCCTCCGTCCACGCGCAGCTCCCGGATCTCCATCCCGCTGTCCTTTTCCATGGCTTCGAGCACCGCCTGGATCTGCATCGCAATGCTGTTCAATGCCGCCCGGATGATCTCATTTCTGCCTGTGATCCGTGTCATTCCGTAGAGCACCGCCCTGGCACTGTCGTTCCAGTAGGGGGCGGAAAGTCCGGAAAACGCAGGCACCAGAACCGTGCGGTCATTGGGATTGGCCTCCCGTGCCGCCGCCTCTGTCTCTGCCGCGGACCGAATCAGTCCCACCTCGTCCTTGAGCCAGGTCACAACCGCCCCGGTATAATTGATATTTCCTTCCAGCACATAATCCACACTGCCGCCGATCCCCCATGCCAGGGAGGCTGCCAGCCCGTGGCTGCTGGAAACACACCGGCTCCCGGTATTCATCATAATGGAAGACCCGGTCCCGTAGGTTGTCTTGATCATCCCCGGACGGTGGCAGCCCTGTCCGAACAGCGCTGCGTGAGAATCCCCCATGGCACTGTGGATCGGGATTTTCTGATCCAGCCAGCCTTCCAGATCTGTCATGCCGAACAGGCTGTCACTTCCGCAGACCTCCGGCAGACATTCCACAGGAATCCCGAACAGATTGCAGATCTCCTCGTCCCATTGCAGAGTATGGATATTGAACAATTGTGTCCTTGAGGCATTGGAATAATCGGTTTTAAAGGCCGCCCCCTTTGTCAGGCGGCAGATGAGCCAGCTATCTATGGTGCCCAGACAGATTTCCTCCTTCAGCCTTCCCTGCAGGGCTTCCTCATTTTGCAGGAGCCAGGCCATCTTGGCCGCCGGGAAGTAGGGGGAAGGAGCGAGGCCGGTCCGCTCCTTGATCATCGTACCCCACTGCTCCTGAACCTCCCCTGCAATCTCCTTCGCCCGGGAGCACTGCCATACCACCGCCTGTGCAAGAGGATTTCCCTTCCGGTCCCAGGCCGCGGTCGTCTCCCGCTGGTTGCTGATGCCGATGGCTTTGATCTGGTTTTTGTCAATCCCAGATTTACACACCACCTCCTGTACGGCGGTGCGGACATTTTCATAAATTTCATTCAGGTCATGGGAGACCCAGCCGCATTCGCTGACAAGCTGCCTGTGGCTTTTGTCCGCGCGGGCCGTGATCCTGCCCTGTTCATCCGCCAGGATTGCCTTCGTCCCCTGGGTGCTCTGATCGATCCCCAATATGTATTTCATCGCTCATCCCTCCGCCAGCATCTGTTTTACTCTGCCTGCAATCCCTTCGGCATCCATTCCGTAGTGCGCGAAGACCTCCTTGTTGCTTCCCGGGATCAGATGCCCGTCGGGAAGTGCGATCTGCCCTACCCTGACAGGACATTTTTCCGCAGTCAACTGGGACACCAGGCTTCCAAGCCCGCCGAAGATGGAATGCTCCTCCACCGTCACAAGGAGCTTCGTGCTTCCGGCGTACTGAAGCACCGCCTCCTGATCCAGGGGCTTTAAGCAGTACATATCCAGGACTCCCGCGTCAATTCCCGCTTCCTTTAATATCGAAGCCGCATTTACCGCGTAAGGTACCATTTCCCCGCAGGCGATAAGCATCACGTCCGCCCCTTCGGCCAGGACATTGGCCTTATTCAAATGGAATTCCATGTGTTCATCATACACATCCTCGGTGGCGGAACGGCTCACCCGGACATAGGCCGGTTTTTTGTCCTGGAGCAATTCCCGGATCAGCCGCGCGGTCTGGTAGCGGTCACTTGGCAGGTATACCCGCATATCCGGCAGGGCACAGAATGCCGCGATATCCTGGCAGGAATGGTGGCTCATCCCCAGTGCGCCGTAGCTGATACCGCCGCTAATGCCAATCAGCGTCACATTGGTGTTGGAATATGCCACGTCGATTTTTGCCTGTTCGTAGCTTCTGGTAGAAAGGAAGCTGGCCGGGGATGCCGCAAATGCTTTTTTCCCGCAGGAGGCCAGGCCCGCGGCCACGGACACCAGATTCTGTTCCGCGATGCCCACCTCGATAAACTGTTCCGGATACGCCTTCGCGAAAGGAGTCAAGGACGCAGAGCCCCTGGAATCCGAACACAGAACCACGATATCCCGGTCTGTCTGTGCCGCTTCCATCAATGTATCGCAGATTACCTGTCTGTTTGTGATTTTATTCATTGCAATGCCACCTCCAATTCTTTGACTGCCTGCAGGTACTGTTCCTCCGTCATCACTCCATGGTGCCAGGATGCCTGGCCTTCCATGAAGGAAACCCCTTTCCCCTTTGTGGTACGCGCGATCACCACGGAGGGCTTTCCTTTATAAGCCGCCGCTTTTTCATATGCCTTTACCAGCTCCTGGCAGTCATTTCCATGTTCCGCTTCAATCACATTCCAGCCGAAATCCCGGAATTTGTCCGCCAGGCTGGCGCTGTCCATGACTGCTTCTGTTGTCCCGCTGATCTGCAGGTGGTTCAGATCCACCGTGGCGCACAGGTTGTCCAGCTTATAATGTCCTGCGGCCATCATCCCTTCGTAGTTGGAACCCTCCGCCATCTCGCCGTCCCCCAGCACCACATAGGTGCGGTAATCCCGATGATCCATTTTTGCGGCCAGTGCCATTCCCACACCTACGGAAAGGCCGTGCCCCAGGGAACCGGAATTCAGCTCAATCCCCGGCACCTCCGTATTGGGATGGCCGATGAAGCGGCTGCCGAACTGGCTGAAGGTCTTTACCGCTTCTTCCACATCGTAATATCCACGCTCTCCCAGCACACAGTAGAGGGCATCCGCGCAGTGTCCCTTACTCAGCAGGAACCGATCCCGGTCCGGGTCGTCCTTTTTCTCCGGGGAGACATTCATTACCTGAAAGTACAGAACCGTCAGAATATCGATCACGCTCAGGTCCCCGCCTACATGCCCCGCCCTGGAATTGTGCATCATCTCAATGATGTCCCTGCGGAGCTCATATGATTTTCTCGTTAATGAATCCATGTTTCATCCTCCATTATTTTTTCAATTGCCGTACGCCTTGACTGCTGCCGATGCCCTGCACCTTACCGCAGGGCATCCGGCCTATGCATTTCCATTTATACTCACGGCCGATGAAATCTGCCGCTCAGTACTCTAAATGGTTTAGTAAATGGTAAATCCTCCGTCTACCACCAGGTCTTCGCCTGTGATCATGTTAGATTCCTTGCAGGACAGGAATAATACCGCGGCAGCGATCTCGTCTGTCTCCGCGAAACGGTGAGCCGGTATCTTCTCGATCATGTCGTCCTTTACCTTCCCCTGCCATGCCCGCTCGCCCATGTATGTATTCACGACTGTCGGTGCGACACCGTTGACGTTGATGCCATATTCCGCCCATTCCAGCGCGCAGACCTTAATCATTCCTACAACCGCCGCCTTGCTCATGGTGTATCCCACGTGCTTGTTGATGGCGATAAAATCTGCCTGGGAGGTGATGCACACGATCTTGCCGCCCTTGCCCTGACGGATCATCTGGTTCGCCACAGCCTGGCATACCCGGAACACACCCACCGCATTGATGGCCATGTGTTTCTCGATGGTGCTGATCTCAATGTCCGTTGCACGGTACAGGTCTACAAACCCGGGCATCGCCGCCAGGATATTGACCTCGCCGAAAGCCTCTATAACTTCTGCCATCATGGCGTCCACGCTTTCCTGGCTGGTCACGTCGCACTCCACGCCTACGGTTTTGACGCCGTATTCCTCCGCGATGGCTGCCGCCACCGCCGGGCAGTTGTCCTTGCAGTCCACGATGGCTACCTTTGCGCCCTTCTTTGCGTACATCCGGGCAGTTGCCTCACCGATACCGCCTGCGCCTCCTACTACGATCGCTGCCTTTCCTGTCAGATCAAAATCACCGTTTACCTTTTCGTACTGAATCATTTTTGTTTCCTCCTTAAATATTTAGTTA
>VSNK01000068.1 GCA_009774255.1 Faecalicatena sp.
GGTAAATAAATATAAAAAGTTTACCAAAAACACAAAAAGAAAAGGAGAAAAAGTATGAAGAAGAAATGGTTAGCAGTCTTACTGAGTGTTGCTGTATTGGCAGGGGCATTGCCCGGATGTGCAATCTCAACGACCAAGGAGCCGGAGGATGGAGGCGCAGAGAGCACGGAAGGAACGGAGAATACGGAAGACACCGGCGGCGCGGAGGATGCAGAGGATGTGGTGGTCATGAAGGATGAAGACATGGAGGGCAGAGAGCAGATTTCCCTCTGGTTCTGGGGAGCGGAGCCCTACGCCCAGGAAGCCTTCAAAAAAATCCTGGTGGACAAGTACAATGCTTCCCAGGAGGATTACCAGCTTGTCGTAGAATTCCGTCCTTCCGTAGACGCGGATATCAAGACCGCGCTGGCAGCGAACCAGGGGCCGGATATCATCTATGGCTCTGGTCCGTCCTTTGTCATGCCGCTGGTGGATGCGCAGAAGCTGGAGAATATGGACGAATATGCGGAGGAATACGGATGGAAGGATAAGATCCTGGAACCCTACTACGAATCCGGAACCGTACACGGAAGTCTCTACAGCCTGGTAAACGGCGTCAGTGCCATGGGTGTATTCTACAACAAAAAGGTTCTGGAGGACAACGGCTGGGAGGTTCCTGAGACTATTGAAGAGATGGAAGCGATTATGGATGAAGCGCTGGAAAAGGGGATGTACGCGTCAGTGACGGGAAATAAGGGTTGGCAGCCAGTGAATGAAAACTATGCGTCCCTGTTCCTGACCCACATCGCGTCTCCTAAGACCATGTACAATGTTCTGACAGGGGAAGAAAGCTGGGTCAACGATGATGTGAAAGCTGCCTTTGAGAAGTCCAAGGAATGGTGGGATAAGGGATATCTTGCAGGCGAGGATTATGTGAACCTGACCTTCAGTGAATCCCTGCAGCTTCTGGCAGATGAAAAATCCCCGTTCTTCGTGGGCCCGTCCATGGCGTTCCAGTGGGCAGCGTCCTTCTTTACCGGAGATAAGGAAGAAAATATTGTGTTTATTCCCTTCCCGGCTACGGAACAGGTACCGGATACCACCTATACATTGGGTGCGTGCTGCACATTGTCCATCAATGCGAACGCAGAAGATTCTCATAAGGATGAAGCGGCAAAGATTATTGACATGATGATGAACGCAGAATTCATGCAGGAAATGACCGCGGCGTGGCCGGGATACTGGGGAACCCCTCTCAAGGATCTGTCAGCCGTGGATTCCGGCGGTATGAGCTATCTGTCGGCCGAATTTGTAAAGGTAGTCAGCGATATTTCCGATGCGGTGAATCAGGGAAACTTCGGATATTATGACAATACCTTCTTCCCGCCCGCGACACAGACACGGATTGTCAATATCGACGAAGTATGGTATGAAACATCGACGGTAGATGAATATGTACAGTCCCTGGAGGACGAATTCAGGGCTGAGTTTGAAAATGGCATGGTGCCTCCGATTCCGAAGCCGAATATGGATTGACGGGACGCACGGCAGATTTTATCGGCCGTGAATATAAAAAAGACAATTTTAGTAATGACAGTAAGGAAGCGGGTCGGAATCGATCGGACAACGGATTCTGATTCGCTTTTTCACTCAGGTTTCTTTTTGACAGGACGGCGATGCCTGCAGAAGAATAGGAGAAAAAGATGAAAAAAAGAAAAATAAATTGGAATTATTTCCTGATCGCCCCTGCGCTGCTGATCAGCGTGAGCATTATACTAATCCCTGGTGTTATGACATTTGCGTATTCCTTTACGGACTGGAACGGACTGTCGCCAAATATTAATTTTATCGGATTGAAAAATTTTATCGAACTCTTTAAGGACAAGATCTTTTTCCAGGCTATCCGGAACAATGTAATCTGGACAGTGATGTTTCTGACGATCCCGGTCTGCATCGGTATGCTGGCGGCCATGCTGCTGCTTTCCAGAAAACGGACCAGGAGTATCTATCAGGTGGCATTCCTGATCCCTTACGTGCTGGCACCTTCCGTCAATGCCATGCTGTGGCTGAACGTAGTGTTCAGCCCGGTATCCGGCGTGATCTCCGTGTTTAGGAATATGGGATTTGATATCAGTTCCCCGCTTGCGGATATGAAAACGGCGATCTACGGCTGCGCGGCAGTGGATATCTGGCATTATTGGAGCTACCTGACCGTCATCTATCTGGCGGCGCTGCGCCAGGTGCCCACGGACCAGGTGGAAGCGGCCAGGCTGGACGGCTGCAACGGATGGCAGCTGTTCCGCTACATATACCTGCCGAATATTATGTCTACGGTCAGTCTGATGTTCGTCATGATCACAATCGGGTCCTTCCTGGCCTTCGATTATATCAAACTGATGACAGGCGGCGGACCGGCCCATGCGACGGAGGTGCTTGGAACCTATGCTTATTCCTTTGCCTTTGATTCCATGAAGGTCGGAAAAGCGGCGGCAGTGGGGCTGTTCATCAGTTTCTTTGGACTGATCGCCTCAACCGTTTACACGAAACTCAGCAAAAATGAAGAGATGCAGTAGGAGGAAGGAAAATGGGAGTGACTTCAAAGAAAAAAAGGTTTGGTATCAACTTTTCAATCCATCTGGTCCTGATCATTCTTGTGATCATCTGCCTGGCGCCCATCGCGCTGGTGTTGATCAACAGCTTTAAGACCAACACGGAGATTGTCAGCAATCCGCTTTCGTGGCCTTTTGTCCTGCACCTGGAGAATTATATCCAGGCGTGGAAGACAGGCAACTTCTCCGTGGGCTTTCTCAACAGTGTGAAGCTGACCGGATGTACGGTGGTGATCGTGCTGATCACGGCAAGCCTGGCCGGATATGTATTGTCCGGGAAGCGGATCAAGGGAAGCGGCGTGATCCTGATGTACTTTATGATGGCAATGACCGTGCCGATCCAGCTGTTTTTATTCCCGCTGTATTATGCCTATGCGAAATTAAATCTGATCGGAAATATTCTCGCCACCAGTTTTATTCTGGCTGCGCTGTATATGCCCCTTTCCGTATTTCTGATGCGGACATTTTTCCTGAACGTACCGAAAGAGCTGGAGGAGTCCGCGCGGATCGACGGGGCGGGAACCTGGCAGGTGATCTGGCATATCATGCGTCCGGTGGTTTCCCCGGGGCTGATCACGGTGGCGATCCTGATCGGGCTGCAGTCCTGGAATGAATACCTGATCTCCTCCACATTTCTGCAGGGAGCCAAGAACTTTACGGCAACGCTTGGATTCCTGGCCATGAACGGCTCCTATGGTTCCGATATGGGTGTCATGATGGCGGCGGCCTCCACATTGATCGGGCCGATCATCGTATTCTTCCTGTGTACCCAGAGGTACTTTGTGGACGGTATGGTCAGCGGAGCCGTGAAGGGCTGACAGGCTGTAGACTGTAAGGAGATCCGCGGTGAAAATTAGGGATAAAGGAGAGTTTTATGAGTATTAAAAAGTATCAGAATCAGATTTATGCCGGAGTGCTGGGGAAGATCATCGGGGTTTACCTGGGCAGGCCGGTGGAAGGATGGAGCTTTGAAAAGATCCGGGAGCATTTCGGGGAAGTGTACTATTATAAGGGACATTTCACAGGGGCCCCCTTGATCGTGCCGGACGACGACATCTCGGGGACCTTCGCGTTCTTCCGGGCTCTGGAGGACAACGGCTACAGCGCCGGGCTGACGGCAGAGGACATCGGAAATGCCTGGCTCAACTATATTGTGGAAAATGAGACCATCCTGTGGTGGGGCGGACTGTGCAGGAGCACGGAGCACACCGCGTATATCCGCCTGAAAAACGGAATCAAGGCTCCCCAGAGCGGGAGTGAGAAGCTCAACGGAAAAAGCATGTCGGAGCAGATCGGCTCGGAAATTTTCATTGATACCTGGGCCCTCGTCAATCCGGCAAATCCAAAGCGGGCTGCGGATATGGCAAGGAAGGCGGCCAGCGTCAGCCATGACGGGCTGGCCGTCGATGCGGCGGTGTATCTGGCCGTGATGGAAGCCATGGCGTTCGAAGAAAGAGACATCGACGTGCTTCTGGACAAAGGGCTGGAATATATAGACAATCCCTTTTTTAAAGGGCTGGTAACGGAGCTGCGCGGACGCTGCCGGGCCGCGGGAGACTGGCATGAGGTACGGGAATGGATCGCGCGGGAGCACGGGTATGACAAATATCCCGGAAACTGTCCCATGGTCACCAACCACCTGACCCTTTTGATGGCCCTGATTCTGGGAGGAGATGATTTCAACAAGGCATGTATGATCGCCAGCTCGGCAGGATGGGATACGGACTGCAACTCCGGAAATGTAGGTTGTTTAAACGGGATCAGGCTCGGGCTGGAAGGCTTTGAGAAGGGGACGGATCTGAGAAAGCCGGTTGCGGACCGCCTGTATGTAGTCAGCAGCGACGGAGGAGAGACCGTGTCCGACGCGGTGATCGAGACGCGCAAGATTGTGAAGGCAGCCGCAATGCTGAACGGAGAAGAGGCAAAGCTTCCGAAGGAGCGGTATGCGTTTGAATATCCGGGGAGCGTACAGGGCGTGGTTCCATTTGACGGAAACCCAAAAGAGCAGGTGCTGACCCGGATTGAAAATGCTTACGAGACGACCGGGGAATACGGCTGCAAGATTTCTTATGAAGGACTGGGCGCGGGGGTGCATGCAAGCTGCTGCGTAGATACTTTCATCGATCTCAAGCCCAAGGGGAAGGAAGGGACAAGTTATTTTGACGTACTCTGTTCCCCGACCCTTTACAGCGGGCAGGAGATTGCCGCCTGTGTTACGGCGGTTGATGAAGTGAACCCGGATTTCCGGTTTTTTATCCAGTACTTTGATGGAGAGGATCAACTGGCAATCCGGTATGCGGAGCCGGTGCATTTGAAAAAGGGGCATAATCTGATAAAGTGGATGGTGCCGGATACCGGAGGACATGCGGTGTACCGACTGGGAATCAACCTGCAGAGCCATTTCAGAGTGGACGGCAGTATCATCCTGAATACGCTGGACTGGTCCAATGCGCCGGTGAGATTTGCGATGGGGCGCTCCATGGAAATGACGCCTTCTCTGACCCCCTGGACCACCACCACATCCTGGCTGAAAACCTTTGTCTCTTCGGCGGATCATTTCAACCCGGATTACACCGTTACCTTTTCCATCTGCCATGAGAGGGAGAACGGAGTGGCCACGACAGGCAGCAGTGACTGGGACGACTATACCGTGTCCTCGGCCATCACCTTTTCTCAGCAGGATGCCGCGGGGCTTGTGGCCCGCGCGAAAGGGCACAGGCAGTATTACGGGGCAGTGCTGACCGGAGGGTGCGCCCGGATTTATAAACAGAAAAACGAACAGAGGATCCTTCTGGCGAAAGAACAGTTCGGATATCAGATCGACGAGACTCATGAACTGGCCTTCAAGGTAAAAGGAGAAACACTGGAGCTGTATATAGACAAAGAGAAAGTACTCTGTGCTTCGGATTCGGAATATTCCCGCGGCCAGGCCGGATTTGTCGTAGATTCCGGCGCGGTGCTGGGAGACGGATTTGTCGTGGAGAGAGCGTGAAGGGAAGACATTTTTGGAGGGCTTTTATGAAGTATATCGTAGTATCAGCTGTGGTTACGGATGAAATACATTTTCCGGACGGAAGCGTCCGGGCCGCCCCGGGCGGCGCCGGGATCTATGCGTTGTGCGGGATCCGGCTGTGGTGCGATGAAGTCATGGCCGTCACGGGGATCGGAGAGGACTATGAACGTCTGCACGGAGAATGGTATCGGAGGAACCACATATCCATGGAGGGCTTTTGTATCAGGGACGCCAGAAGCCCCCGCACGATCGTGGAATATTTTCCGGATGGAGAACGGGTGGAGACGCCTGCGCTGGGACCGGCGCATTTCCACGCCCTGGAGACGACCGGGGAAGAGCTGCGGCCCTACCTGGACACTGCCGAGGGAATGTACATTTTTCGGAATACGGATCTGGATTTCTGGACTCCGTTCCTGGAAAAAAAGAAGGATTCTTCCTGTAAGGTTATGTGGGAACTTTCCGCAGACGCCGCGCGCAGGGAAAATCTGGAGACCGTCAGAAACATTGCAGGGCAGTTGGCTGCATTTTCGCTGAATATGACAGAGGCAAAGAGCCTGTTCGCTACCTCGGACCGGGAGCGAATCATCGCAGAGCTTGGCACCTGGGGGCCGGAATTGATCTTCCTGCGCCAGGGGGCAAAGGGAGCGGTGATGATCACGTCGGAAGAGGCCGTGGAAGTTCCCCCGCAGCCGAATGTCCGGGTGGTGGATGAGACAGGAGGCGGAAACAGCTCCACCGGGGCGGTCCTGTGCGGGCTGGTGGAAGGCAGGTCTCCCAAAATCTGCGGAAGGATGGGAAGCATCTCCGCGGCAATGTGTATTTCGCAGTATGGCGTGCCGGAAGTGATCTCGGAGGAAATGCGGAAGGAGGCGCGCACAAGAGCGATGGGAAAGGTCGGGTATCAAACATGTTAAGTGAAAAAATGAGGGAAAAGGAATCAATAAAACAGATCCGATATGATAATCCGATGAGCAGACAGGTGGAAAGTCTGCCGGAATTGATCGAGGCGCAGTATGATGACCTGGAGCCAAAGGCAAGGAAGGTTCTTTCCTTTCAGGAAATCTACAATATCCAGAGGATCATTTTGACAGGCTGCGGGGATTCCCTGGCAGCCGCGATGGCGACGAAGCATGCCTTCGAGATGCTGACCGGCATCCCCACGGAGGTGGTCACAGCCATCGAACTGAGCCGGTTTTACTGTGAGAAACATCTGGGGATCGACTGCCGGAATCCGCTGGTGATCGCGGTCAGCAATTCGGGCACCGGGGCAAGGGTGTCCGAGGCGGTGCAAAGAGCCGGGAAGTATGGGTGCTTCGTGCTGGGAATCACGGGAAAGGAAGAATCTCCGCTGGGGATGTATTCGGATCGAATCCTGAAGCTGAATATCCCGCCTTTCGAAAGCGCGCCGGGAACCAGGAGCTACCTGGTGAGCGTGATGTCCCTGCTGCTGCTGGCGATCCGGTTTGGCGAAGTGCGGCATCAGTACACCATGGACCAGGCTATGGATTACCGCAGGGATATCCGGAGGCAGGGAGAGCTGCTTCGCGCCCTGCTCCCGGAAATGGAGAACATCTGTCAGGCCGTGGCGGAAAAGTGGCAGGGATTTCCGTGCTATGACTTCGTGGGCTCTGGCTTTGATTATGCGGCGGCGTGGTTCGGGCAGGCGAAGATTCTGGAGGCGACCGGAAAATTTGCCATGCATATCAATACGGAGGAATGGTTCCACCTTAATTTCTTTGCAAAAAATACAAGAGAAATGGGAACCGTGGTGGTGGCCAATACCACAAGCCCGGGGCACAGCCGTGCAAGGGAAATGGTGAAATACGCTAATGTGCTGCATCGTCCCCTGGCAGTCATCACGGACGGGGATGCAGAGGACTTCGGCGGGGAAGAGGCTGTCTATATCAAAGTGCCGAAGCCGGAATATCCCATCACCATGCCGCTGACCCAGTTCGCGCCCGTATGCCTGATCGCGGCGTATATCGCGGAGCTGACCGGGGAGGAGTACGGGAGGGGCTGCAGAGGAGATTGGTCGTTCAGTAAAAACGGAGCCGGAGTGACAGAGAGCGAGATCATCGTATAAGGCTGCCGGCGGAAGGTTTATGAGAAGGAAGCAGTCATAAGGAATCCTCCCGCAAAGCGGAACCCTCCTTGTGGCAAATGCCGCCGAACGAAGGCAAGGGGGCATTTCAGTGAAGTTAGGCGCTTAACAACGAAATCTTGCGCATTTTGGCAAAATTTTGGTTCCGGCTTGTCCGGGTTAGGAGAAACAGGATGTTGAAAAATTATAAGATCAAGACAAAATATAACGATGTATATGACATTACAAAAGAGGTCAGGCAGGCGGTGGAGGAGAGCGGTGTGGCGGAAGGGATCTGCATTGTCTATAATCCCCACTCCACGGCAGGGATCACGGTGTATTCTCCCTGGGATCCGGATGGGTTTGTGGATCTGGACGAGGAGATCCGCAGGCTGATCCCAACGAAGGTAGATTTCCGGCACCAGCACGATACCCCTCAGGACGCCGCAGGACATATAAAATCCGCGCTGCTCGGAATTTCGAACAGCTTTATCGTCCATGAAGGCAGGCTCTTGCTGGGCGGCTCCCAGGGAATCTATTTCCTGGAATTTGACGGACCCAGGAACAGGGAATATTTTGTGAAGGTATTTGGTGATAAATAAGTAATCGTCCGTATTACAAGTGGTTACAAGACAGGAGAAGGAACATGAAGAAAATAATATTAGATTGTGATCCGGGGATGGATGATTCCATGGCGATCGTGATGGCAGTCAAGTCGGAGGCTCTGGATGTGCTGGCTGTCACGACGGTGAATGGAAACTACCCGGTGGATGTGACAAGTAAAAATGCAAGAAAAATACTGGAATTGCTGGGGAGGACAGATATCCCGGCCGCCTGCGGCATGGCCGGCCCCATCATCCGTAAGTCTCCGCCAGATCCGTTTACCCATGGAAAGGACGGACAGGCAGAAGCATATCTGCCGGAACCCACGATGCCGCTGGCAGACAGGGATGCGGTGGATCTGATCATTGACCTGGTGAAGGCAAATCCGGGGGAGGTGACGCTGATCGCGACCGGCCCCATGAGCAACATTGCCATGGCCATGATCAAGGCACCGGAGATCAAGGAAATGATCCCTGAGATTATTGCCATTTCCGGTGCTTTCGGGCTGAATCAGTATGCCTTCCTCAATGCTACCGGGGATACGCCCCAGAGCGAATGGAATGTCTATGTAGATCCGGAGGCGGCAAAGGTGGTATACGAATCCGGTGTGAGGCTGGTGGCGCTGGGGCTGGATGTGGCGACCTACTTTGACGTGAATTTCAGCGAGGAGGATGTAAAAAGGCTGGAAGAGAGCGGCAGAAAAGAAGCTGATTTTCTGGCAAACGCGATCCGCTTTGTGAAGAAAAGGGGATTTGACGCGTACTGTACGGTCATTGACTGTATGGCCGTGGCCTATGCCATTGACCCGACCCTGGTAGAGACTTTTGAGGCCCATGTGGGAGTAGAGACGAAGGACGGGCTGACCCTGGGGATGACCGTCATTGACCGTCGGCACCATTTCGTATGGGAACAGCTCCCGCTGATTCAGGTAGGGTGTAAGGCGGACTGCGGAAGGTTTCTGAAACTATTGCTGGAGCTGGTACTGAAGTGAGGATGCAAAGTGGATTCTTGCAAGTTATTGATTCACAGTTCCTATTTTAGGAGGAAAAATGTATGTACAGATATCAACATTCTCTGGTCAGCGGCGAAGCACTGTATATTGCCGGGCCGGAATGCTTTTACACGTATGGCTATGACGCGCTGGGGGCGATGAAAGCCCGGGCCGAGGCGCTTGGATTTTCTGTAACCCTTCCCAACAATGACCCTCTGGATTTGGAAAATCCGGATCTGCAGAAGCGGGCGGACAGTATTTTTGCCAACCTGGAAAAGGTGATGCTGGATACCACGGCAATCGCAGCAGATCTGGAGGCATACCGGGGAGCGGAGCCCGACAGCGGAACCGTCTACGAGCTGGGAATGGCCTATGCGAAGGGCGCGAAATGCTATGGATACACGAGGGATAAGCGGAGTTTTGCGGCAAAAAATCTCAATGCGAGGCTGCTGAACGGAAAGGTGACGGACGAATTCGGCAATCACCCGTTTTATTTACAGCTCCCCTTTGCCCCCACGATCATCGGTTCCACGAAGGTCGTGGAGGGCAATTTTGAAGACTGCCTGCAGACGATGATCCTTGACAAGGAAGAAGAATGCAAGTTCAAGGCAAGGAGAGGGTACTATGTGGATTATTCCGCATCCCGTACGGAGAAGCCGGGAGAAAAGCCGCTGGTATATCTGGCGGGAACAGGACGTTATCAGGAGAATGCACAGGAGATTTTCGGAAAGATGAAAGAAATCTGTGGCAAATACGGGATGCAGGCATTTTCACCGGTGGATCTGGCAGCAGGGGTAGAGCAGGTGAAGACAGACAATCCGTATGTGTGGGCGGAAAACATGTTTGACAATTTTCAGCAGCATGTCAGAAACTGCGACGTGATCATCGCGGATCTGAACAATTACCGCGGGTATGAGGTGAACAATGACGTTGGCTTTGAATGTGGGATGGGATTCCAACTGGGAAAGAAGCTGTACGGATATATGGACGACACTTCGCCCATGATCAAAAAGATCCCTCATCTCGGCGCGGACAAGGAATTCCGGGATCATACGGGCAGCAATGTGGAGAATTTTAATTATCCGTGCAACCTGATGTTCAGCTGTTCGATGAAGATTTTCGAAGGGGCATTTGAGAAAGTGATCGAAAAGATCGCGGCGGATTTGATTTAGTTGGAGGACTTGCGGATCATATTCCGGCAGTGTAAAATAGGTATGATACGAGCGTCAAAAAAGAAAGGAGAGGGACGAATGGGAACACCGCACAACAATGCGAATCCAGGAGAGATCGCGGAAAAAATACTGCTTCCAGGGGACCCGATGCGGGCCAGATTCATTGCAGAGAATTTTCTGGAGAATCCGGTATGTTACAATGAAGTGAGAGGAATGTATGGATTTACCGGCAGCTATAAAGGAAAGAGGGTTTCTGTACAGGGCACCGGCATGGGGATGCCGTCCATGCATATCTATGCAAATGAACTGATGGAGGTGTACGGGGTTAAAAATCTGATCCGGGTAGGCACCTGCGGCGGACTGAAATCCACGGTTCATCTGAAGGATGTTGTGATTGCCATGGGGGCGGCTACCGATTCCAATATGAACCGGGATCGGTTCGGCAGTATTTCTTTTGCGCCCACTGCCAGCTTCGAGCTTTTGAAAAAGGCCTATGAGGAAGCGCAGAAGCAAGGGGTGAATGCCTTTGTGGGAAATGTCTTTACCAGTGATAAGTTCTACGATGACCGCGGAAAAGAAAAAAATGACCTGGTCGCTTCCTATGGCGTGGCGGCCGTCGATATGGAGACATGCGAGCTCTATACCCTTGCGGCTAAACACGGGGTCAATGCCCTGACCATGCTGACAGTCAGCGACGACCTGGTGACCGGGGAGCGCTGTACGGCGGAAGAACGGCAGACCACCTTCCAGGATATGATCCGGATTGCATTGGAGATTGTTTGATCGATGGAAAGGCCATTGTAAATCCGAAATTCTCGGCAGGAAAAGCAGCTTGTCATCTGACAAGCTGCGGATATTTTTCCTTATTTTTCCGTTTGCATTCATACATGATCTCGTCCGCTTTCTGTAGGATCTCATCGTAGGAGAGTTGATTCTTCTTACCGTCGATATCCACGATGCCATAGCTGAAGCTGCACTGATACTTGGCATATCCGCTGGTCTGAAAATCACGCAGGATCTCCTTCATCTTCCACTTGATCAGCTCTCCGATACTGCCGTTGAGTACAAGGCAGAATTCGTCCCCGCCGATCCGGGCAAAGGTATCCTCACTTCGGAAATTGGCCTTGATCAGCTCTACAAAATTCTGGATATAGGAATCGCCCTCCAGATGTCCATACTTATCATTTACGTATTTGAGGCCATCCAGGTCGAGATAGCAGAGCGTGGCATTCTGTCCCTCTCGGAGGATCATTTCCATATATTCCTTGAAAAATAGACGGTTTTTGATCCCGGTACCCGGATCGTGGTATGCCTTGCTGGCAAGGGTATGGGCAGCGCGCTTTTCATCCGTAATGTCAACAATAATGTGTACGTAGGAGTCGTGCTCCCTCCATTCGATCGGAAACGAAGTAATGCGGTAATGGGTGTCGGCTTCACCCGCCATTTCCCATACCTTGTATTGCTCATCGCTGTTCCATTTCAGAATCTCGCTGTAAAACGGGAGGCGCTTTTTACAGGCAACGCAGAAGGCCGGATCCACCGTTCCCTCCTGCTTTTTTTTGTTGCAGTAGATAATTTCCTTCGTATTCGGGTCGATGACCAGGAGCCATTCCCTACGTCTATTGAGCATTTCGACCATAAGCTCATTGTAGCCCTCGATCATCTCGGCACGGTTCTGAGATCTTGCGACTTCGTCTTTCAGTTGGGCTTCACGTGCGCGGAAGCCTTCCAATTCATCCTTCAGCTGAGCTTCACGTGTGCGGAAGCCTTCCAGTTCATCCATTAGTTGGGATTCATGTGCCCGGAGCTCATCCGCCTCTCTTTGCAATAACTGATAGCTGTGCTCAAGGGAGTGATAATATTCTTTCAGATCTGTCTGAGTATTCATCAAAGTTTTATCCTCCACAGTCAATTCACCTCTTTTGATATACGGATTTATTTTAGCATATTTTTAACGAACTTACAATTCATCCTTGTAAACTTTGATAGTGGAATCAATTTTTTGGGAAAATTTCTTGACAAAAGTATGACGTTGTGTTACTCTTAAAACATAACAAAACGTCATACATTGGAAAGGAAAACAATATGATACATCAAATGTCGGATGCAGAATTAGAAATTATGAAAGTAGTCTGGGCAAATAAGGAGCAGCCCACATTTTTTTCCTATATCACAGATCAATTGGCAGCAAAAGGGAAAGCCTGGCAAAAAAATACACTGATTACGCTTTTGAACCGGCTTGTCAATAAAGGTTTTCTGAATGCAA
The DNA here is from genome assembly GCA_009774255.1 of Faecalicatena sp. Lineage (GTDB taxonomy): Bacteria > Bacillota > Clostridia > Lachnospirales > Lachnospiraceae > Schaedlerella. The sequence continues at coordinate 12,714 of VSNK01000068.1, forward strand.
AGAAAATCGGGCGTCGGAATGAGTACACCCCTCTTGTATCAGAGACGGAATATCAGACAGCGCAGACCGTAAATTTTCTTGATAAAATTTATGAGGGGAATGTTAACGGGCTTGTTTCTAATTTGATTTCAGGGGATTTGCTGTCAGACAATGAATATGAAGAGTTAAAAAAGCTGCTGGAGAAGGGGCGGGAGAAATAATGGAGCTGGCTTTTAAAGTATTTTTGTCCATGTCTGTTTCCGGAGCTCTGCTCATTCTGATCCTTTTTTTAGGGAAACTGCTTTTGAAAGATAAAGTCAGCAGACAATGGCAATATTATATCTGGCTCATTGTGGTCTTGCGGCTGCTGATCCCGTTTGGACCAGAAATAAATCTGATGGGAAAAGTCTATCAGACGATCGGAAATATGATAACTCCGGCCTCTCCTGTATTGCAGCAAAAGCAGTCAGTGTCTGATATTCAAGGCGGCGCTCCTCCAGATGAGAGGGAACTCGGCTTTGAAAAAGCGGATCATTCGAAGGAAGAGCTGTCATCCGCATTCCCGCCGCGGAACAGGACAGCACTGCTGATCAGCCATATCTGGCTTGTAACCGCATTCGGGATGCTGATAAGAAAGGTAACGATTTACCAGAGCTTTATACGGTATGTAAATGCCGGTTCCATTCCTGTTTCCGATATTGAAATTTTAGACCGGTTTTCTGTAATTGCAGAACACTCAGGAGTGAAGAAGCCGATAGAGCTTTGCGTGAACAATCTGATCTCGTCACCGATGCTGACAGGTTTTTTCCGTCCATGTATCATACTTCCGAATATAGATATTTCTGAAAATGACTTTTTGTATATCGGATGACACCAATTCCGGCCAATCGTATCCGTTTCCTTCGGCAGAACCATACTATGGAAACGTAGAATTGCACTGAAGGAATTTGTAGTCGATGGAACTTTAGAACTCACCGGACTGGAATTTTTCATGATCTAAACGGAATGAAATTTGCAGAGCTTCCGAGAACATTTACAAGGCGGATCGAAGAAACGAACATTATTGCGTATATTGTAAAAGGCGGAACACCTTCAAACGTAAAATACAATATTTTTAAAAGGATCAATACCGGTGGTTTGGAGCTAAAGCCGCAGGAGATCCGGCATGCGTTATATCAGGGGGCGGCAACAAACATATACCAGAGATTGGCAAAGCTCCCTGAATTTCAAATGGCGACCACATACAGTATCCGGGATGACCGGATGAAGGATCAGGAATTTGTTCTTCGGTTTATAGCAGTCTGCTATTATGGGATTGAAAAATACAAGGGCGTTCCGGATAACTATCTGAATGGATCCAAAGAAAAAAATTATATATATAGGTCATGTGGGGCATAAACTGCCGACAGTGAGTTACCATTAATTCGTTTATTTCCTGCATAGAAATGAGCCGCCTTTTATGGCGGCTTGCTGTCAGATAAAAACAGTCAGAAGGAAGCGACAGCATCGTCGATGGGGTTCGTCGATGATGATGTTTCCGCCGCACCATGAAAATTTATAAAAATAGGTCATCAATCCCCATCAGGCGTATATCCCTTTGCCCCTGCGCCGCTTCCCGCACCCAATCGCTGAACCCGCCCTTGCTGAAAATATAGTAGTAGCGGTTGACAGGCTGCGTAAAAATCGCCGCAGCGCTCATCAGATCTTCATATTCCTTTTTATCAAACACAGTATTTCTGAATTTACATTCACAGAAGATTGCCGACTTCCCCGACCGGTCAAGGGCAAGAATATCCATATCATCCTGCATCCTTCTGGCAGGATTGTTCCCCCACCATTTCCCCATTTTATAAGGTATGAAGGGAAGCTGCCGTTTTTTTGCCATTCTGACCATGTACTGGCAGCATATCTCTTCAAATATATGCCCCATATAATCTGATAAATTTTCCGATTCCGTAATTTCCTCCGCGGCTGCTTCCTCTCCCAGCATTTCATAGTAGCTTTTATTCGCAAAGATAAAATGGTACCAGAAATCATAAAAAGGATCCGCAATTCTGTAAAGGCTCCTCTTCGACGATTCGGTTTCTCCGCATGGTGTCACCTTTTCAATCAGTTTGATCGAGCGTAATGTATTTACATACTTCGAGCATTTATAACTTTCTTCATGTATCTTTTGCGAAATTTCATTTAAGCGGGCCGCTCCGCATGCAATAGCTTCAAAAATACTGTTGTAGACCGCCGGTTCGCGCAGCTCCATTCTCAGCAGAAGCTGCGGTTCTTCTTTCAAAAAGGCGCCGGTCCGCAAAATCTGTGTTTCCACATTTTCCGCAATGGTCCGCCGGTCACTGAACGTCTGCAGATAACAGGGGATTCCCCCTAAGATCCCATATGCAAGAAGCTTTTCTTCATTTGAATAGCCTGGAAAAAAAGCGGAGCCGTCCAGATAATCAAAAGGCCATACCTCCAACTGCGCCGTTGCCCTCCCATATAGCGGACTCTGATAGCCCATCACTTCATTCTCCATAAAGCTGACACTGGAACCGCACAATATCAGAAAAATCTTTTTGTCTTTCCAGTGATGGTCAATCGTATGCTGCAGGATGCTCTTTATTGTTGGATTTTCTTTGGCTATAAAAGGAAATTCATCTATAATAAGTATGATTTTATCCTCCGACGCCTTGTCGCCCACATATTCCATGGCCGCTTCCCATCCGGAAAAATTACCGAAATGCTTCTGTTCAAAAAAAGATTGCGCCGCTTTTGAAAAATCCGCCAGATTTAACGCGTCATTTTTTTCCTGGGCAGAAAAAAAAATTCCTGGGTGGGATTTCCAAAATTCCTGCAATAAAAATGTTTTTCCTACACGGCGGCGTCCGTATAGGATCAGAAATTCAAATTGATCAGAGGTATACAAATCCTGGAGAAGCTTAAGCTCTGCTTTTCTTCCAATAAACATAAAATCGCCTCCACTTTACTGACTTTGGATTATTATACTCCTGATTCAGTAAAAAATCAATTCCGGATTCGGTAAAAAGTATACAGGTATATTGTGATTTGCCATGCTTGGTACAAAAGCCTGCAAACAACCAGTACGCTGCAGAATACGAAAAAATGTCGGAAACAGAATAAAATTTTACATTGTAATCCGCCACCCGGAAGCGTATGCTTGTATCAAGATTAGAAAATCAGAAGGAAGATGAACAGGAGGAAGACGAAATGATAGACTTGAAAGCGAATCCGTTTTTTCTGGATGACGAGAAGGAAAATTGGGTGAAAGAGACTCTGGCGGGAATGAGTACGGAAGAGAAGATTGGGCAGATGTTCTGTCCCATCGGCGGCAATACGGAGGAAGACTTTCTAAAAAGCTTTCTGGAAGAATTCAAACCGGGCGCGATGCTGTACCGCCCCATGCCTGCGTCGGAGGTGCAGAAGACCCATCGTTTCCTTCAGGAGAATTCCAAGGTGCCTATGCTGTTCGGCGCGAATCTGGAGTCCGGGGGCAATGGGATCTGTTCGGACGGTACATATTTTGCAAGGCCTATGGGGGTTGCGGCCGCCGATGACCCGATCCAGGCGTATCGTCTGGGGGCTATTGCGGGAAAAGAAGCGATGGCAGTAGGGTGCAACTGGGCATTTTCTCCGATCTGCGACCTGGATATGAATTTCCGGAATCCCATCACCAATGTGCGGACCTTTGGAAGTAAGCAGGAGCGGGTCATTGCATTTGTGAAGGAGCAGCTAAAAGGGCTGAGGGACCAGGGCGTTGCGGCCGCGGTGAAGCATTTCCCGGGAGACGGCGTGGATGAGCGGGACCAGCATCTGGTGGCTTCCGTGAACAGCCTCTCGGTGGAAGAGTATGATAAGACATACGGAACGATCTGGCAGGAAGTGGTGGATGCAGGGACGCTGTCCATCATGGTGGGACATATTCTGCAGCCGGCCTACAGCAAATATTTTAACCCGGAGCTGAAGGACGAGGAGATCCTTCCGGCCACATTGTCCAAAGAGATCCTGCAGGGGCTTCTGCGCGGGAAGCTGGGCTACAACGGGATGATCGTGACAGATGCCACGCCGATGATCGGATTTAATACGCCCATGAAGCGTTCCGAAGCGATTCCGGCCGCATTGGCGGCGGGGTGTGACATGATCCTGTTCAACAAGGACATCCATGAGGATTATCAGTTTGTGCGGGACGCGATCACGGACGGACGCCTGGGTACGGAACGGGTGGACGAGGCCGTGACCAGGATCCTCGCCATGAAAGCTGCCATGGGGCTGCCCGCGCAAAAAGCGGAAGGCACCATTGTTCCGGGGGAAGAAGCCCTGTCGGTGGTGGGGTGTGCGGAGCATAAAGAGTGGACGAGACAGTGCGCGGATAAAAGCGTGACGCTGGTGAAGGATACCCAGAAGCTGCTCCCCATCTCCCCGGAGAAGTATAAGAGGATCCGGCTGTATCTTCTGGAAGACCGCATTGGCGGCGGATTCAAGGACGGGGACGGCGCGATCGGCCTGGTAAAGGAAAAACTGGAAAAACAGGGCTTTGAGGTCACACTGTTCGACTATTCGAAACCGGATTTCTATGAGATGTTCGAGGGCGGCGTGCAGGATATCAAGAGCAAGTTTGACCTGGCGGTCTATGTGGCCTGCATGGATACGGCCAGCAACCAGTCCGTGAGAAGGATTGACTGGGTACATCTGATGGCTGCGGACGCGCCCTGGTTCTTAAACGATGTGCCGGCAATGTTCATTTCCATTGCAAATCCGTATCATCTGGTGGACGCGCCGATGATCCGGACATTTATCAACGCATATACGCCCAATGAAGAGGTGGTGGATCAGGTGATCGAGAAGATCATGGGAAGGTCCGAGTTCAAGGGCGTCAACCCGGTGGATCCGTTCTGCGGAATCTGGGGGGCAGCATTATGATCAACTGTACGGTTTTTTTGCGAATGGATGAGCAGGCCGGAGGCTCTTTAGAGCATCCGGCCGTACGGTGTTTACAGGCCGGCTTATAGCTGTATATTGCGGCAGATTTCATCGGCCGTGAGAATGCTCAAAAAATAAGGAGGGAAAAAGCATGGCGCATTATTTTGCTTGTGCTCCGGACACGGCAGTTACGGACACAAAACAGGGAAAGATCAGGGGATACATCTATGACGGGATCACCATTTTCAAGGGGATCCCTTATGCGAAGGCGAAGCGTTTTCACGCGCCGGAACCGGTGGAACCCTGGGAGGGCGTCCTGGAGGCGCTCAATTACGGCTATGTCTGCCCGCTTTTGGAGCTGCCGAAACCAAACGGCGAGCTGAACGTGCCGCACCGGTACTGGGTCATGAATGAGGACTGCCAGAATCTGAATGTCTGGACCCCGGCCTGTGACGGAGAAAAGCGCCCGGTTCTGGTGTGGCTGCATGGCGGCGGGTTCGAGTCAGGCTCGGCAATCGAGCATATCGCGTATGAGGGAGAAAATATGTGCCGCCTCGGGCAGGCAGTAGTGGTGTCCATCAACCACCGCCTGAACATACTGGGATATTTTGATCTGTCCGCGTACGGGGAAGAATACGCGAATTCCGGAAATGCAGGAACCGACGATATCATTGCGGCGTTGAAATGGATCCGGGATAATATTGAAAATTTCGGCGGCGACCCGGAGAATGTAACACTTTTCGGCCAGTCCGGGGGCGGGGCGAAGATCACCGCGCTTCTGCAGACTCCTGCGGCAGACGGATTGTTCGCAAAAGGAATCAACATGAGCGGCGTGATCGGGCCGCTTTTGGCGGACAGCAAAGGCGATGGGGAAGAGCTGGCCATTGCGTTGATGGCGGAGCTTGGGATTGACGGTGATATCAAGGAATTGGAAACCGTACCCTATGACAGGCTGGCGGAGGCATACCGGCGCGTGAAGCCGGAATTTGCGGCAGCAGGAAAATATGTGGGCTGTACTCCCCACCCCAATGCATTTTACAGAGGCGTTCCCGAAGAAAACGGATTCCGTGAAGAAACGGCGCAGCTTCCATTACTGGTAGGAACCGTGTACGGAGAATTTTCAGGATTTATGCCGTCCGCGTACGATAAGCATAAGCTGACATTTGAAGAGGGTGCTGAAATTGTAAAACAGACGGCGGGAGAAGAGGCCGCGGCTGAGCTTCTCCCCTTATTTGCCAAAGCATATCCGGAGAGAAATCCGGTGGAACTATTGACACTGGACTTTTTGTTCCGTCTGCCCACGCAGCAGTTCATTCGGCAGCGCAGCGCCGGAAACAGGTGTACCTATTCCTATTTATTTAATCAGGATTTGCCTATCAATGGCGGGAACGTGCCGTGGCACTGCGCGGATGTTCCGTATGTGTTCCACAATACCGAAATGGTTCCTTCGACCCAGGAGGAGGGCGTGTCAGAAAAACTGGAAGCGCAGATTTTTGACAGCGTCATTGCATTTGCCAGATCCGGAAATCCGAATCACCCGGGAATTCCGGACTGGTCGGCAAGCTCTCCGGGAGACGAGCAGACCATGGTATTCTGCGGGGATACGCGGGTGCGGCGCAATCATGATGCGGAGCTGATCCCGCTGCTGGCAGAGCATCTGGGGCCTAAGTTCGAACAGATGATGCGTGAAAAAATGGGAGATGTACAGCATTAACCGGTGAGTATCTAGTATAACCCGATTTAAATACCTTTCTGTTTCACTGAGGATGCTTTTTCGAGAGTGCATGTGTAAAAACGCAGGCGTAGCGGGCTACGCTGAGGCTTTTACACATGTGCTATCGGGAAAGCAGACCAGTGAAACGTAAGGTTATTTAAATTGGGTTATACTAGTACAGCTCACGGCCAAACAGGCCGTGAGCTGTGGATAGGATTTTCCATCGCCATGTCAGAAAAGCTCCTGCCTCATGTGGATCAAAGCACGAATTTTCTAAAAGGCAGGACCAGCCGGCAAAGTCCCTGAAAAAAATCCTTTTCAGGAGCTTCACATTACATATTCAACAAATGTTCAATTCCCTCCTTCCATTCTGATACGCCGAATTCACCTCCTGATAAAGACTGTTATAAAATGCAGCTGCAATTGATTGCCGCTCTTTGGCGATTGCCGCCGCTTTTTCCGTATAAAACCCGGAATACAAATTTTCTAATTTATACTTATATTCTTGAAAAAAAGAGGACGCAATATCATGTTCCCCGGTCGAAACGGAACCGTCCGGCAGCAAGGAATATAACGGTTCCGCAACAATCCCCTTATAAAGCAATGTCCTTGCAATTCCTACGGCGCCCGCTACGTCGAGTTTATCTGCATCAAATAAAATCTTTGCCTCCAAACTCCCCGGCGGATTATCCTGTCTATATCTATGTGTCTTAATGCACTGCTTTACCTGCTCTGCAAAGGAAACGTCAAAGCCATGCGCCAAAAGAAATTGATACGCTTTTTCGCTTCCTGTCCTGGCATGGCACAGGGCAGGATTTTCAAATTGTTCTTTTCTTCCGATATCATGTAACAGGCATGCGGCAATCAAAATATCATAATTCACATTGCTTTCTGTCTTCGCGATTTCTAATGCATGGTACAGCACACGATATATATGCTCTTTATCATGGGCCGTGTCTTTCATACAGCAAAGCATAAAGTTTTCAAGCAAATCATAGGTTTGTTTATTCAAAATATTCCTCCGATTTCCAATTGATCTATCTGTATTATAAGAAAAAAACACTTTTTTTTCAAGTCAAGTTCCAAATGATACTGGAAATCCCTGCAGCATCATGGTAGAATGAAAAAAATTCCTGTTGTGCGGTTGAATGCTCTAAGGAGCATCCAACTCACTTATTCATTCACAAAAACCGTGCTAGTACAGCGTTTCCTTGATCCCCATATACTTAGTGCTTACTATTTTTGTCAGCGCAAGGCGGAGGAAGGAGGCA
>VSNK01000069.1 GCA_009774255.1 Faecalicatena sp.
TTTTATTCTCTACAATTCTTGTTTCAATAACTTTTCCAAATTCATTTTTTACATCTTCTATATGATAATAAATATAGAAATGACTATCTTTATATACTCCGGATTGATCAGGGTGTACTTCCGGATCAGCGTATATTTGATGGAAAAGAGTGCATTGACGAACTCTGTGAGAAGCAGTTAGGTTCCTATTTTTATATAGATGAGTCCTGTAAAAAGTCCGCAAGCCGGTATCAATGTAAAATTTATCTGGCAAAATCTCATTTTGATGAGGAACTGACTGAAGATTTGAATTCTCCCTTTTGTGAAGTCATTCAGGTTGGCGCGGATCTGACTGACGCGGAGATTTCTGAATTAAAGGATAACACAGGGGACAATATTTCAAAAAGAAACAGAGACTATTGTGAAATGTCGGCAGTATATTGGGCGTGGAAAAATGACAAAGAGAGTGATTATATCGGGTTATGTCACTACAGGCGTAGATTTCATATTCATAGAGAGATGATGCTATGGGCTATGGAAGAAAATTATGATGCGATATACACCCTTCCTCAAATAACGGACGGTGGTCTACGGGAAGAGTTCGTAGAGAGGAATTACTTCCTTACACCTGAAATGTGGGAACTTACGGAGGAAGCCATCAAGAAGCTTTCCCCGGAATATCTGGAGTCGTGGCAGGCGCTTCCGGAATCTTTTTTTCTGATTGCCTACAATATGTTTATTATGCGCCGGGATATATTTGAAGATTATTGTTCCTGGGTATTTTCCATTCTTGAAGAGGTTGACAGATATTATCTTGAGCAGGGCATACAATGCAATAACCGATATCTCGGATATATTGCCGAGTTATTAAATACCGTATATATTATGAAAAATAAAACGACCTTAAAAAAAGGATATGTAAAGATGAAAAGGTTGGAGATTAAAGTATAGGATCAGACGACGGAAGAGGTGAATCTTATGAACCTGTCCAGTAAAATAGATAGAGTGATAGGAACCTACATATCAGAATATCGGCAGAATGATTTTGACAACATTCTGTCGAAGGATGAGCGACTCGAAGCAGCATCTTATCTGAGCGAGCTTCCGAATGGATTGTTGGGATGGTATCCTTTTCAGGCAGACAGCACAATTCTGCAAATAGGCAGTTTGTTTGGTGCATTTACTGAAATGTTAAGCTCAAGGTGCAAAAGGATTACCGTAGTTGAAAATGATTCTTACCGCGCCCGTATGACGAAAATCAGGTTAGAAAAACTTGATAATCTGGAGGTTGTAAATAAAAGTATTTTTGAGTATGGGCGAGAATGCCGTTCCAGATTTGATTATGTTATATTTGTTGTAGATGAAAATATTGATGTGATTCCCGATAAAGAGACTTATTTTGAAATCATTCAGGTGATAAGATCCATTTTGCATGCGGAAGGTAAGCTTCTGATGGCACTGCCTAATCGGTTTGGCGCAAAATATTTTTGCGGGGAACCAGATCCGAATACGAAATTACGGTTTGATGGGATGACGGATAATGAATCCGGGCTTTATCGTTTTAGCAGAACCGATTTACTGGAATTTATAAACAGTTCCGGATTCTGTTATTCAAAAATATACTATCCCATGCCGGATCATTGGCGTACACGGCTGATTTATACGGAGAATTATAGGCCGGGAGTCGATATGCGCGAGAAGCTCGACATCTATGTGGATTATAAGGCGGAACGTATTTTGGATGAGCCGATATTGGTGGATCATTTACTGAAAAATGATGAAATGCCATTCTTTTCCAATTCCTTTTTAATAGAGGCTGGAAACACACCTTGCAGCAATGTGGTTTATTCAGCGATTTCAGCAGAACGTGGCAGAGATAAATCATTTGCGACCAATCTTTACGATAATGATATTGTGAAAAAGATACCATTGTATCCAGAGGGAAAAGCAGGAATAGAAAGACTTTTAAATCATACCAAAGAGCTTTCTGACAGAGGGATCCCTGTTCTGGAAATGGAGGAAAAAAATGGTGCGGCCATAATGACGCGTATTTACAAGCCGTCGCTTTCGCAATACATACGTGATGAGATAAAGAAAGACGCAGATGTGTTAATCCGATTGATCGACAAGCTATATGAATATATATTAAAGTCCTCAGAGCATATATTTGGCGAAAAAAACTGTATGAGGCATTGGGCACCCGAAGCGGAATGGGGAGTGATTTTGAAAAAAGCTTATATCGAAATGATTCCGGTAAATTGTTTCTGCGATCAGGGAGAGCTGTTATTCTATGACCAGGAGTTTGTAAAAGAAGATTGTCCGGCGAATTATGTCCTTTTCAGAGGATTGAGGGATATGTACGCCTTTGCGTCAGAAATTGAGGAATCTGTCTCATTAGAAACTCTCAAGAGCAGATATGGGCTTGCTTCAACCTGGAAATTTTATGAGCAGGAAGAAGAAATGTTTCAGACGGAACTTCGGAGACGAAATATTTACAGCGGTTTTTACCATTGGATAAGACATTATGGCAATGTAATGAAAGAAAATAGGAGAAAATTAGATATGCAGAATCAAGAATATCATTGTTTTGATCCGCTTTATAATTTGGATGGCAGAAGAATTGTACTTTTTGGCTCCGGCAAAATCGCTGATTATTATTTAAGTAAATATGGCCGAGAATATATGCCCATTTTTATAGTAGATAATGACTCTGATAAATGGGGAAGCAGGAAAGATGGAATTGAAATCAAACCCCCGAATGCGTTGCATAAAATGTTGTATGGTACGTATCGGGTTATTATTGCAATCAAGGATTATGAGCCGATTGTGAAGCAGCTGGAAGAAATGGGAATTAAAGAAGATAGTTATCGAATCCTAAGTTGGAAGATTGACACACTCATAGCCGGAAAACTATCGAATACAATGTCTGACGGCAAGTACAATATAGGTTATGTTACAGGAGTTTTTGACTTATTTCATATAGGACATCTGAATCTTCTTAAGAATTGCAGGAAGCGCTGCCACTATTTGGTCGCCGGTGTCCTTACGGATGAGCTGACGGAGCAGGACAAGGCTAAAAAACCGTTTATTCCATTTGAAGAAAGAGTGGAGATTGTAAAGCAATGCAAATATGTAGACCGGGTTGTTCCCGTCGATTTTCATAATACCAATAAGATTGACGCATGGAAGGAATTAAAATATGGATGTCTGTTTTCGGGAAGCGACCATGAAGGGCAGCCATATTGGAGCTGGCTTCAGAAAAAACTACGTACGCTTGGCTCTGAATTGGAATTTTTTCCATATACACAAAGTACAAGCTCAACTATGTTGCAGTCTGCAATTATGAACGAACTGGAATAGGAGCTTTCGGCATGCAGTCGGATCTGAGACTCCCCAGCCAATCACCATGCTGATTGGCTGGGGAGGTGCTGGTCGGCTGTTACAGTTCACGGCCTAACCGTCCGTGGACTGTAACAGCCGACCAGCCCATTGAAAAGTCGCCTGACGGCGAGGGTCTGGTTGCCAGCAACCGCTATTTTACTGGCCGGATGCCTTGCAGCAGGGTACAAGGCACCGTGAATAGTAACGGTCGGCTCCCCTACCACTATCATTTTTACATTGTACTTTCTCGTAAATAATGTTAAAATCCTTGTATCAGCCCAGTAGCCTCGCAGATACATCCGCAATCCCATGAAAATTGCCTTCGGCAATGGGAATTGCTCTAGTACAGCTTTGCATTAATTCTTGAGTAATAATCACTCGCTGTCCGCGCCATCTGCACGTCTCTTAACCTAGACGTAGCCCGCTACGCCGTCGGTTAAGAGACGCACAGCTGACACGAATATCGAGCACTATTACTTCAAGATTAATGCAAAGCTGTACTAGCAGTCTATGCGTTTTTGTACGGATCGTGCAGTAAATGTGCTATCCTGTGCTGAGTAGTTACAAATCGTTCTTAATAATCAAAGGTTGTTCTACATAGAGGTATGCGAAAAACCGCCTCCGGCAGGTTTCACATACAGGAAATCAGGAGGGAGCGATACGGAGTATGGCAAGGACAGTTGGCATCGGGAAGCAGGATTTTGAAGAAGTAATTGTGAAGAATAATTTTTATATTGACAAAACGATGTTTATCAAAGAATGGTGGGAGAATGATGATGATGTCACCTTGATCACCCGCCCCAGACGTTTTGGCAAGACCTTGAATATGAGTATGACAGAGCAGTTCTTTTCTTTGGAATATGCGGATCGGGGAGATTTATTTGAAAATCTGTCCATATGGGAAGAGGCGGAATACCGCAGGCTTCAGGGAACCTGTCCTGTGATTGCCCTGACCCTTGCCGATGTAAAAGAGGCGGATTTTATCGGCGCGCGGCAAAAACTTTGTATGATCATTAAAAATATATATGACAAATACGATTTTTTGTTGGACAGTGGATGTCTCAAAGAAGGGGAAATCGAATTCTTTAAGCAGATTTCACCGGAAATGCCAGATTATATTGCCTCCTATTCTTTAAAATCGCTGTCCTTGTATCTTTCCCGTTATTACCGGAAAAAGGTCATCATCCTTTTAGACGAATATGACACGCCGCTTCAAGAAGCATATATAAATGGCTATTGGGGCGAAATGGTTCGTTTTATTGGAAATCTGTTTCAGGCCACATTCAAGACAAATCCCCATTTGGACAGGGCGATTATGACAGGAATTACCCGGGTCAGTAAGGAGTCTGTTTTTTCCGAATTGAATAATCTGACTGTTGTATCCACTACATCCGACTTGTATGCCGATTGTTTTGGATTTACGGAAAATGAAGTATACTCCGCATTAGAAGAATATGGTCTGGAAAATCAGATGCCTTCCGTAAAGCGTTGGTATGACGGCTTTACATTTGGAGAGCAAAAAGACATTTACAACCCATGGTCTATCCTCAATTATCTAAAAAATCGAAAATTGGATATTTACTGGGCAAATACGAGCAGTAATCAACTGGTAGGAAAACTGATACGCGAAGGAAGTACGGATGTAAAGATAATTATGGAAGATCTTTTACAGGGAAAAACCTTTCACGCTCAAATAGATGAGCAGATTATTTTTCAGCAATTGTCCCATAGAAGCAGCGCGATATGGAGTCTGCTGCTGGCAACTGGTTATTTAAAAGCAGAAAAGTTTTATTTTAATGAAAGACGTGGAAAAAAAGAATATGACTTTTCATTAACAAATCTGGAAATCCGTTTTCTGTTTCAGCAGATGGTTGAGGGATGGTTCGCTGATCACATTTCGGCATATAATGAATTTATCAAAGCGCTTCTGGCAGATGACAGGGAGGCAATGAACAGTTATATGAACAAGGTCGCGTTTGCCACGTTCAGTTATTTTGACACAGGCAGTAATATTTCGGAAGAGTCAGAACCCGAAAAATTTTATCATGGGTTTACTCTTGGACTGATGGTAGATCTGGCAGACAGATATACGATAACATCGAATCGGGAAAGTGGTTTCGGCAGGTATGATGTATTGCTGGAACCGTGCTCCGATGAGGATGACGCCATGATTCTGGAATTCAAGGTTCGTAATCCCAAGGTGGAAAAAACACTGGAGGATACGGTAAATTCTGCACTGAAACAAATTGAAGATAAGAAATATGCGGCTTCACTGGAGGCAAAAGGGATTGTGCCGGAACGAATCAGAATGTATGGATTTGCATTTGAAGGAAAAAGAGTTCTGATAGGGTAAGGAACTGCCGCAAATGGGTCGGGAATCAGGATTTTGGAAAAATGCCTTCAACTTCTCAGTTTACAACCACCTTTTTGTATGATAAGATTATTTTAGTTATGATTACTTTTCTATGCACACTCTGAATCCGATTATTTCCTTTGGAGAATAGAATCCCCTGCAAAAGGCATATTTCGGAGTACATAGATGAAAGAAAGGAGGTTTTCAGGCTATGATTTTAAAGGACTGCAGCACATGCCTGGTGTATGGAGCGGATGAGGAGCTTTTGATGAAAGCCAGGGTCATGAGTGTTGAGGAGAAGATTACACTGCATTTTGACGATATCACCAATCTTGGATCAGAGACGGAGATGACGCTGAGGGTAGATTTCTTTGACAGCCAGATGGGCTGTATTAAGACCGAGAGCAAGCTTAGCCTGCGCAAAAATGAAGATCCCTGGGTCACCGAGCCATGGGTGGCGGATTGCCGGATCATCGAGGTTACCGAGACTATACAGCGGCAGAAGGATCTGCGTGTCAAGTTGGAGCAGGAGCTGGATTTTTCCTCTGTCATGCACGGGCATTTTAAAGGAATGATCTACAATATCAGCGTGGGCGGTATTATGCTTTTTACCGAGATGCCCCTTGATGTTCATGAAGAGATTTCTTTCCGCTATTGTTTCCAGAAAAGGGAGCATGAGATCAGAGCAATCATTCTGAGAGAGCAGCCGATGCAGAAGAAGTATCATGTCTACGGATGTCAGTTCATGCATCTGACCAACAGTGCGGAAAAAGATATCCGGCAGTTCGTCTTCCGCCAGCAGCTCAAGAAGATCTATTGACTCATACAGCCCATAATTGTTTGTCAGGCTGAATGCAGATCTTCAAGAGTACCAGTTCCCGAATACATATTTGTGTCGGCTCCGGCGCGGCCGTAAGCAGGAGGCATAAAAACAGGAGCCATAAAAGAAGAGGGTTCTCTCCGTCAGGAGTTCCCCTCTTCTTTTTCTTCGTCACCGCTTTCGCCGCCCTCATCCTTTCTGGTCTCGTTCACCTCAACGGTGCCTTCCTCCGGCGAAGTATGATGGGGACTATATTTCAGAAAATAAGCGTAAATATCAACAATCGCCTGGTACAGTTCTTCCGGAATCGCCGTACCCAGATCCAGTTGTGTGAGTACTGTCGCCAGAGAATTGTCCTCGTAGACCGGCACGCCGTTCTCATTGGCCACCTCCACGATCTTCTCAGCCATATAGCCCAGTCCGGAAGCCACGATGACCGGCGCAACATCCTTGTTCTCATCGTATCGCAGCGCGACTGCTTTTTTATTCATAACGTCCTTATATTGTGACATTGACCGCGTTTCTCCTTTCAAATATCTTCGGGAATGCGGCGGATACTTTGATCGGAACCTGCCCCTGCTCCACGGCAAGATACTCAACTTCCAGGTGGTTCTTATTCATAATCTTGCGGATATTCTCGCGGATATCACTCTCATGTCCTGCCAGCTCTTCCGGATAATGAATCAGCATATCCATCTTCCCCTTTTCATAATACATCATCATATCAAAAAAGCCAACATCTTTTAGATCAAATTTAATCAATAATTTTACTCCGCGCTCGCTGGACTCCGGATTGCCTGATTCTTCATCCGGATCCGCCCAGATCTCCGAATACATGGGAACTCCGTCCAGAATGACGGGAAGCATCACATGCATGACCGGCATGTAGACACTCTCATTGACCAGCATGCTCCGCATCATATTGACAAAATCTTCCTTCTTCTCTATGCCTGCCTCGCCCTTTACGCCGGCCTGGATGATATTCAGAAGCTTCTCGTTCCACTCCATCTTTCCTGCGGCTTTCTCATAATCCACCTGCATGAGCATCTGCTTGAACTGCATCGGCGTCATGCCCTTAAAGTGCTTCTGAAATGTCGGGAAATCCATCAGCCGCTGGAATGTCTGCGCCATCTTATCTACATTCCCATTTTCAAGGCGGGAGGTGTTGAGCGCAAGGAGACTGATCAGATCCCGGATCTTCCCCATATCTTTTGTCTGGGAAATATATTTGCCCAGGTACGGGATGATCTGTTCCTTTAGGATCTGTGTATTCCTGACATTATTCTCCATCGTGTAAGGCCGCAGCTTGGCCACAAGCTGCCGGAGCTCCTGCCTGTTGCTCCGGAACATCCTGTCTCCGATATCATCCAGAAGATCCCGGACGGTCTGGGTCAGGTGCTTGCCGGACGACATGTCATTATATGTCTTAAGCATATCCAGGACCCCCGCCTTGAGTTCTACCGAGTTCGACTCATCCATGACCTGACGCAGCACGTCAAACAGTGGTCCCTGCAGACGGTTCGCGCCTGCCATGGCATCCTTTAGGAAACCGTTGAGCTGCTCCGGCGTCATCTCCAGCATCTGAAACAGTGCCTGGATATCCGTGGCCGTCCCCTTGCTGATTCCTGATTCCACCATATTGGCCATGCCGCCGAACAGAAGCTTGGTCATAATCTCCTGGAGATTGGGCAGTTCCCTGAGAGACTGGACGAAACTGCCGAAGTTGGAATCATAGGTGATTCCCCTTCCCTGGCCGCTTTCTCCCTCTGTCCTTCCGTCAGCCCTTACTACCCGCTGGGTATCGACCTGGTTCTTGATACTTAAGTCCTGTTCCTGCTGTGTCGGAGTCTGCTTGTTGTTGACCGCATTATTATCATATCCTACGACAGGAGTTGTTACTTTTAAAATATTTGACATTTTTTCACCTACTCTGAAATTTACTCTTATCGTTTCCCACAAATCTGACGATATATATAAATATAATACTTTTTGTAATATAATCAAATATCATATAAGATAAGGCGGTACTAAGATTATGGATAACATGCTTGAAATGTATCTCTATGAGACAAACACTCTTATGGAACAATTGGACGAACTCTTGATAGAAGCAGAAAAAAACTCGGATTTCACGACAAATGACGTCAATGAGATCTTCCGTATCATGCATACGATCAAAGGCTCATCCGCCATGATGGAATTTTCCACCTTAATGGAAATCGCTCATCATATAGAAGACCTTTTCTTCTATATCCGTGAAAACGGAATGGACTCTCTGGATGAATCACACAAGAATGATTTGTTCAATCTGATGTTCCAGTCTACGGATGCTCTTCGCGGCGAAGTTGAAAAAATCGAAAACGATGAGCCCCTTAGCACTAATATCGACTCAATCATTGCAAATATTAATAGTTTTTTGGAAAAAATCAGTTCTTCCGGCGGGGCGCCTTCGGCGGATTCTTCTCCTGCCGCACCGCCTGCGGACAAGGACGCGATTGCCGCCATCAATCAGGAACTGGCGGGCTGCCCTGACAGCAAGCTTCCATTTTTTATAAGGGTTCATTTTGAAGAAGGTTCCGGCATGGAGAATCTGCGTGCGTTCATGATCATCACCGCCCTGCGTGACATTGACATGCATTTTGAGTGTTATCCTCCGGATGTGGAGACCAACAGCGATACCGCGGAGACCATTGTTTCAAACGGATTCTTTGTGGCTCTTTCTTCTCAGGAGGATGTTGACACCGCAGTAGGTATCCTCAAAGAGCAGAACAGTATCAAGACCTACGAGGTCATCGAAAATGTACACGCGAAGCCGAAAAAGGTACAGAAGAAAGATAACGCTCCTGCTCCGGCCGCAGAAAAATCCGCTCCTGCTCCGGCCGCGCCCGCACCGGCCGAGGCCGGCCAGAAGGGAACACCTGCTCCGGCGGCCGCACACGGCACTCCGGTGAAGCAGAGCCTGATCAGCGTCAATCTTTCCAAGCTTGACAGCCTGGTAGCGGTTGTCGGCGAGATCGTAATCACGGAATCCATGGTTACTTCCTGTCCCGACCTGCAGAACCTTAAGCTGGATAATTTCATGAAGTCGGCACGCCAGCTGCGGAAGCTGACCGATGATCTTCAGGATATTGCCATGTCTTTGAGGATGGTTCCCGTATCAGGTACCTTCCAGAAGATGAACCGTGTCGTTCGTGATATGAAGAAGAAGCTCAACAAGGACGTAAGGCTCGTCCTGGAGGGTGAGAACACCGAAGTTGACAAGACCATCGTGGACAGCATCAGCGACCCGATCATGCATATAGTCCGCAACTCCGTGGATCACGGAATTGAGGCAACCAGGGAAGAACGTATCGCTGCCGGCAAGGATCCTCAGGGCAAGGTCGTTTTGTCCGCCACCCATACCGGAAGCGAGGTTATCATTACCGTCACGGATGACGGGCGCGGCATGGACACGAAGGCGATTCTTGCCAAAGCAGAACGCAACGGCATCCTTACCAAGCCTGCAAGTGAGTATTCCAAGAAGGAGATCCTTTCTCTTCTTATGATACCTGGTTTCTCTACAAATGAGGCGGTAACCGAATTTTCCGGCCGCGGCGTGGGCATGGATGTAGTAAAGAAGAACGTAGAAGCCGTAGGAGGCACTATTTCCATCTCCAGCGAATTTGGACAGGGAAGTGTCACGACATTGAAGATTCCTCTTACCATGGCGATTACAGACGGTATGGAGATTTCCGTCGGGAAATCCCTGTTTACCATCCCGATCGCGAATATACGCCAGTCTCTGAAGATTCAGAAGGAGGAAGTGATTCTTGACGCCGGCGGCAACGAGATTGTAAAATGTCTGGGTGAATTTTATCCGATCATCCGGTTGCATGAATTATATAATATTGAAACAGAAAAGACCAACATTGAAGACGGCATCCTGATCTGGGTAGAAGCTACGGATAAGTCCTTCTGTCTGTTCGTGGATGAACTGCTCGGTGAGCAGCAGGTAGTTGTAAAGCCTCTGCCGTCCTATCTGAACAATTTCAATATTAAGAATTCAGGCATTGGCGGCTGTACGCTTCTCGGTGACGGCAATATCAGCCTCATCCTGGATATCGGAAACTTATACGCAGCTTATCATAACCAATATTAAAATATGTCACCAAACCGAAGGTTTGATGACCTGCGTGCGCATCAGCGCACCTCCTTATAAAATATGTCACTAAACCGGAGGTTTGATGACCTGCGTGCGCATCAGCGCACTTCCTTAAAACATGTCACCAAATAAAACATGTCACGTAAAATATAGCAGCCGGAGGGATAAATATATGTCAGCAGATACGCAGATGAATACAGGAGCCAGCATTTCGGGGACCGCGACTCCTGTTTCCACAGAGAGATTTTTAACATTTACTTGTGACGGATTGAATATTGGAGTCAGTACGAACTATGTGATTGAGATCATTACGGATCATTCCATTACCATGGTTCCTCTCGCTCCGGATTACCTGAAGGGTATCATCAGCATAAGAGGCCAGGTCATTCCGATCATTGATATCCGCCTTCGTATGGGAAAGCTTCCTATAGAATATACAAGCACTACCTGTATCATTTTATTAGATATCAATGATGTACAGCTCGGTATTCTTGTGGATGCGGTTCAGCAGGTCATGGATGTTGATCAGAGTCAGGTCTCCCCTGTACCGGTGGAGCAGCAGCAGGAACTGATCCGCGGGATGGTATCATCAGGCAACAATTCCGTAATCCTTTTCCTGGATTGTGAACGGTTGATAGAGACTTACTAATACGTTTATGTAGCAAAAGGAGCAAGCAGTATGTTATCGATTAATGACAGAGATTTCCAACGTCTTGTAAAATTTGTACATCAAAATTATGGTATTGATTTGTCAAAAAAAAGGCAGCTTATCACTGGCCGTCTTTCCAACACAATCCTTTCTCTGGGATTCAATTCCTTTGAGGATTACATTGAATATCTGATCACCAAGGGAAAACCGGAAGACCGGGAACTGATGCTAAACAAACTAACCACCAACTACACCTATTTTATGCGCGAAGAAGCACATTTCAAGCTCTTCTCGGATACGATCCTTCCTTATCTGGAACAGACGAAGAAGGATAAGGTGCTCAGTATATGGAGCGCCGGTTGTTCTTCCGGCGAGGAACCATATACGATCTCCATGATCCTGAAGGAATATTTTATGAACAAGCCCGGTTGGGATACCAGAGTTTTGGCTACGGATATTTCACAGAACGTGCTGCGCACGGCGGTAAATGCAGTCTATGAGGAGGATTCTCTGAAGGAATTATCCCCCGCCTGGAAGAAGAAGTATTTCCGTCCCGGCAGTACCCCCGGTACTTATCATGTATCGCCGGAGCTCAGAAATAATGTCATCTTCCGTACCTTTAACCTGATGGAGCCGATCAAATTCCGGCTGAAATTCGACGTAATCTTCTGCCGAAATGTCATGATCTACTTTGATCAGGAAACAAAAGATGCGCTCGTCAAACGATTCTATAATGCAACCAATGACGGCGGATATCTTTTGATCGGACATTCCGAAGGGCTCAATAAGCAGACAACACCTTATAAATATTTAAAACCTGCAACCTATCGAAAGATCAAGTGAGAACCGGCCTGCGTCGGGCAGTTTTCTATAATATGACGAAAACGTCAAAAGATCATGCTTTTTCATGCAAGTATAAAACGTATGACCTTTTGACGTTTGTATCATAATATTGTACTATCAAAGCGGCTTTTGAAGGTTCAGAGCGGCTTTTTTATTCTATAGGAAACTTCTTCGAATTTTCCTATAGAATAAAGCCCCTCCGGGGGATGCGCACTACGCGCATAAGGAAAATGGCTGCTGCCGCAGCCGCGCTTCGGCGCGAGTGTGTGTCAAGACACACACTTTTCTTGTTTTTTTTCAACTATACGGCTGGATTTTTCAAAAACATATGGCACATCATACTGTTCGTGTGCTAAAATCGAATTATTACAGGCTATAAGAAAGGAATGATTCTTATTATGAGCAATACAATCAAAGTGTTGGTGGTGGACGATTCGTCTTTATTCCGGCAAATGATCATACAGCATCTCTCCTCTCAGCCCGGCATCGAGGTCATAGGCTATGCCATCAACGCATTCGATGCCGGCCAGAAAGTCCCAAGAATGAGGCCGGATGTCGTGACACTGGACGTCGAAATGCCCGGATTGTCCGGTATTGATTTTCTCAAGCAGCTTCTTCCGAAGAGCCCTGTCCCTGTCGTTCTGGTTTCTTCTTTGAATTTAAGTGTATTTGACGCACTTTCCGCGGGTGCGGTTGATTTTGTCCGCAAGCCCGATATGAGTGCGAGCAATTCAAAGGATGCATTTTTTACTTCCCTTACTATGAAGGTAAGGGCAGCTTCCAAAGCCAGAGTACGAATCAGCCGGCCGATCAATTCGGGGGCTGCTGCGGCTTCTAATTCTACCCCGGCAAAGGCCATCCCCTTCCCGCCTCTTCCGCGGAGCGTTTTGGATACCACTATCATCGGACTTGGTGCTTCCACCGGCGGAACCGAAGCTACCCTGGCCGTGCTGCAGAAGCTGCCGGCCAACATGCCCGGTATTGTAATCACACAGCATATGCCGGAAGGATTTACGGATATGTATGCGCAGCGCCTGAACCGAATCTGTGCCCTGGAAGTCCGTGAGGCAAAGAACGGCGATGTAATCCGCCCCGGGCTGGCCTTGATCGCCCCTGGCGCCAAGCAGATGGAGGTGGTTCGTTCCGGAAGCAATTATATCGTACAATGTCATCCTGGCGCAAAGGTCAGCGGCCATTGTCCATCGGTCGATGTGCTGTTTAATTCCATTGCCAAAAATGTTTCCATTAAAAAAGTCGGTATCATCATGACCGGGATGGGAAGCGACGGCGCAAAGGGACTTTTGGAAATGCGTCAGAAGGGCGCGTTCACAATCGGGCAGGATAAAGAATCCTGTGTCGTATATGGAATGCCAATGGTTGCTTTCAATATCGGCGCCGTATGCACACAGGCCTCCTGTGATAATATTCCGTCGGTTCTGCTGAACCACTTAAAGAACAATAAACTCGCCTGACTCTGCGCACCTTAATCCAAAAGATATGAGCAGAATATTTTTCGTTACAGGTCACACCCCGACCAATCACCACGCTGATTGGTCGGGAGGATGCACATAAAAGCTGGTATTCAGGCCGTCCATTGCCGTAGGCAATTTTAAATGACGGCCTGAGTTACAGGGCACGCCTGGTCAAGGTGTGACCTGTAACTATTTTTCCAGCTGTGCGATTGCGATTCAACAGGTCATCTGCATGCAATTTATTGTAATGCAAATGACCTGTTGAATCAGCACCCCACTTATCCATTCGCACAGCTGGATATTTTTTAACCGTATGTTTCATGGATTTGTCCATGGACATACGTTTTTTTATTCTATTTCTCATCCCGGTTTATACGGGAACGCATGTAATTAATTGCGATTTTTTTTATTATGATTTTCCAAGTTATGCCGATATTAAAGTATAAAATAAAAACAAGTAACATGAATACGGAATAAAACGAAATACTAAATAAAGACTGCAAAGTTTAGAAAAGGAGTCCAGTATGAAAATAACAACTAACAACATTATGAAAAGCTATCCCGAGTTACGGCTTCATACGAAGGAAAACCTTGCTCCCTCTGCAGCTTCAAATGACGGACATAGCTTTGACGCTTTGATCATACAGTCGAATCCACGGCAAATTGAAGAGCACACTTTTGCTGAATCGGTTTCCAGGCAGTTGTCTTCCGGTATGACTGATACCGCATCTGCGGAAAAAGTTCAGGATTTGAAGAACAAAGTTGCGGAGCATACGTATCAGATCGATGCTTATGCCATTGCATCCAAGATTCTTTTGGTATAAAAGGAAGGCAATGCTGAGCATTTTTTAATGCCTTTCGATAGGATGCCGTCAGACCCCGGTTAAGAGAACGCCACATGATTCCAGGAGGATTTGCGTATATGAATGATTTTTCAGCATTTGCTGATCTTATGAAAGAGTTCATTGAGTTTTTTGATACATTGATTCCCATTGAACAGGATAAGCTGAATGCCACTGTGAAGAACCGTGTTTCCCTTGTAGATGATCTGATGCATAAAGAGCAGGCTGCGGTCATGCGGCTGAGAGGATTGGAACAGAAGCGGGAAGCGGAGCAAAAGCGGCTTGGGCTGGAGGGCTGTACCTTCCGTCAGATCTTAACGAAGATTCCGGATACGGATGTCGAAGTATTGAAGCCCCTGTTCGACAGGATGGATCAACAGGTCCGCACCATACGATCCCTCAGCAAGAACATACAGGATGCCATTGAAGTCAATCTTCGTGTCATTGAACTGAACCTTGCCGGCGATCCGGCCGGTAAGGCGACTTATTCTGCAAAAGGGCAAAAAGAAGAAAAAGGAACACCTCGGCACTTTTCAAGCCGTTCCGTTTAACTAAATCAGAAGGAGGAACTACTTTATGATACGTTCTACATTTGCCGGTTTCACCACCGCACAGCTCGCCATGGGTGCCAGCCAGCGCGCCATTGATGTTACCGGTCAGAATATTGCGAATATCAATACCGAAGGGTATACAAGGCAGCGCCTTGATATTGCCAGTTTGAATTTAAGATACGGCAGCATGTACAGTTCATCGAATGCTACGAGAGTCGGTTATGGTGTCGATATGACCGGGATTGAACAGCTTCGTGATCCTTTCCTTGACGCCCAGTACCGTTCCCAGATGGCCAACCTGGGTACAACAGATGCCCAGGCCGCAGGGCTGGAAAAGCTGCAGGTAGCCTTTGATGAAAGTACGATGTCTGGTGTGAGGGATGCATTTATCAATCTTAGTAATGCTCTCCAGACTCTTTCCAAACCGGACGGATACACACGGGAAAATGACACGGTCGTGCGTTCCAGAATGCAGATCATTGTGAATCTGTTCCGTGAGAAAGCTGTTACTATGCAGGATGTCCGTCAGGATGCACAGGTGAATTTTCAGACTACGGATGTCCGTGATTTGAATGAAACTCTGAAAAATATCGCTGATCTGAATACCAGCATCAAGAACAGCCAGATTCTCGGTAATCCTGCTCTTGAATTGATGGATGAAAGGAACCGCCTGCTGGATGAACTCAGCAGCTATCTTCCGATTGATGTGAAGTACAGACAGAGAAGAATCGGGGAAGGATATTCCGTACAGGAGTTAGACGTATCCTTTACGGATTCGGAAGGTTTGAGCCATCGGATTCTTTCAGACGGCCGATATGCGGAGTTCCGTACCGATATCTCCGGCGAACCGGTCACTTTAGTTCTAACGGATGCTGACGGATATACGGTTGATGTCACCAATACTCTTACTGACGGAACGTTGAAAGGAACTCTTGATTATATAAATAAATCAGGGGATTTTGATGATACCGACTTTAGAGGGATTGGATATTATGAGAAGGTGTTAGATGCACTGGTTGCCAAGTTTGCGACAGAGTTTAATAAGGCAAATAAGACGACGGAGCAGGAGACAACGACTGTAAATAATGCTGACGGTACGAAAAGTTTGTTCTATCATTACAACTGCAAGCAAACCCAGGCCGATGGTACAACGATTGATATTACCATATATAAAGGTGAAGATGGGAAGTATTATAATAACACTTCTCCGACGAAAACGGAATATACACCACAATCTTCTGATATTATAACTCCTACGTATAAAAAAACAGAAGTACAGGTAACTGCTAAAGATGCAACCGGTAATACTTATTCAAAATGGGAAGATTCCACTGGTACTACTGTATATCAAAGTCAGGTGGATAACACTAAATACTTCTATGCCGATGCCGAAGGTAATCCTTCTGCAATTGAATACAAAGGCGATACGGCTAACTTAACTAAAATTATGGAAAGTGACCGTCCTTTATTTGAAACCATTGATAAGTCAAAAGGATTCTCTGCCCTTAATATCAAGATTGCATCTGATTGGATGAACGGATCCTATGGAATCACGAATTCCAACAATCAGGTAAATGACACGGTTGGTTCCACGGCCAATGAGAATATTGAAAATATGATCAATATGCTGTCGAAGGATTATCAATTTACTTCTGTTGCCACGGGCGGTGCCGCCGTAGGAAGTGATGTACGGTTTTTCACGGGAAGCTTCTACAACTGTTTTGCGAGTATTGAGGCAACGCTTGGTATTGATATCTCGTCATCGACTACGATGCTGGATAATCAGATTACGGTCTTGAACCAGACAGCCAATTCCAGAGACGCGATTTCCGGTGTACAGTTGGATGAAGAAGGTATGAACCTGCTGCACTACAATCAGTCCTACAGTGCCGCGGCAAGACTGATGACGACTCTGGATGAGATGCTTGATAAACTGATCAACGGCACCGGCGTAGTCGGAAGATAAGAGGAGGTTTAAAATGAGGATCACAACAAATGCTATTTTAAGAAATTATAATAAAAATCTTTCCACTTCCATGAAGAATCTGGATTTGATGAGAAACAGGGTTATGACACAGAGGAAATATATGTCCACTGCGGAGGATCCATCCAGCGCGCTGCGTGCCACAACATTAGAGCGGAAATACGCGAAAAACAATGATTATCTGGATACCGTAGATGATCTGCAGTCACACCAGAATGCCCAGGAAGATGCTGCTATGCAGATCAGCAATATTGCCCTGACTCTGGCAAAGCAGTACGGAATTGAGGGAATGAACGGAACAAACCTGTCTAAGGAAACAAGAAAAACCTATGCCGATGCGTGGAGAGGTGCTCAGAAGAGTATGTTGCTTGCTTTGAATTCTACCTATGGTGACGAATATGTATTTGGCGGCAGCGATGCGAAAAATCCGCCTTTCACATTGGAAGATATTACAGACCCGAATACAGGGAAGCCAACAGGTGAACAGGTATTGAAATATCGTGGTGTCAATGTATCCGATCCAGCCAATAAAGATATTTTAGAGCAATTGGCTAATGACACTCACTTTGTTGATTTAGGTTTTGGGCTGAAAGTGGATGGTGAGGGTAATTCACCTGAAAGTTATAACATTGATCCAGCAACTGCTTTTAACACATCCCTTCCAGGCATCAAGCTGGTTGGATATTATGGAAATGGTGTGCCAAAGACTCCGCTTACTGACAAGGATGGGAATGAAATTTCAAACAATATGATTATACTTGCTGGTAAGATTGCAAATTATCTGGATGATGACGATGCGACAGGCGAAGATTTTGATTATGATGAGTATAAAAAGTTAGTCGGTGCTTTCGAGGATGGCCGCAATAACCTTCTCTCCGAGGTCACGATCCTTGGTACGAACACAGAATTTTTGACCACTACGAAAGAGCGTCTTCAGAACAACAAGATTCAGATCGCCGAAGATTATGATAACGTGGTGAATGTAGATATGGCCGAAGCAATCATGGATTTCTCCTGGGCTCAGTATGTTTACAATGCTTCGTTAAAGGTTGGTAATAATATTTTGACACCTTCATTTATTGATTACATGAGTTAATAGAATAAATAAGAGAGAAGGGAGGTAAACTTCATGGATCAACTCATTCAGATTACGACTGTTCCCATTCAGTATGAGTTAAAAGTCAACAATGCGCGCCTGGAATATTCTCGTTCTAACGCGGAATTGGAAATTCATAGGAATGAAGGGGGACTGTCTATCAAAAGCCGTCCTGTAAAACTGAATCTGGACTCATTTGAAGCCAGAAACTCCGTAGTACCTACCACAGTAACAAGTGTAAAGCAATCAGCTCAGAAAGGACAGCAGGCTGCTTACAATGCTACCGCCCAGATGGTACAGGAGGGTAAGCTCTTATTGAAAGCGGATATCGGTCAGGATGTGATCGGACAGATCATGCAGCAGAGAACAGCTCAGCCTACGGGAGAATTTGAACTTGGATTTATCCCGTCCGCGCCAGTGGATATCAGTTATGAGGCTCCTGATCTGACAATCAATTATGAGATGGATAAGCTGAATTTTGACTTGAAGGTCGCGAATGGTAATTTCGAATTCATCCCGGGTAATATTGAGATGACAGTTACGCAGCGTCCTGATGTGGTGATTGAATATGTCGGCGGTCCGCTTTATGTTCCGCCGAGTGCCAATCCGGATTATGAACCAGTAGATGTAAGGGCTTGAAAAAGCCCTTACTTTTTGCTATAGGAGGTATGATACATTGGAAGTTAATGCAAAATATTTTGGACAGGTTTCCTATGAACAGGGCGAAGCAATCCATATTATCAATGGATTGATCGGATTTGAATCATATACGGAATACCTTCCTATTCCTTTTGATAAAGACAATGACTCCCTGATTTCTCTGCAGAGTCTGGAGGATGAAACTCTTTCTTTTATACTGATGAATCCTTTCGGACTCCTCTCAGATTACTCTCCTTCTCTGCCGAAATATGAGTTAAAGGAGCTGGGGGCGGAATCGTCCGAGGAGCTTTCCTATTATGTAATCTGCGTCATGCGCGATTCCGTAGCAGAATCCACGGTCAATTTGAAAGCACCTCTTGTCGTCAACGCACGGAACCGTCAGGCCAGACAGATCATCCTGGATCAGAAGGAATATACATTCCGCCATATGCTTGGAGACATGATAAAGGAGGAATCATAATATGCTCATATTGCAACGACGGAAAGGCCAATCCCTTTCTATAAACAATAATATTACATTGACGATCGTTGATACCGGAGCTGACTGGGTAAAACTCGCGATTGACGCTCCCAAGGAAATCCCTGTTCTCCGGACAGAGCTGGTAGAAGCCGCGGCTGAAAACCAGGAAGCCTCCCGTACCATATCCAGAGAAGTTTTGAATAAGATCCTGAAGCAAAAATGATACTGACAAAAGTCAGTATCATTTTTGCCCTGCCACTTATTTACTTTTCTTCGTGAAACATCCCTACGGAAAATCAGAAAAGCTTTGTGTCCATATCCTTCGGATTACGACGCAAATGCGATGTTATTTTTTTTCAATAGTTCCATCGCTCGGGAAAGTGCGGTGTCTTTCTCAGCGATAACAGCATCTTTTTTAGCAATAACAGCATCTTTTTCGGAAAGGGCGGCATCTTTCTCGGCGATAACAGCATCTTTCTCGGCACGCATGAGTTCCTTCCCTTTTTCAATCCCACGATTTTCAATCTGATCCAGTATCACACACATTGTCTGGTCACCTCCTGTCTTTTTTGCTTTTTGTACCTCTGAAAATCTCTCATCCCCGGTCATAACGGACATGAATTTCAGAACTGCATCCACATGACGGATTGTCCTGCGGCTTGGAATGTACTTTTTATTTTTCCTTTTCTGCACAAAGTAGTCCGCTATGATCCGAAAATCGCTCCTGAATAGCTTTACTTGTTCTTCTGTCAAATGCGCCACTTCAATTATGTGGATCTTATAGTCATTCACATAGTTTTCCATGCCCGGCGGAATATCCACCATCTCCCGGATTGACTTTGGGCCGCTCCAGTGGGATTCTCCGAAGTAGAGGATAATGCTCAGCACCGGGCAGCGTTCCTTCGATTTCTCGTCAAGCAACTGGGAACGGTAGGCGGCGCCGTCATATCCTATGACCCGGAATGGCATATCCTGATCCGGCTCCGTCTGGTTCTCCAGCCCCAGCAAGGCAATCTTGACTTTTCCCTTTTTCCAGTATTTTGCGTTGTCCCGCTCTTCCTCATGCAGCTTGCCATCGTCTGCCTTATACTGGGACCTGACCTTCACAGTTCTCAGTTCTC
>VSNK01000007.1 GCA_009774255.1 Faecalicatena sp.
CTCCTTAAATGTAGTTGAAATCATAGATAATATTTGAAATTTTGAATGAAATATATTATTTTTTTCCGATTTATGCTTATTACCTTTAAATTTAGTTATTGCCGATATGGCATTGATTACAAATTCAATTGCATTTTTCAAGGCCACTTCAAATGCGTTTATATCTATGTTATTTACTTTTTCATAAAGCATACCAATCTTGTCCGTATCATTAAGGCAGGCATTCACCAATTCAAACGCTATTGAATTAACCATATCGTCCGTTTCCTGCTTCTTCTTAAATCGCAAATCATCATAAGTGTTAATTATCTATATAACCGATACACCCGCTAATTCATCTTTCTTATATACATTTAGCAACGTAGCGTTATGACTTGTAATCACAATATCAATACCCCGTTCTTTTCCAATATCAATCAAATGTTCCATTAGTTTATATACGCGAGCCGGATGAATCCCATTATCCAATTCTTCAATCAACACCATGCTTCCGATTTTGCCTGTCAATACTGCTGTCAACACAGCAATACAACGTAATGTGCCATCTGATAACTGTCGTGCAGCCACTAATTCTGTTGAACGAAGATTCCTTTCCCTTAATGCAAAAATAACGTCTCCAATCTTCGTTTCAACGAATTCTATATCTTCTACGTCATTTTCAGGCAATTCTTTTACTACTTCCAACAATCTTTCTTTTTTATCTTTACACATTTCATTCAAGACATCAGAAAGATTGTCACAATTCTGCCGAAGTTCTACATCTGTAGTCCTCACATAATCTCGAATTGCTGACGGAACAGGATCTAGTACATCGAATAATAAGTAACCAGCCCAATGACTTGCCTTATTTTTCGATGTACTAGTATTCTAATGTTTTTCAAATGGCTGACCACCCGCTCCATTTAGTTCTTATGTTTCTTCACTTTTGGCCGAGCAGATGGCATAGCTTTAGGTTTTATCTGTCCAGCAGTTCCAACAATGGCACAACACCTTCTCTCCTGCCTGCTTCTTCTGCCAGCATCCTCCTCAATTCCTGCTCATTTACCACCGGAATCCTCAAAAATTCCATGCACCGATTTCGAATATATCTGTTCAGGGCTTCCAGCCGTGACTCCGGTATGGGGTATCTTGGATGATTATGAAACTGAAATCCCAATACCTTTCTCAGCAGTTCATGCTGCATTTCCCCCATTACAATCTCACATTCTCCATAGAAACTCAGATTCCCGGTACGCGGCATCATGACCGTATTCGCCCGCTCTTCCCAATTTCCAAAATCTGACTCCATATCACGGCAGAACAACGAAAGATTATGGTCAAACAAAGGCGCAAAGCCCGTCACCCTTCCGGTCTGGTTGTCCCGGAAAAAGCCGTAATTATTTGCATGCCTGTCCACATTGCAGATCAGCGCGTCAAATACGACCATTGTACGGAATGCCTCGAAAATCTCTGCCGTCGCTTCTCCTGCTACTGCCAGCGTTCTTGGAAAATGTGATTCCCCTGCTGCCGCCCAGAAAGGCACAAATGCCGTATCCTTATGATTCATTAGGGGACATACCGATGCCAGTTTATCTTTCCACATTTCCAGATCATAAGAAACCGCATTCACTCCCATGGCGGCTGCCAGTTGAAACGCCAAGAATTCCGAATAGGGTTCCATCCCCGCATTGGCAAAGCCTTCCGAACCGCCTTTAAACAAATACAGCCGATCGTCCTTACGTCTCCAAGCTTTCGGAAACTGCCCGTCCGTTGTCCATTCACTGGACAGGCCTAACCGATGCTTCTGTGTACTCGAATAGCCCGTATAGGCGACCAGCGCCAGCGTCTCATCCAGCGGATTCTCGTACAGATTTGCTTCGTCATATGTCTGCGTGTCTCCCTCCGGGACCACCCAGAAGGAATCATTTACAGACAGGCCTTTACAGACATCCAAAATACCAAATGTATCTCCCACCGACAGGCCCGCCGTTGCCAAAATTTGCTCCACAAACTGCCGGTTTTTCGGTATGGTTCTGCTTTCCAGCCAGTTTTCAAGCTTTTCTCCGTCCAGCCCATGAATCAATGGCATGGGAAATAAATGCCGGTGCTTTTCATCTATTTCCTTTATCCGGGTTGTTCTTGTCCCCAATTTTGATACCTCTGTTGAAAATGAAATAAGGGGCATATCGTATAATTTCAGGATATAATCTCTTTTTGACTGAAGCATATTTCACCTCCCTGTGTCTGCGAGCACTCTCTGCCAAAGCTTCTGAATCAACTCACTTAACTGGCTCATCCTACTCCACCTCTTTTGCGAGCATTTTCTTTACCATCTCGTCAAAATCAGAGTGTATTGTCTGCGTCCTGTTAAAAATATCATATTCCTGATGTGCTTTTTCCATCGCTCCCTGTTGAGTGGTTATTTCCATTTTGGAAACAACCACCTGCTCCTCTAATTCACCGCTCTCAAAAATATTTTTCAAATGTTTACTGATAGCGGGAATCTGTACATCAAACAGCTCTGCCATCCCTTTTTGAGAAAGCCAGATCGTCTCATCCTTTGATATCGCATTGACAGCAATATCACTATTTTCTATCGTATACACCAAAAATGGAAATTCCTTCATATCTCCACCTCAATTTCCACTATAATCTTTTGTCAATCTCCATTGAAGTTCTTCCCGCTCCTGTTCTTTCCTGATATCAATCATCAGACAACCTCCTCATAATCCGTAATCACTGATCCAGCTTCTCATCTTTTGAAACGCTCCTTACAAGCTCACTTCAACCTCCCTGCGGTGCATAAGATGTATACCGATATGCCCAATCCCAAGAATCAGCACGGCGATTGCAAGCACCACATTTTTCCCATACACTGCCAGCAGCCAAAACGCCGCAACCGGAAGCGTCGCTCCTGCCACCGGAACCCCAAGTAAACTGCCGTAAAAATCCCGCATTGTCTTTTCACTCTTAAAATACCGAATCCAGAAAATCTCGTAAAGTATCATCAATACAAAGGAAGCCGCCAGCCACAAGGACCACTCCGACCAGGAACTGATGTTGAAGTCGGAAAAAATCAGAACCACACAGGAAACCAGAACTTCCCCGATCCTCTCCATTGCCAGAAGCACCTTATTTTCATCGCCGACATATTTCTCATAATCCTTCGGCTGATTCTTTGTCCAGATGACATTCGGGAGCATCAGCATAAAGAGATAAATCAGGCCTACATAAGAAAATCCAAAACGCATATTTAAACCATCCCTCCCTAAAGAACCTCTACCATACACCTATGCTTCTTATCTTCCCTCTGATACGCGATCCCGACAGCCAGGATCCTTCCCGTATCCTGCCATTCTTCCCCCAATCTCCCCTGAAACTTCAAGGCATACCCGCGGTCCCTGATCTGCTGGATCGTTCGATACCCAATAGCTTTTCCATTCTACTCATCAGCAAATTTTATCACCCCTTCTGGAAGATCACTTATCTGAATTTCATTCAAGTCTTCGTCCGTAAGATCGGTATCGTCAGCTAACCGGTTTGCCTGATTCGACAGTGTCAGTTCAAACAGATTCCGCATTTCTCTTCCGTTTGCAAAGTGATCGCTTTTATTCTCAACAAGCCATCTCAGATAAGCTTTCAGCTGCTCATCTGCCTCATAGCTCAGTCTCATTCCGTATGGTTTACAGAATGCACCGAAAATAGAATACATCTCCGCATCGGAATAATCCTCAAATATTATATTTTTGTTGAAACGGGATTTTAATCCCGGGTTGGATTCCAAAAATTTCTCCATTGACTCAGGATACCCGGCAACGATTACAACAAAATTCTCACGGTTATCCTCCATAGCCTTCAGTATGGTATCGATTGCTTCCTGTCCAAAATCCGTTCCACCCTTGGCGAGCGTATATGCTTCATCGATAAACAGGATACCGCCCATCGCTTCATCGACTTTTTCTTTTGTTTTTAAAGCTGTTTGTCCAACATATCCTGCAACAAGCCCTGCTCTGTCAACTTCCACCAACTGACCTTTTTCCAACACGCCCAGGCTTTTATAGATTTTCGAAAGCAGTCTTGCAACTGTCGTCTTGCCCGTTCCAGGATTTCCCAGAAACACAAGATGTTTAGACACATTTGCTGTTTTCATTCCCCTGGATTCCCTGATTTTCTTTATATTCAGCAGGTTAATCAAAGATGTTACTTCATGCTTTACTCCGTCAAGTCCAATCAATGCATGAAGTTTCGCCAACAATTCTTCCAGGGTTTCCTCCGGCTCTGCTTCTGATGATTGATTTTCCACATTCTTTTTTTGCTCATCGCAATGCTGTATTTCCGCAGCATTCAGCTTTTCCACAGCGCCTGCCGCTTTACCTGTTATTGCAGAAGAATGGCGCATCTTGACCTGCTCTTCGTTCCTTTCGGAAATGCTGTCCTTCAAAGACCTGATATATCTCATATACTCCTGTACATCAATGTCCTTTTTATCGTATCTGCTCAAAAGGTAGTATCTTCCCAGTTCAGCAAAGAAGGTGATATATATTTCATCAGGACAAACAGCCATAGCTCCCATTAATCTCTGACTAAAACTCTTCAAATATACAAATAATCCCGGCAGTCCATCAACACGTCCAGAATATGGCTCAGGATACGGATATTTGCCATTCTGATATACTTCATCAAAATAGGCATATCTTTCCTTGGCATTCGCTTTGGAAATCCGACTTATAAAACCGTATATATCTGCGGCAAGCTGCTCCTTTCGCTTTTCACTTTCCTTTTGCTGTAATCTATTGACACTATCGCAAGCTGAAGCCAATCTGTCATACGCATTTTTTACAGATATGTCCATTTGCCATTCTCCTCTTATGTCATTGCTGCCAGCTGCATCGCCTCCTCATAGGCGGCTCTAATAACCGTCCTATCCATTCCCGCCCCCGCCTCTTTATACGCAGCCTCTATCGAGTCGGCGATCTCTTTGGAACTCATTTCCTTAAACCTACCAAACAACTTAGTATCACCCATCGCAACGATCAACGCCTGATTATCCTCGATTTCTTCCTTTAATTCCGCCACCTGATCCAGCAGACTGATATAGTAAATATCAACCCCCAGCGTTGTAAGTTTCGTTTCAAAGGTTCCATAATCCTGAAGCTTTTCTATAAACCACTCCGATGAAAGAGTATCATATACACCCATCCATTTCTCATGCGCCATATGCCATACATCCTTATCTCCCAATGTCTCATGATTATTAAAAAAATAAATCTCGTCAAAGGTCCGTAAGGATACCGTAAACATAGCAAGCATGGAAAATATGGAAAAAATCAGCGTGCTATTATCACTCGAAGCATCCTTCTGAAATGAACGGATCAAAAGATTAAGTACATTGTATTCTCTGTCTACAAGTTCCCGCATTTTACCTTCTGAATAAGGCTGCTGTCTTCTCTGACTATCCAGCATATCTGTATGATCGGAAAGAACTTTGTTAAATTCATAATCGTTTTGTATGTCCTGGCCCTGCTTGATCAATTTCTGAATCTGGCAGAGCTGTTGATTGATCTGTATGCTCATCTGATCCAACTTCGCATACATGATCGCGAAACCCGCACAGGTCGCGCATAGATTCAGCCCATTAAACAGAATTCCAATTTTTTCAAGCTTTGTGACTTCCCCAAGAAGCTTCAGATTCCGCTCATTCATGGCAGTATTTTTATTTATATTAAGTGCATGTATGACCTTTTCCGCCAGTTCTTTTTCCTGCGTCTCCGGAGGGTTGCTGATCATCACTTTCTGAAATGCTTTAAACCTCTTATTTTGATTTCTGACGGCAATCTCCATTACACCTTTTTCGTTCAGGAACGCCTTCAATTCCTCCAGTGTATTGATAACAATTGCATTACTCATGATCACACTCTCCTTGGACTTTTCCGTTAATGATTGTCCACAGCATTATGATGGATATGACCAGAGAACATTCATCCATACCGTATCGTTCATGCAGATCAAACCTCTTCTTTTTCGTGAACGGAACTATAATGGAAACCTCTTCTTTTTTCATCGCCTTGATAACCAGCTCTGGATCAAGACTTTCTACAGAATAGTCAAAATTCTCGATAACTTCCCCTTTATTTCTGATGATTGCCGTGTACAAGCATAGCATCAACCGGGAATAATCAATCAGCTGTGTAAATGTCAGATTCTTTTTGCTTTTGCCCTCTGCCGCTTTTTCATAGTACTTCCTTGATCTCGGTACAACAACCGGATCTGGATCATTTTTCTTTGCAGAGGGTGTCTTTGCGATACAGGGTTCAACCACAGCATCCAGCCCGTTCACATAGGCTTCAAGTATTTTTTCAAACGGTTTCCCTGTTTTTAACTCTACCGCACAAAAATAATCACACAGTTTTTCGGCAAGAATATCAAGAGTAATATCATCATCTTTGACAACCGAAAATGATATATAGCTGTCAAGCAGCATATTTTTTAGCCCTTCAAAAGCCGCTTTGTCCATACCGCATACTGCCATTCTGACAAAATCGTTGTAGCTCCAGCTCTCTGGCTTGTTTTGTGTCTTTCTTATTGCCGCTGATCCTGTATCGCAATGGCCTGTCTCTTTAAAGGCAGCGTTTACGATAGCATCTGTAACCAAATCCGAAATACCCATTTTCTGAATTGTGATCAAACCCATCAACCCTTCCTCCTTAAAGAACCTCTACCACACACCTATGCTTCTTATCATCCCTCCGATACGCGATCCCGACAGCCAGGATCCTTCCCGTATACTGCCGTTCTTCCCCCAGTCTTCCCCGAAACCTCAGGGCGTACCCGCGGTCCTTGATCTGCTGAACCGCTTCTTCGGCAGAATGATCCACCTTCAATTCCAGAATGATACAGTCATCCGTTTTCTTCCTCGGATAAAAAATGAAATCTACATATCCGACTCCGGCCTTGTCCTCCCGCTCAATCTGATAATAGTCCCGCGCTTCCAGATATACAAGCCCTACAACGGATGCCAGCTCCGCTTCATTGTTGTAGTACAGCAGCGGGCTTTCGGTATTGTGGGCATATTCCAAAATTTTCTCCATCGTTTTCGTATCCCCGTTCTTTGTAGCTGCCAGCATGCGCCCGGACTCCTTTGCCAGCCAGTGTACATACCCCAGTGCAGCTTCCTTTTCCACCATGTCCGCAAATTTATCCATCAATTCCTTATTTGGAATCGATACGCAGCCATCTTCATAGTTCAGAAAGCCATATACCACCATGGCCGAAAATATCTCATCCTTTGTAGTCAGGTTCATAGAAACTGACGCATATTCCCTCACCTTCGCAGGAACCGGGATACCGGAAATCATAAGCGCAAGATCATCCCTGACCTGGGAAATATCTTTTTCAATATAGTAGAAGATTTCATCATAGGGTCCGGAGCTTGTCCAGTAGCTGCCCAGATTATTATTTAACAGTGAAAAAACTACCGACCGTGGATTGTACACTCTCTTTCCTGATTTTGTATGGTAACCGTCATACCAGAGACGAAGCCCTTCCCTTGTCACATGCTGTCCCTCCGGATTCAGCCTTTGATAGCGCCCAAACAGTTCATCCACTTCCAGATCCGTAAACCCGAAATATTCCGAATACTTTTCCTCCGTAACCATCGTATATTCGCAGAGCATATTCAGCTCGGAGCCGCTGGAGTATTTCGCGATCGGAAGGATTCCTGTCATATAGACCAGCTTCACATATCCATTTCCCTTTAATAAATTACTCAGGAAATCAATAAATGCGGCTTTATCCTTTTCATTCGCAAAGTCTCTGTGGAAAATATAATCCCACTCATCCAGAACAAAAATGAACCGCCCGTCTTCCTCCACTTCATATATCTGAGTGAGAATATCCCAGATTGCGTCCTCATCGCTAATCTCTACGCCTGGAAATGCTTTTTTCAAGTCATTGCGGAGAATTCGTTTAATCCGGGAAATATACTGCGCATATGTGGCGCATTCATCTGGGATCTCATTAAAACTGATATAGATCACGTTATGCTTATTGATGTGAGCTTCAAACTTTTCACAATTCCCTATTGCCAGCTTTTCGAACACCGCCCGGCTGTCTTTCCCTTTCCCGAAAAATGACGCGATCATGCTGGCCATTAGCGTCTTGCCAAAACGGCGCGGCCTTGTAATGCAGATATATCGGTAATCCTTTCTCTGGCTGGCTTCATTCCGGATCAAGATATTTTCGCTCGATTCCACCAACGGAATCAGCCCGTTCAGCATCGAAGATTTGTCTACAAAATATGTGTCCGCCGCCTCATTGTAAAATAGCTGAAACGGTGTCTTACTGTTCAAATAAATACCCATATGCCTGCACACCTTTCAATTGCCTGTTTAAACCATAGATACCGCAGGAATCTATGGAACTTTAAATCGCCTGACAATTCATGATTTCCAGTTTGACAGATTTATTGTACCTCAAAACATGGAAAATGTCATTGAAAACTTCGCTATTTCGCTACACAATAGAACAAAGAGTTTCGCTTGTGAAACTCGCGCCTTCGGGCGTATTTCAAAAATTATATGTTTTAGTTGACAGCGCTATGTTTCTGAAAAAAATGCAGATTTTACCGAAATGTTATACTCATGGCCAATGAAATCTGCAATGAGTATCGTGCCAGCCGCAACCGCAAAGCGGCATACTTCCTCATGCGGCTGTGCATATCGTATGATACTGTGCGGCAGATTTATCTGGCGCTCAGTATAGGACATGAAAAGGCGAAAATTAACTATACGTTGTATGGAGATTCTTATTTACCTGATCTGGATATTGAGGAGATAGAGGATGCGTTCAGCCTTTTTATCCATACTATATACAGAGGAGGGATGCATTATCGTTTATGAAACTGCCGTATGCAGGAAGAATGACAGCAGCAGATATCTGTAGAAAGCCCTATTTTAAAAGTTCGTCATACGTGGTATTTAGACAATCACGGATACCTCGAAGCTGTAAACCAGTAATATGTTGTATGCCCCTTTCAATTTTTACCAATGTTTCTCGTGTTATATCTACATCTTTTAATTGAAGCATTCGGACGAGTTCGGTCTGACCAATGTCTTTCGCTAATCGTATTTTGCGAATATTGCCTCCGATATCAATTCCGTATTGTTTTATTTTCTGTTCCATAAATATCACCTTAGAAATGGACTGAAATCAGTCCGATTTTTCTTTATCATATCCACTTAATCTGATATAATGGGACTGAAACTAGTCCACTCAAAAGATGAATCTATTCTGACAATAGAAAAAGAATTTATTTTAAAGGGCCATTCTTTTGTTCATGATGAGCGATAGCCTGACGAATGAAATACAGTACCTCGCCATTGATGGAACGACCGTCAAATTCTGCAAGACTTTTCAGCTTTTTGTGTGTTTCGAAATCAATTCGAAGTCCCAAATGTTTGTCCTTTTCCATTTTGTTTCCTTTCTACTTTGCATAAGTACAAAACAAGTACATGTCATAAGTACATTTTAAGTACAAATAGTGGTAGAATGTGAGGAATGGACTTGTTTTAAGTACACTATATTTTGCGTAAGAAGGAGAAAATCATGTACAGAGAGAATACGGAGCAGAAATATCATAAAATCAGGACTGATATAACCCGGGGATTGTCATTAGGGTTAGGGCTTTTGATTATAATCTTGACTTTTGAAAAATACCGGTTAAAGAGCCAGGAAAGTAAGGAGATCAGACCAGAGGAACACAGGGAACATATAGTGGTAGAGTATGATGGCTTGAATTCAGAACTACGGAATATAGAAGAGTGCTATTTGTGTGGAATGAATAGAAAAAGTTTGATGGGTTATTACCGAAAATTTGATACGGTGGGATTGATTTCACTCAATGACTGGTATGTGCTGGATTTTCACGTGAAAGCTTATGATGAGAAGGGGAATGAAGTTGAAGACAGTAATTCGAATAGCGTAAGATATGTGAATACCGGCGAAGTATCGTACTCTGTACATGGGACGCCTTCAAGGGGAATGGCAGAGATAGATGTAACATTACCAGAAAATTGTAAGGTGGATATGGATCATCTGCAGAAGAAGCTTTGCCATGAATGCTTGAATAAGGTAGTAGATTCATTAGCGTATTGGAAATGGAAAGATGAAGAGAAAGAAGCCATACCGCTTTGTTTGGTAGATTTAGCGACATTAGAGATTTATTCCCTGCAGGATCATTATCGCTCATATTTCATACGAGACTATTTTGTTGAAATGTATTTTGAAGAAAGAGATATTAAAGTGAAGGTTTTTTATTTGCCGGAGAAATAATTATATCTAACTATGAATAGCGCTTTTTTAATTCTATCATTCATAATATACTAAAGTAAGTTATTCATTGGATTGAATAAAAAGTGTGCGTGTAGTACGCATCACCCGGAGGGTTTTGTTCTATAGGAAAATTCAGAGAAGTTTCCTATAGAGCAAAAAAGGACCCCCCGATCACTCTCGGGAAGTCCCAAAAATTCAGTCCATTTCGTATTGATTCCGGACAATTACTCCGCTTCCTCGGTTCCTTCCGTATCTTCGGTTCCTTCTGCGTCATCAGCACCTTCTGCTGCGTCCTCAGTACCTTCTGCTTCTGCCCCTTCGTCCAGGATATCCGCATACATGAAATGCCAGTATCCGTACGGTGAATGCCAGGAACCTGTGATCCTGTCACTCTGGAGCCAGAAGTCATTGTAGTAAGCTACCGGGATACATCCTGCTTCTTCCATAAGGATATCCTCTGCCGTATGAAGAGCGGTGGAACGCTCTACCGGATCCAGTGTAGATCTGGACAGCTCCATAGCAGCATCATAATCCGCGTTGTTGAACTTACCATCATTGTTTCCGTTTGTAGAGTACAGCAGGTCTAACATGTTGGAAGGATCGCTGTAATCGCCGACCCAGCCGTTACGGGAAGCATCATAGTCTCCGTTACGACGCATCGGTGTGAAGCTTGCCCACTCAACAATATCTACCTTCAGGTCAACACCCAGCTCTGCCCATGCTTCCTGCAGATATTCGGCAACTACCTTATGATATCCGCTGTCATTGGTGGAGTAGGTGATGGATGGGAGTCCTTCCCCATTCTCATATCCCGCCTCTTTCAGGAGCTTCTTCGCTTCTGCCAGGTTTCCTTCATGATCGTTAATGTCGATGTATGGCTGACCGCCGTTCGCGTTTTCAATGAATTCCTTGCCGTCCATGTCAATCCAGCCAGGTCCCATGAAGTTGCTTGCCGGTGAATAGGTTCCCTGCATCAGTGTGTTCGCAACATAGTCACGGTCGATCGCAAGGCTCAGTGCCTTACGCACGTTCTTATCCGTGAATGGCTCTCTGTTCAGGTTCAGGCTCAGATAGTAGGTTCCGATGATCGGATCTACATAATAGTCATCGTTTCCCTCCAGAGACGGGATCTCTTCGGTCGGAACATCCTTGATCATCAGTACTTCGCCTGTCTGATATGCGCTGTAGGAAGCATTTGCATCTTCGATCAGGTTAAACTTGATACCATCCAGCTTGATCGCGTCCGCATTCCAGTAATTCGGGTTCTTGCTCATCAGGATGTGAGATCCCGGAACCCACTCGGAAATATAGAAAGATCCGTTTGAGATATAGGTATCTGCTGAGGTTGCCCATCCGTCGCCGTTCGCTTCGATGGTCGCCTGCTGTACCGGGCTCAGTGTTGCAAATGCCGCAAGGCTGCCGAAATAGGTACATGGTGAACTTAAGGTAACAACCAGCGTGTTGTCATCCTCCGCCTTCACCTGGAGTGCGTCCAGATCGCCTCCGATCGCTTTATCATAGCCTTCTACCATACCCAGTACGGTCTCTGCATAAGGAGCCGCAACCTCCGGGTCACATACACGCTTCCAGCTGTAAACGAAGTCGTTGGCTGTCAAGTCAGAACCGTCAGACCATTTCAGGCCGTCCCTTAAGTGGAATGTCCATGTCAGGCCGTCCTCGCTGGTGTCCCAAGTCTCCGCCTGTCCCGGTGCAAGCTGGCCGTCCTGGTCAACCGTCAGCAGGCACTCGAAAGAATACAGCAGCATGTTGCCGCCGTCCACCGCACTGTTCAACGCAGGGTCGATGGTCTCCGGATCCGGTCCGATCTGAACGGACAGGATCTTCTCACCGGAATCCCCCCCGCCGGCTTCGTCAGTACCTTCCGTACCGCTCTGGGATGAATTATTATCCCCCCCCTGGTCTTTGCCGCCACCGCAGGCTGCCAGACTGAAAGCCATTGTAGTCGCCAGTAATAAAGCGATTACTTTCTTTTTCATTTGATATCCTCCTTTTTACTTTGAGTGCTTCCGCCATTATCGAGCACTCTGTTTTCTATAAACAATACGGATGCACTTTCCGGCATCTATATTTGTTTATCTTAACCATACCACCAAAAAATATCCGTAACTTTAATCCAGCTTATCAATATGGTGACAGGCTGAAAAATGTCCTCTGTCCACTTCACGCCACGCTGGTGCTTCCTGGGCACAGCGCGCATCCGCATAAGGGCACCTGGTACGGAACCTACAGCCCGACGGTGGGTTCAGGGGGCTCGGCACATCTCCCTGGAGGGCGATACGCTTACTCTCCCTGGCCACTTTTGGATCCGCGATCGGGATAGCCGATATCAGGCTCTTTGTATAAGGATGCAGCGGACGGGTGATCAGCTCGTAGCTGTCCGCCAGTTCCACCATCCGGCCGAGATACATCACACCGATCCGGTTGGAAATATGCTTCACCGCGGAAAGATCATGGGCAATGAACAGATAGGTCAGCCCCATCTCCTCCTGCAGATCCTCAAACATATTGATGACCTGCGCCTGGATGGACACGTCCAAAGCTGAGATCGGCTCGTCGCAGACGATAAATTCCGGCCGCACCGCAAGGGCTCTTGCGATCCCTACACGCTGCCGCTGTCCGCCGGAAAACTCATGCGGGTACCGGTTGGCATGCTCGGAGTTCAGCCCGACCCTCCGCAACATTTCTATAATGATATCATAACGCTCCTGCTTGTTCGCAGCCATCTTATGGACATCGATCGCCTCACCCACGATATCCCCGACCGTCATACGGGGATCAAGGCTGGCGTAAGGATCCTGGAATACGATCTGCATCCGCTTCCGGTAGGGAAGCATGTCCACAAACTGCTTCTTTTCCACATCAAAAATCACTTCATTATCGTAAATAAACCTGCCCCCGGTGGGCTCATACAGCCTGAGTAAGGTACGCCCGGTGGTGGTCTTGCCGCAGCCTGACTCCCCTACCAGCCCCAAGGTCTCGCCCCTCTCAATGGTAAAGGACACGTCATCCACGGCCTGGATATATTTTTTATTCTTCCCGAAACCGCCTGCCGGGAAATACTGTTGCAAATGCTCTACCTGTATGAAGCTGTTCTTTTTCTCACTCATTTTGCAGCTCCTTTCTCCATTTCCTCCTTCTGGATCAGCCAGCACTGGGTATAATGCACCCGGTCAAAGCTGGTGACCGGAGGCATCTCCCGCAGACAGATCTTCATGCACTCCTCACAGCGGGGTGCAAATGGACATCCCTTGGGAGGATTCAGCATGTCAACCGGAGTTCCCTCGATGGGAACCAGCCTTTCATGCTCTTTCGCGTCTATTCTCGGAATGGACCGGATCAGTCCCTTCGTATACTGGTGCTTCGGATTGTAGAAAATGTCGTCCGCAGTGCCGTATTCAATGACCTTTCCCGCATACATGACCGCGATACGCTCGCACATGCTGGCCACCACGCCCAAATCATGGGTGATCATAATGATCGCCATTCCCAGCTTATTCTTTAACTCCATCATCAGCTCCAGAATCTGCGCCTGGATGGTCACGTCCAGAGCCGTCGTAGGCTCGTCCGCGATCAAGAGCTTGGGCTCACAGGCCAGCGCGATTGCGATCATCACACGCTGTCTCATACCGCCGGAAAGCTCATGGGGGTACTGCTTGAGACGCTTCTCCGGCTCATTGATCCCAACCAGCTCCAGAAGCTCCTTTGCCCGATCCTTCGCCTGCGCCTTCGTCTTATCCGTGTGGAGCAGGATAGCCTCCATGATCTGATTGCCGATGGTATACACAGGATTCAGGCTGGTCATGGGATCCTGAAAGATAATGGAGATCTCATTCCCGCGGATCTTCCGCATCTCCTTATCCGTCATCTGATCCACCTGGTGGCCGTTGAAATACAGGCTTCCCCCGATCAATCTGCCGGGATAAGCCGTCAGCCCCATCAGGCTGTATGCGGTTACCGATTTTCCGGAGCCGCTTTCCCCAACGATCCCCAGCACTTCTCCCTCTCTCAAATGGATGGAGACATCATTCAGCGCTTTCACTTCTCCTGCAGGTGTGAAAAAGGAAAGCCGCTCATTTTTTATATCTACAAGATACTCTGACATATATTCCTCATTTCCGCATAGCTCGACACTATGCTGCTTTTCCTAATTCTCTCATAATGACCGGCGGGCTGCGTTTTAAGTCCGCATCAGCCCGTCAATCCCAGGAGCTGCAGAAAATAACTGATACAGATTTGCGCAGGATATTTCTCTGCAGCTCCATAACTGAACAGATACGTAATATCAATTTTTCAGCTTCGGGTCAAATGCGTCCCGAAGCCCGTCACCCAGCAGGTTGAAGCTCAGGATGATCAAGCTGATCAAAATCGCAGGAATAAACAACAGGTACGGATACGTATTCATACCGTTGATTGCGCTGCTCGCAAGGCTCCCAAGGGACGGCAGCGGAACCGCCACACCCATTCCCAGGAAGCTTAAGAAACTTTCCGTAAAGATCGAAGAAGGGATCTGCAGCGTCGTGGTTACGATCAGCGTTCCGATACAGTTTGTCAGCAGATGCTTCTTGATAATCTTGCCGTTGCCTACACCAAGCGCCCTGGCTGCCGTAACATACTCGCTCTCCTTGAGCATCAGCACCTGGCTTCTGACCATTCTCGCCATACCAACCCAGTACAGCAGGGCAAATACGATAAAGATACTGATCAGGTTCTCACCGACGACTCCGACCCAGGAAAAGCCTGGAACATCCTTCAGACGGCTTAAGGGATCCTTCAGCGCAAAGGAGAGAAGGACGATCAGCAGAATATCCGGTATCGTATAGATAATATCCACGATCCGCATCATCACAAGGTCTACCCAGCCTCCGAAAAACGCGGCGATCGAACCATAGGCAGAACCGATGAGCAGGATGATGCCTGTGGCGATCAAACCGACCAGAAGGGAAATACGGCTTCCCATCATCACACGGATGGCATAGTCCCGGCCCAGATTATCGGTTCCGAAAATATGCGGAAACACCTTTTCCCCGGCGTCAATCCTCTCCTGCTCCCCCTCCGAATACTGCATCGGAGCCAGGTTGTTGGCTCCCTTGATCTGATCCTTATAGGAATAAGGATAGAATGAAGGAACAATAAATGAAAAAATCATAACAAGTATAATCACGACAATACTTGTCATCGCTACTTTATTTTTGACAAGGCGGCGTCCGCCGTCCTTCCAGAAGCTCACGCTTTCCCGCATGATGACCTGGCTCTGCTTCTCTTCTTCTGTTGCAGGCAGGAAATCCTCAGGATTCAGTTTCAGCTGAAAGCTGACCGGATTCTCTTTCATGATCACTGCACTCCTTACTTTAGTTTTATTCTCGGGTCTACGATCTTATATACGATATCCACCACCACGTTCATCACGATGATCAGCGTTGCGAGGAAGATCGTAGTCCCCATGATCAGTGTATAATCACGCCCGTTGATGGCGCCGATAAATTCACCGCCAAGCCCCGGGATCGTAAAGATCTTTTCCACAACAAAGCTTCCTGTCACCGTATAGGCAAGCATGGGGCCTACATAGGTCACAACAGGCAGTATCGCGTTACGAAGGGCATGCTTAAACAGAGAGACAAATCCAGACACACCTTTCGCCTTCGCCGTACGCATATAATCTTGTCCCAGCACGTCCAGCATGGAGGAACGCATCAGCCTCATGATATACGCGGTGGGATAGAAGGACAACGCCATGACCGGCATGACATAATGCTTCCAGGTTCCGATCCCGAGGGTCGGAAGTATTCTTAATTTGACGCCGAAAAAATACAGGAGTACCGTGCAGATCACAAAGCTGGGGACCGCGATCCCGCAGGTTGCCACCACACTGATCAGACTGTCCAAAAACTTCCCTCTCTTCAAGGCCGCGATACAACCAAGGGGAATCCCGATCATCAGGGCAACCAGTACGGAAACACCTCCCACTCTGGCTGACACTGGGAACTTCATCAAGATAATGTCCGTCACGGTACGTCCGCGCTGCTTCAAGCTGTCGCCGAAATCACCGTGCAGGGCATCGCCGATATACGTAAGATATTGTTGAAATAAAGGCTTGTCCAGGCCGTACTTGGCCTCCAGGGCCGCTGTCGCCTGTGGACTGATCGCCTTCTCTGAAAGGAACGGCCCGCCGGGAACCATGTTCATCAGGAAAAATGTGATGGTTGCGACTGCCCAGATCGTCACAATGGCAAGACCGATTCGCTTTGCAATGTACTTTAACATGCTTTCCACTCCTTCTACTATTGTATTCCACGAAAAGCCCCGGCCGCATAAATCAGCCATATATCCATGCGGA
Organism: Faecalicatena sp.; assembly: GCA_009774255.1. Lineage (GTDB taxonomy): Bacteria > Bacillota > Clostridia > Lachnospirales > Lachnospiraceae > Schaedlerella. The sequence continues at coordinate 16,664 of VSNK01000007.1, forward strand.
CTTTTGCTCCCGTGAATACGTTCTACTAAAATAAGGAACACTATGCTTAGTCATGACAAACACCCAGCGTTCCTCACTTCGAAATATCATATCAAATTAATTTTATTTTGTCAATCCTTCTCTATGGTAAAGCATGAAATTATGACAAAAAATTCCTTTTTATTTCCGTTTTTTTCTGACATAATGCCGTCGTTTTTTCCTGGCAGCTCTATTTTCCATAAAATACTACATAAAAATTCCATTTCCGGCGAATTCTGCGCCTGCGGCGGTCGCACCGCGACATCTACCTTGTACGCCGCAGTGCGCATCCCCCTGGGGGTTTTTGCTCTACTATAGAGCAAAAAATACCTGCATCTGATAAAATCCGGTGTTCAATATCCTCCCAGACTATCAGATCCTCTCTTCCATATTCCGATAATCTCTGTGCGTTCCTACATACTTATACGCGGGACGTACGATCTTGCCGCAGTTTACCAGTTCTTCCAGACGATGAGCGCTCCATCCGGAAATCCTGGATATGGCGAAAATCGGGGTAAACAACTCTGTCGGGATATCCAGCATGTTATACACAAACCCGCTGTAAAAGTCTACATTCGCACAAATCGGTTTATACAAATGCCTCCTTTTCGCGATCAGCCGTGCCGCGATTCTTTCTACCGTATCATAGAACTGAAATTCTTCCTGCATTCCCTTTTCCGCCGCAAGGTCACGGGCATATTTTTTGAGCATGACTTCCCTTGGATCTGAATAAGTATACACCGCATGTCCCATTCCATAAATCAGCCCCGCATGATCAAACGCTTCTTTATTCAATACCTTTTCCAGATATTCTGCAATGACCGCCTCTTCTTTGCAGTCCCCGCAGTGAGCTTTCAGATCCTCAAACATCCGGATCACCTTCAGATTTGCGCCTCCATGTTTTGGCCCTTTCAGGGACGCCAGTGATGCCGCTACTGCAGAATAGGTATCCGTTCCGGATGAAGTCACCACATGATTCGTAAAAGTACTGTTGTTCCCGCCCCCATGTTCCGCGTGCAGCACCAGCGCGACATCCAGTACCCGGGCTTCCAGTTCCGTATAATTCCCGTCTTTTCTCAGCATATATAAAATATTTTCCGCTGTGGAGAGCTCTTTCCTGGGTGGGCGGACCATCAAGGTCTTTTCCAGCTTCAGCAACTGGTAGGCATAATACGAGTAAACTGCCATCATCGGCATTTTCGCGATTAGCTGCAGGGACTGGCGCAATACGTTCGGCACAGAAATGTCATCCGGCTTTTCATCATAAGAATACAAAAGGACAATGCATTTTTGCAAAGCGTTCATCAGATTTTCCGGAGGAGCTTTCATGACCACGTCTCTGACAAACTCCCCGGACAGTTCGCGCAGGCTCCCCAGAATCGCCACAAAGCCCTCGAGCTCCTCTTTTTTCGGCAATTCCCCAAACAGCAGCAAATAGGTGGCTTCCTCAAATAAATAGCGCTTTCCTGCGCTTCCGTTTATAATATTCTCCACATCATATCCCTGGAAATATAATTTTCCATCCATCGGGGTCCGGTCTTCCCCGCTCTCTTCTTTCGTCGCCACAACGTCGGATATTTCCGTCAGACCGGTCAGCACGCCCTTTCCGTTGGCATCACGCAGTCCTCTTTTCACATCATACCGTGCGTACAGACCCTGGTCCATCCTTCCCGACAATGTGCAGTTTTCTACCAGTCCGTCAAACTTCTCATCCAGCTCCGCAGTGAGTTCCATCATAGATCTGTTTCCCATAGCCTTCTCCTCCCATAATGACAAGTCCAAAAAACGCCGCTGATTTTCCGTCATATTTTGGAAACATATAAGCGGTCTTCGAACAAACAGAAGGGTGGGGACACCTCCGCATGCCCACACCCTTGTGATCATATTCTTCCTTTTCATTTTTTTAAGCAAAGAAAACATGGAACTTCTCTGCTTTCACAGAGATTATATTATAGAATCGGTAAAATTTCAAGGGATTTTTATTTATGATTCGCCCGTCAAAAGCTCTCATTTCCCTTGCTGGCTAATTTCCCGAATCTCCATGCCACAATATATGAGGGCTATGCACCACATCGTCTCCATATATTGTGGCACAAATCTTCGAAAAATTATCTCAGCAATGAAAATGGACTTTTGACGGTCGAATCATTTATTGCCTTTTCCCCAGCATATATATCTTCACTTCCTCCGCTTCCAGAGATAGATGGACAACCGCTCTTTCATCCTTCAACGTGCTGATCTCATCTGCAATCATATCCCGCAGTTCCGTATATCCCAAGCACGGAAACGAAAGCTTGATTTCCGCGCTCTTATTCTCATGGTTGATTACAAAAACAAACGCTTCCTGATCCCCGCACAGCATGCGGACCTCAACCAGTTCCCCACCGGGGCATGATATCTCAGCCGCCGGCCGATAATCAACTTCTTCCATCAGCTTACGGAAAAATGTATTCGTATGTTCCGAATAATTCCACATGGCGTTGGCAAAAAACAACGTTCCCACATATGCTGTTTTCCCTTTGCCATATGCATTCGATACCGCTGCAGGCATACCATTTTCGAACCAGGCGGATACTCTGGACTCCTGTTTCACCTCCATATGCTCGGCAATCACCTTGGCTATATTCTCATAAGTATTGTCCGCGTCGGCCAGGTTTTCCTCATTGATCACCCTGTAATCACTTTTCACATCCAGTCCGAACACCTGATCCAGACCTCCGGCGGGACATATTTCAGCCCCCCATGCCTCATCTGTAAAATACCCCAGCATCCCGTCGCTGATGATCTTTCCCCCGCCTTTTACATATCTTTCCATGGCAGCACCCAGTTCCGAAGTGATGCTCACCCCATATGGTATGATTAAAAGCTTATATTTTTCCAATTCACCGTTTTGAACCCGTTCTTTATTTATAAAATCCGGCTGAATCAGATTTTTCATACACAGTTTATATGCACCCATCAATGCAAGGGAATCCTTATAAAACCGATTCTGTTTTCGAATCAGGCAGCTGCCGGACGTCCCCAGGGAAACAAGTCCTTCTATAAAAATACTGTCCAGATTATATAAAATAGCTACCTCGCTCTTGGGAGCCATAGCCCATGTGATTTTTTCTTTATATTTACGAAATATATCTGTAAACTCCCTCAACGCATCACATCTCTCTGTCCAATCCCCGTTTCTTTCCGTAAATCCAAGCGAAATTGTTTCTACCGTAGATAACTCCGGACGCCAGCCCCAGAACAAGATTCCCTTTGCTCCCCTGGCAATCTGTCCCCAGGTCTGCCGTTTGATTGTTTTCCCCGATATGGGCAGTGAAAAACAAAAGCTGTCTTCCGTACGTTCTCCGACAAATACATACATCGGCCCGGCACCTGTACCTGTTTCTCCAATCCAGTATGGGCCATTATGATTCACACTTCTCAGAAGATCACACACGAATGCGGTAATCTCCGGATTCACGGCGTCATACATGGAACTGCCGATCATATCTGTTGTTTTGGCCAGCAGATAATGGTCGTTAGATGTCACAACCGGGTGGCCTGTCTCATAGATCGCCGTATGTACAACCGTGCAGCGGTTCTCGTCAAAAGACTTAACCGTATCACTGAGGAACTGCATGGCGTCTGCCTGTGCGGCGGCACGGAAATATTTCCAGTCCAGCCAGTCCGTATACATACCTACGGATCTGGGCGGCTGAACCTGATCCCAATTTTGATACTGCCTTGTCCATACCTGATTCAATTGTTCCAGACTTCCATACTTTTCTTTCAGCCATTGGCGGAACTTTTCCTTTGAGTGCCCGCAGTAGCAATAGACCAGCTCTCTCCAATCATTCTGATAATATTGCTGGGACGGTTCTTCTGTCGGTTCATGAAAAACATCAAATGCAATAATATTCTCATTGCCTTTATAGTGCTCCGTAAATGCTTTCAGAAAATTTCTGATTGTTTCCCTGTGAGGCTCGCTGTCCAGACACAGGCCCGGCCAGCCTCCGGTCGATGCATCCGCCTGCTGATGCGGTGTCCATACCGTTCCTCCTGCCGAGACATATCTGCTGTCCGGATGCTTTTCGAATACCCATTCCGGCGTACAGACCAGATATAAAGTAAAGATTACTTTCAGGCCATGCCTCACGGCAGCCTCCACAATTCGGTCATAATATATAAAATCAAATCTGTTCTCATCCGGTTCAATGGTTCCCCATGTAGCATGAACCCTGACCGTATCCATACCGCAGGCTTTCATGTTAGAAAAATCTTTTTCCCAATGCCTGTCCGTCCTGTCTCTGTAAGCAGAATACTTTGTCCCGATCGGGAAAATCTCCTGCAGCCTTTTTGTATTCTCCATTGATCTCCTCCGTCATAAAACCTGTCTCACTTCCAGCTTCCTGCCTTCCGGATTCTTTACATAAATCGTTTTCGTCTCACCCGGTAGGATATCAAAATAATTATCAGAACACTCCATATCTCCGACAACATATACACCATGCGCAAAGCCGGGACAAGTCATCTCAAGAAAGGTTTGGTCCTGTTTCTGATCTTCTGAAATGATTTCCACTCTATTTTTAGGGAATCTGAGCTGCTTCATGTCCTCTGACTGCAGATATGCACTTTCCGCGCAGTTCTGTCCCGGCAGATACATCATTGTGCCTGCTTTATAATCTTCCCGCGCAAGTTTTTCCTTTTTACAGCACAATCTTGTCATCGGCGGTATCGTTACAGTCAGAGTCTCGGTTTTTCTGTATGCTCCGTCAAACGATACATATCCCCATTCTCCCGTCACCGTAATTTCTTCCGGAGTATCATTGCACCCCATCAAAATCACATTCTCCCCTTCCAAACGAATAATAAATCTCACGTGGGCCAACGCTCTTTTTACGAAATAATAGGAAATCTTTTTCCTCAGATAATAATCAATGACCGTCCATCCATTTTCACCCCACGTATCATTATACATCCAGAACAATGCCCCATAGCATTTCTGTTTAAAGCGCATAGCCTCTAAAGAATATCCCAGAATATGCCCCTGTACCATCCCGCCATAAAGAATATATTCTTCCATAGACAGATTCCGTACATCATCCAGATAATGCTTCTCTATTCCCGCAAGGACCGTATTTCTCTCAAATACATTACAGTGCATTTCCCATATTTTTCCTGTCCTTTCGAGAGCGTGTCCATCCATATACTCTTTGGTTGATTCCAGACAGCAGGGCCCGATACAGCCATATTCGCTTACAAATTTTGATTCCACCTGGTCATAAAGCCTTGGTTCGATCCGTTCCTCCATTTTCCGGCTCATATAACCGTTATGCCAGCGGTGGACGTCTCCCGCACTATCATCATTCGGAAGCCTTCCTCCGTAAGGAGAACTGTTCCAATAAGGGATCTCCGGGCAGTTATGACGTATCGCTTCTTTTGCCATATGGTTGGATATATACAGCCCCAATGCTTTTTCATGCCGGAATTCTACATGCCATCTGGGATTGTCGTATTTATTAAAAAGCCAATGATTCTCATTGCTTCCGCAGAACAATGCAAGACATGCATAATTTCCAAGCCGTTTTGTCTGATACTCCAGTTCCTTTCTCACCAGCTCTTGAAAGGAATTCAGATGATCCGGATAAGTAGAACAAGCAAACATAAAATCCTGCCATATCAATATTCCCTTCTTTGCACAGGACTCATAGAAATGATCGCTTTCGTACAGGCCGCCTCCCCAGACACGAAGCATATTAAAATTAGCGCCTGCCGCCTCCTGCAAGAGATATTCCACTTTTTCATCCGTGACCCTTGCGTAAACAGAATCATTGGGAATCCAGTCACCGCCTTTGCAGAAGATCGGAACCCCGTTTACAACAATCTGAAATTTTCTGTTCTCATCATCCAGGCGAGCGGTGTCAAGCGTCAGTCTTCGAATACCGACTGCTTTGAGCCGATACTCGTCCTTTACTCCCTCACACTCGATCGAACAAACTGCCTGATACAAAGGCTGTCCGCCGCAGCCATTTGGCCACCACAATTCCGGCTTCTCTATTTTCAGTTCCAGATCCATATAATTATCGCCGGAGGTCAGCAGGCATTCCCGATATTCCTCCGCCACCTGTTTTTCTCCCCTGTAGACGGACAGAACCATACTGCAGTCCCTGGTAGAGAGCATATCCAGATTTTCTATGCATACCGCAGCCGAGAGGATCGCCTGTTCTTCCTGGATGTCCGAGGTATATACATGTACCTGCCGGATGACCGCTTTGCTGATACAGCGGAGATATACATTTCCGGTTACCCCGCACGTGACCACCCTTGAACCCCAGTCCCAGCCAACGGTATACTGCGGTCTTCTCACAAAAGCTCTCCGGTAATCACTCCTGTCCTTCCCGCCATTGTCCTGCTCCCGGCATACCGCCCAGTTAAGCTGAGACAGCTGCCGGTCGTTCACATGTTCAAGCCCTGTCGTCACCCGGACAATGATTTCGTTCCTTCCCGGCCGGATATAATCTTTGATATCCTTCACAAACGGATAATGCACACTTTTCTGACATCCGAGAAGATGCCCGTTTATGAAAACCGCAGCGTCCGTGTCCAGCCGTTCCAGTACAAGTTCTATGACTTCCGCTTCCAGATCCGCTTCCCTGCATTCGAAGTATTTCAAAAACCACCAGGATTTCTTTTCTATCCACTCAGACTCAAAACAATAATCCGCTTTTACAGGATCCCGAATGATCCCGTTTTCTATCAAAGGCATACGGACATCCGCCGGCAGCCGGCATTTCATCCATCCTTCTTCTTTTTTCCTCACCTCATCTACAAAAGTGATATCCCAAAAAAGAGGCGCACCGCAAAGATTCCAATTCTCATTCAAATTTATCTGCTTCATATAAAAACTCCCTTTTTTACAGAATAGCCGATCACTCACGTCAAGCCGAAAGCTTTTTACAGAATTCCCCCATGACTTCCGTATACTCCCTGTATATCTGCTTCTGTTTCTCATACACTTCGTCCATGCCATGTTCTGCCGCAAAATCTCTTCTGTCTTTCACAAAATGTCTGGCCGTCTCTTTCATATCCGGAAAAATCCCGACGGCATGTCCGGCCAAAATCGATGCGCCCCACATAGATACGTCATTTCTATCCAGTATGGTATGAGTGATTCCCGTAACATCCGCGCATATTTGGGGCCACAGCTTCGATTTGGCTCCTCCTCCCGTCATCTTCATCCGGTTCCACCTGTACTCCGGATATAAATCTCTGACACGGTCTAATGCCAGTGAAAAATCAAAGGAAAAGCTCTCCAGCAAAGAACGATAGAAATGTCCCATGCCATGGCTCCAGTCAAATCCCATAAAAATTCCTTTCAGATTCCCGTCCAACGGCATGGAGCTTCCTCCGAGCAGCCCGACTGACATCATGCCGCCGCACCCCGGAGCAGCCTCCGCCGCCATACGGTCCGCCCTTATAAACGCATCCTTTAAATTTTCCTCCGGATATCTTATAAACGTGTTTACAGCCCAATCCAGAGTAATTCCGGAACCTGCCGCAAAGTGTGTGGCATAATACAATCCGGGGATTGCGGCGGCCAGGACATCCAGTCTCCGCTCTTCCATATCCGGCCGGTACTCCTCCACACAGCAGCTGATTTCTCCATAAGAGGAAGCTTCAAATATAGCGTCTCCTGGTTCTACAACGGCTGCTCCAAGACAGCCTGCCACCTTATCTCCCGCTCCTGCAACCAAAGGAATCCCTGATTTTAAGCCAATCTGCTTTGCGTATTCCTCTGACAGGCCGCCGCAGATATAGTCTGACGAAACCATCTGCGGAAGATACCTGCGTTCCAGGCCGACCGCATCACAGATCTTTTCCGACCAGATACCTTTGTTCATATCCGCCAGGCCTGTCCATGATGCATAGGAGGTATCCATTACGGCCTGGTCGATATCCAGTTTCCCTAATTTTCCAATCACATAGCCGCTGATCATCAGATATTTTTCTATCCTTTTCGATTCTTCAGGAAATTCTTCTTTAAACCAGACATACTTCGGTGCCATCTGCGGAAAATTGGTTCCACCTGTTTTTAAAAATTCATCTCTGTGAAGCTCCATCTGCTTTTTGGCATACGGCATATATCTGGAATCAAGAGAGCAGGACCATGTGGTGATGTCATTCCAGTTTTTATCCACCCCCATAAATCCTGACATCTGTCCCGTAAATGCGATCGCTTCAACCGAACTCTCCGTATTCTCTGCCTGTCTGCCTGCCTGTTTCATACATGCCAGAACCGACGCAAACAGATCTTCTCCCTTCTGGATAAAGATACCTGGTCCCGGCCTTTCATCCCGAACCGGCTCCATTGCTTCCGCAACACACTGCCCCGATAGATCATACAGGCCGCACTTAATAAAGCTCGTTCCCAGATCCACTGCCATCAATAATGATTTTCCCAATCCTCTCACCTCTCTAACAAAGCAACAGCCGAACTTGTTCCAATCCTGGAACATCCCTCTTCCAGATATTCCTCCAGTGCCTCTCTTGTTTTGATTCCTCCTGCTGCCTTTATCCTGACATGCTTCCCGATATATTTTTTAAAAAGGCGAATGTCTTCCATCGTTGCTCCTGCCGTTCCGAATCCCGTAGAAGTTTTGATAAAATCTGCCCCCGCTTCGGTAACGATCCGGCACAGTTCTTTCTTTTCCTCTTCCGAAAGATAGCAGGTCTCAATAATCACCTTCAAAACGGATTCGCCGACAACTTGTCTGACAGCAGATATTTCATTCTGAACCCTGGCAAAATCCTTATTTTTGACATCCGATATATTAATCACCATATCGATCTCCGCAGCACCTTTATTCACCGCGTCAGCCGCTTCAAAAACCTTAGTCTCTTTCGTCGCATATCCCAGCGGGAATCCAATGACCGTACAGATCCGGATCTGCGGCCCAAATTCCTCCTTTACCCGCTCAATGTAACATGGCGGAATACACACCGATGCCGCTCCATATTCCGCGGCTTCCCGGCATAATTTCGAAATTTCTTTCCAGCCTGCGTCCGGTTTCAGTTGTGTATGATCAATGCTTTTCCATATTGTCTCTGTTTTCATGACTTTGCTCTCCTCTAAGATGTAACCAATTTGCGCAGCAAATTGATTGCCTTCTTGCCCGACATCTGCGAAGCAGATTTTTAATGCGGGCAATTCCCGTATCATTTTTTCATACGATACTTTACACTACTATCCTTCTGCCCCAATACCATTTGGGAAAATCATAATCTTACTGAATAAATAGTTTCCCTCCGCGATCTTGTCAAAAATGTCCGGAACCTCTTCCAGGACGAGCCGGTGGCTGATGATATTTTCGGAAGTCATTCCGTATTTTTCAAATAATTCTATGGATTCCGTCCAGTCTTTTCCCGGAAACGGTTTCGTAAAGGAATTCCACGACCCCGTGATGGTAAGTTCTCCGCGCATGATATAATCCACTTCTTTTTCCGACCAGTTCAGTCCCTGATGCGAGATTCCCAAAAAGATGATCCGTCCCTGCTTCGCCGCATACCAGATACATTGCTTCTGGGCCGCCGGTGAGCCGGAAAAATCGATCACGATATCAAGGCCAACTCCCTGCGTCAGATTCCGTATTTTTTCAACCGGATCCTCCTTTTTTGAATTGATGATAAAATCAGCGCCTGCTTCCTTCGCCATCTCCAGCTTCTCATCCCATATATCAATGACTACGATTTGGCCCGCGCCTTTGATCTTTGCATATTGGACCGCAAACAGCCCGATCGCTCCCGCCCCATTGATACATACGGTGTCTCCTTTCCGAAATCCGGCTTTATACATCGCGTGCAGCGCATTCGCGCAGGGATCTGCCGTCGCCACATCCTCAAACTTCACGCTATTCTTTACCTTCAGTAAATTGCTTTCTTTTACGGCAATATACTGTGCCATTGCTCCATCTCTTCTTGACCCGTAATAGTCATAGTGATCGCACAATGAATACAGGCCTTTTTGGCACCAGTGACATTTCATACAGGGAATCAGCGGCGGCGCCGTCACATGATCCCCCTCATGAAATTTTTTTACAGCTTTTCCTGCTCTTACAATAATACCGCCAAATTCATGCCCCAGAATAATTGGAGATACATGTGCGCCGTATTTATTTGCTCTTGGAATATCAGAGCCGCAGACGCCTACCGCCATCACTTTCACCAATACCTCATTTTCTTCGATCTCCGGATCCTTCACTTCTTCTACACGTAAATCCCCTGGTGCGTACATTCTAACAGCCTTCAAACCTATCCCTCCTGACTCATGGTAATCACCGCTTTCATCATCTGCCCTTTATCAGCATCCGCAAAAGCATGTTCTATCTCCTTTAGTGGATAGACGGCACTGATCATTTTTTTTGCATCGACAATCCCGTCTCTGATGTATTCCATTGCTTTTTTGTTCTGTTCCGGTGTGGAGGCATGCACTCCATATACGGACAATTCTTTATAATGGATCAGATTGCTGTCTATAAATCCCTTTGTCTCTCCGGGAAGCCCTCCAAACAAAGAAATTCTCCCTCTTCGGGCAAGCAATTCCATCCCTTCTTCCTGTGCCTTTCCTACGGAGCATGCGACAATGACTACATCCGCACCTTTTCCGCCTGTCAATTCCATCACCCTGTCTTTCAGGTTTTCCGTTCCGGAACAAATGCCGGTTATTTCGGGAAGGTTCTTTTTCACTTCCTCAACTCTTCCCTCTGACACATCCGCAACCATAACCTGACCGGCCTTCTTATATAGAGAAAGGCTGGCATGCATGCTGCCGATGATTCCGCTGCCGATAATCAAAACATCCTCTCCCTCCTGAATACGGAGGTAAGACTGGGCGTTGATCACGCATGCCAGCGGTTCACTCAAGGTATATATCGTATCGTCTTCGGATACCGGCAGCCGATACACATTTCCTCTTTCAAAAGCTTCTCCCGGAATCCCCATATATTCCGCGAATCCACCGTCATATTCAAAACCGATCGTTTTCAGATCACCGCACATGTTCGTATAGCCTTTCCGGCAGCTATAGCATTTCCCGCATCCGATTGCAGGTGCCAGCGCGATGCGGCTTCCGATCGGAAATGCCTCCTTCCACTTTTCTGATATTTTTTCTATCTGCCCTACAATTTCATGGCCTAATATCGTACCTTCTTTTATTTTAGAATTACCGAAGCGGTATGTACGTATGTCTGTTCCGCAGATGGAACATGCGTGAACCCGTATAACTGCCTGGTAAATCTTTCCTAAATCCGGAAGCTGTTTTTCTTCCAGAGCAGGCTTCTTTCCATTACGATAGCAGTACGCTAGCATTCCCTTCCCCTTTCCGTTTCCTCCAACAGCACGGAAGCTGTTTCTTCATCAATAATCAGCACATTTGGATATCCTGCGTCCAGGATCGCTTTCAGCGGCTTCAAACGTTCTTTTCCAAGGATGACCGCAATACGGAAGTCACATTTTTGAAGCTGTTCCATCGGTACGGCAACCGTTCTCTCGTCGAGTTCCCGGCTGACACACTGTCCTTTTTGATTGATAAAATGCGTACAAACCTCTCCGATCGCTCCATCCCTGATCAATGCCTGAATCCCTTCCTCCGTAATATATCCTGATCTGACCAGCGAACTGTCCATACTACACTGGCCGACCGTAAATATGGCAATGTTTACATCCTCCAAAACTTTCCGTACCTGGCGGATTCCATGCTCCTGATAAAATAGTTCTCTATACTGCCTGCTTTCCACAATTGCCGGAATCGGAAGGCTGTAGGAATCGGCATGGAATGCATCGGCAAAATTTTTAGAAATCTCACCGGAATATGTACTGTTCTGGCTCTGGCTTACACCGCCGCAGATCTGCACCACTCTCACATCCCGAAACGCCGTATCCGTGTACAGGTATTTCGAGCATTCATAGATCGTCTTTCCCCATGCAACTCCAATCACATCTCCATTGTTTAAAATTGTATTTAAAAACTCGTTCAGTTTTTCCCCAAGCTCTTTCCCGTAAGGGATCGATCCTCTCCGGCAATTTACTTCTTTTGAAACAATCATTACCTTTTTCAGATCGTAATAATTTTTCAGGCTCCGCTCTTCCTCCGTTTCTGTCAGCCATGGGTTTTTGCTTTTAAACTCGATCAGCTTTTCCTTCCTTGCTTCAATCAGCAGTTTTGATACATATGAACGTGAAATCCCCATTTTTCTGGCGATTTCATTCTGATTCATATTTTCAAAATAATACAATCGAACGGCTTCCAGTTTCAGATGCTCTCTTGTCATATTATCCACCTCTGTATTTTTTCTAACCTTTCACAGAGCCGGCCACCATCCCCTCCATAATCTTTTTATGGAAAATAAAATAGATGACGACTACCGGCAAGGTTGCTATGGTAAGCCCTGCCATCATCGGAGTATACTGTACGGAATGCTGTCCTGTAAAATATGTCAGTGCAATAGGCAAAGTTTTTAATTCCGGCTTCCCCATTAAAATAAGAGAAAATGGAAATTCATTCCATGCATCAAGGAAACTTAAAATTGTAACCGTCGATAAAATCGGTTTCGAAATCGGCAGAAAGACCTTAAAAAAGATATCAAACGTATTTCCGCCGTCCATGATCACTGCCTCTTCAATCTCCCTTGGTATTGTCGCCGCAAAAGTGGTTACCAGAAAAATCGCTTTCGGCAATCCAAATGCCGCATAAATCAGAGCCAGCACAAACCGATTATTGATCAGCGAAAAAAATTTTAATTCAATAAAAATCGGTATCAAAAGGCTGTGTACGGGAATCAGCATCCCTGATAAAAACATCGTGTACAGCAGAGCTTTCCCTCTGAAAACATATCTTGCAAAGATCACTCCGGCCATAAACGAAATAAAAATCAATAGGAGCACCGCCGTAACACTGACCAACACACTGTTTACAAAGGCAATATCCATTTTTCCGGTTTTTATTGCTGCCAAATAATTTTCAAAATGAAACTCTGTCGGCAGACCTACGATATTCCTTTTAAAAGCCGCCTCATCTTTTATAGAGGAATAAAGCATCCAGGCAACAGGAAACAAACAGAACACCGATAAGGCAGCTATCAAAACATTTACAAGGGCGGAAACCACCGCGCCTGCCCCTTTCTTTTTCCGCTTTCTTATCCTTTTATTCATATCGTTTCTTTCCTTTCCCAAATATAATATTGCACACCGCCACCAGAACCAGGCTCACAACCATGATCCCAACGGAAATCGCGGAACCATATCCGAACTTCTGCTTGATAAATGATGTTTTGTACGCGTACATTGCACCAACCGTAGATGCGGTTCCGGGACCTCCGCCGGTTATGATATAAATGTGCTCAAATATTTTCATACATCCTGATACTGCAAGAATCACTGATATTTTTACGGTATCCAATGTCATAGGCCAGGTGATATAAATTGCTTTTTTTATTCCGTTTGCTCCGTCTAACGCAGCGCTTTCAAAAATTTCCTCCGGTATATTTTTCATTGCACTTACAAAGATTACTACATACAGTCCGATCCACTGCCAGACGATCGGAATCGTAATACTTTTCATTACAATCCCCACATCATCCAGCCATGGCTTTATCCAGCTTTCCAGTTTTATACTCCGAAGCAGGAAATTTAGTAATCCATAATCTTGATTATATACAATTTTCCATAAAAATCCTACTACTACCGGAGCTAAAACTACCGGCATAAAAATGGCAAATTGATGGAATCCTTTTAGTTTCAGCATTTTCGAACAAAGCAAAGAGGAAATAATGAATGCAATCCCAACCTGAAAAATCACGCAGCAGGCCGCCAGAAGGAAATTATTCATCAAAGAATCGCGGAATACCTCATCTCCGAACAAACGCACGTAGTTTGCCATTCCGATGAATTTCTTATTCTTTCCACCCGACCAGTTAAAAAAGGAATAATAGACTGCCATTCCTACCGGTATTACCGTAAATATCAGAAATAGTGCCACACTTGGAAGCATACATAAAAATAGAATTTTCCCTTTTGGCCGCAAGATTCTGTTTTGCTCCAAAAAAATACACCTGCCTTTCTCTCAAACATCGAGTAAACAAGTGGGCTGTTGCGCTAAACAACAGCCCATCCTGTTATTCCAGAGTCATCTCATATTCCTCCTGAACGCGTCTTCCCCATTCTTTTGCATCAATTTCTCCCAAAAGCAGCTCCTGGAATCCCGTATTCATCGCGTCAATTACAGATGTATCAAAATGGCAGTCATACTGCGGTGTCTTAGCGGCGCTTTCTTTTAAGCTTACATATGCATCCAGGATCGGGGAGGTCTTACCATAATCATAGTCCACACTCTGTCCCCCGAAATCTCCCTTTTCCGCAAGGTCAAGACACCATTGTTCATCCGAAATATATTTGATAAAAATGCGGGCCGCTTCCTTTTTGGCTCCTGTCAGATTGGCATTATATGCCTGTCCCCACGCCGAACCGCCTGGCGTTGCCGGATATTCTCCTTTTGCGCCTTCAAAGGTCGGAAATACTGCCACTCCTGACTTTTCAACAATGCTCTGGTCATCTCCTGCTGTTGCGATCAGAGTTCCAAATGTCCAGGAGCCATCCACGTAGGAGGCATATTCTTCATTGATATAGGGCGGCATAACCTCAAACTGATCGATACTGTTCATGTTGGAATTCATGAAGCCTTTCTCCGCAAGCTCAGCCATTTTTTCTACACCGAGCAGCATATTCTCATCGAGAAAGCCGTCTCCTGTCCCATTCATAATATCATCATACCAGCTGCTTCCCGCGCCACGATCACCAAATGCACCAAACATACAGGAATTCGCTACCCATTGTCCGCTATTTCCCATTCCCAGAGGTACATATCCTGCATCTTTCAGTTTCGTAAAGCAATCCAGCAGCTCATCCCAATCCTCCGGAAAATGATCATAACCGACAGATTCGTAGATTTCTTTGTTATATACAATCAAAGAACAGCATAAATCCTGAAACGGCGCTCCATAATAATGGCCGTCGTATTTCATGTCAAAAAGCATATCTTCGCTGAAACCGTCTCCCCACTCTTTGTCTTGCTCCAGAAATTCATCTATCTCTCCCAGCTGCCCGTTTTCAACCATTCCAGGTATCCATGAACCTTTTACATTGAATACGTCCGGAAGTGTGTCCGCTGCCGCATAGGTCATCATAATCGTCTGATAATCATCATGTACGGAACCGTCGTAGTTGATCGTAATATTAGGATAATCCTTTTCCAGCCGTTCAAGCGCATGGTTCAGCGCATAAGATTTCGCGTCTGTCGTACTGTCAAGTGACCACATCATCGCCACATCCAGCGTAACCTCCTCTGTAAATTCTCCATCCTCCTGATCCTTAGCTTCACTTTCCTGGTCTTCCGCCTGCTTTGTATCATTCGTACTATTTGCGTCATTGTCCGCCGTATTACCGGAACTACATGCTCCCAGCATGGAACATACCAATAATAATGACATGATCACAGAAATTTTTTTCTTCATAACTTCTCCTCCATAATCACCCTTTTCCAAGGGTATTCAAACATTGACAACACAATTCTGTTTCCAGTTCTTCTTTTGACATTGCACTGCTCAGCTCAGCTTTCCTGATACTCACTGTCTTTTTCTGCCCCGGCGACAGGTCAAAACAATTATCCGAAAAAATTGCATCCGCATTTTCCAAATCCAGAAAAATGCATTTTGTATACACATTTGTCTGCAGCTCTATCTGAAATTCGTCTTCTTCCTCTTTGACATGCCATGCCAGTTCAGGGGCGAGAAACCGGAAATGTTTCGGTTTTACAAACAGATAGGTATCGCTGCTGATTGTCTTTCCCCTGCGGTCCGCCAGCTCAAATTCCAGATAATATTCTGTTTTGCTTTTTTCATTGACATTGTCTGTAAAATCAAGAGTCCACACGGATTCCGAGCTGTCTTCTTTTACCAAAACATTTTTCTCGTCACTTCTCACACATGTCCCGTCGTTCTTCCGCAGCGCCCATGCAACCTTTGCCTCAAATCCTTCCTGTCCGTCATGTACAATATACAGATCCAGGCTTCTTTCATGTTCAGAGACACTGATGATTGTCTGCTGATAAAATCTTTTTGCGTAATAATGCAGGATTTTCCATCGATATTCATAGTCGATTCCAGACCACGTTGTCCCCGGAAAGCAGTCTACAATCTGCCAGTAAAGACTCCCCATACATCTCGGCTTCATTCTTCGAAAATGACATGCTCCATATTTGATTCCTTTTGCCTGCGCATACTGCGAGGCATATACATATTCCTGGAAATTCCCGGGCGGCCTGACCTCCTGAAAAATATAATTCATAATCTTGCCATTTCCCATATTGCAGTGGTTATCACTGCATCTTTGCATAAAATCCATCACTTCCGAATTAGGGCTCATATCTTCCGGTTCCATATAATGGCAGAGCGTTTTTATACTTTGAAACGACTCCAGCCCGAATTCACTTACGAATCTTGCTTTGCACTCTCTGTAAAATGTATATGGCTTGGCCGGAAGATACCAGACATACCAGCAGTGCACATCTCCCTTTTCATATCCGTTCGGATCTTTGTATCCGCCGCCGCTGGAAGGAGAACTTGGCCAATACAGGCGATCCGGATCATACGTTCTGACCACTTCCTTCAAATAGACCTCGTACTGCCTCAGATTATCCATGCGCAGTTCATATGTAAGACCTTCTAAATCATGTTCAAAATCGTGAAACCATTCATTTTCATTGCTTCCGCACCAGAGCATCAGGGAAGGATGATTTCTCAGCCTTATGACATTGTCCCTGGTTTCTGCACTGATATTATCGATAAATTCATCTGTCACATGGTACAAGGCACATGCGAACATCAAATCCTGCCACACCAATATACCGTATCTGTCACACAAATCATAAAATTCATCATCCGGAAATACGGCGCCGCCCCACACACGGATACAGTTAAAATTTGCCTGCGCACAATATCGAATCAAATCCTCATGCCTTTTCCCTCTGCAGAGCGCCAGAAACTTATCCGGCGGGGTATAGCATCCGCCTTTCGCGTAGACCGGGACATCATTGATATAAAAAGCAAATGATTCTCCCCATTCGTCCGGTTTTCTTCTGACTTCTGCTTTTCTGAGGCCGATATGCATCTCTTTTCGGTCTTCTTCTTCTCCGTCTTCTAGTTCCTGCCGCAATACCGCCGACAGCAAATACAATGGCTGCTCCCCGTAGCCGTTCGGCCACCAAAGCTGCGGTTCCTCGATCAAAACATTCCAGTTCCCTTTCCCGTCAATCATGCTCACATTTCCTTCGGCTTTCACGAAACCATCCGGATCCTTCAACTGCATATGAACCTGAAATTCTTCTGAAACAGACTTCCGGGAAATCCCGCTTGTTCCGCAAACACATGTACGCAAGGAGGTACTTTGGATATATTTATCCAGATACACCTCTGCCTTCAGCCGGACTTTTTTATCCTGATGACTCTGACGCACATAAATATGATCCAATTTCACCTGGTCATAAGCTTCCAAATATACATCCCGCCAAATCCCCGAATCCGGTACAACCGGTTCCGCATCCCATCCAAAGGAACTATGGATTTTTCGAATCTGAGAAAAGCCGTGAGGACTTGCCGTATTAAATTCCGGAAGTGGATGCGCTTTATGTTGTTCTTCTATATACTTTACCGGAGAATAAAAAAGGATATGTAGTTCATTTTCTCCCTGTTTCAGCAAATGTCCTGCTTCAAAACGATAGGTACGGTGCATATTATCTGTCTCAGCTATTTTTTCTCCGTTCAGAAAGATAGCCGTAATTGTATCAAGCCCTTCAAAGACCAGAACCTGATTTCCTTTCTTTTTTATTTTTTCATCTACGTAAAATACACTGCGGTATTCATAATCCTTTTTCGCCAATTCGGCAAATTGCCTCTCATTAAATCGATAATATGCATTTTCTATCAGGCCATTTTGCATCATATCCAAAAACAGGCTTC
Organism: Faecalicatena sp.; assembly: GCA_009774255.1. GTDB lineage: Bacteria > Bacillota > Clostridia > Lachnospirales > Lachnospiraceae > Schaedlerella. The sequence continues at coordinate 34,726 of VSNK01000007.1, forward strand.
CCGGAACACTGGCCTCATGCCACTGTGCATCTCCGCACGCGCGGAACTTCCATGAAGTGCCTCCTAAATCATATCTTATCACTGATCAATCCTCTTCTATCGTGGTAAATCTGGTAATCGCCGGATCCGTATACACATCTGTTCCATCATCGCTGTATGAGGAAAACTCTGAAACAACAGCACCTTCCGGCCCTGCCTGGAACCAGTGCTTTGTATTCGGAGCCAGGGTATACTGTTCTCCTTTTTTCAGAACAATCTCATGCCATACCGTGTACACATCTTCTTTCCCTGCCGGAATCTTCGCCTTTGGATTCGGAGTAGGTTCTCCCGGAACATGGATATATACTTCTCCGTATCTGCAGCGGAATGTCTCTTCTTTCCCCGGGTTCTCCGGGCTCAGAGGCGGATGTCTGTGTTCCGCACAGATCTGCCCCGGCAGCATTGGCAGTTCTTTCGCACAGCATCTCTTAGTATTCACATAGACATGGAGCATAAGCCCTTCATGATAAGGATCATTCAGACCAAAATCCGTAACTTCCATTTTCTCTTCTTCATCCGGCGTAAGATACAATCCGCTCTTCCGCATCAATTCCAGTCCTTCTTGTTTGATCTTGTTATATTCACTTCGCTTCATATGATTCCTTTCTGTGTCATATGACACTATCGATCTTTTGTTGTTTTGTTTCGTCAGCATGCATTTCAACAATATATTGTCTGTAATTAAACAGTATCATATTTCTTTCCCATAGTCAATTGTGCATAATATACAATAAATTCTTCCAATTTTCTACATTTACAACATTTCCAATTTTTTCATATTTTTCCTTTTTGTGTCATATGACACTAATGCTATTTTATAAATCATTTATATACATGATTCGACCGTCAAAATTCCATTTTCATTGCTGAGATAATTTTTCGAAGATTCGTGCCACAATATATGAAGGCGATGTGGTGCAGCGCCCTCATATATTGTGGCATGGAGATTCGGAAAATTGGCCAGCAAGGGGAATGAGAGCTTTTGACGGACGAATCATACATAGGATGAACGACAAAAAGCCGCATTTGGTGTTGTGTATTTTCAACACCAAATGCGGCTCTTATCGACGAACTGCAGTCTCTTATATCAGTGCAGGCACTGTCCCTCCAGCTTTCCGTCCACCACATCAATGGTAATCGTATCTCCTCGGCCCACATTTCCCGCCAGGATCAGCCTCGCTGCCAGGGTCTCCACATTCTTCTGCAGGTACCGCTTCAGCGGCCGTGCGCCGTACATGGGATCGTAACCGCCTTCCACCACAAAGCTTTTGGCACTTTCTGTCAATTCGATAGACAGTTCCTTCTCTGTCAGCCGTCTGTTGACATCCGCCACCAGCAGGTCAATGATTCCTCTGATATTGGACTTGGTCAGCGGTTTAAACATAATAGTCTCGTCCAGACGGTTCAGGAATTCAGGCCGGAAATGCGCCCGCAGCTCATTCATAACCATGGACTGACTTTCCTCTGTCAGCGTACCGTCCTCCTGGATGCCCTCCAGCAGGAAATGTGCGCCGATATTGGAGGTCATGATTAGGATCGTGTTCTTAAAATCCACCGTCCGTCCCTGGGAATCGGTGATCCGCCCATCGTCCAGCACCTGCAGAAGCACATTGAACACATCCGGATGGGCTTTTTCCACTTCATCAAAGAGAACTACGGAATAAGGCTTCCTGCGGACTGCCTCGGTAAGCTGGCCGCCCTCGTCGTACCCCACATATCCCGGAGGCGCTCCGATCAGGCGGGATACGGAATACTTCTCCATATACTCACTCATATCGATCCGGACCATATTGTTCTCATCATCGAAGAGGCTCTGTGCCAGTGCTTTCGCCAGTTCGGTCTTGCCGACGCCGGTAGGTCCAAGGAACAGGAAGGAGCCGATAGGCTTGGACGGATCCTTGATCCCCGCCTTAGAACGGATGATCGCCTCTGTCACAAGCTCCACACCCTGCTCCTGTCCGATCACCCTCTTGTGCAGTTCGTCTCCGAGATGCAGGGTCTTGCTGCGCTCGCTCTCGTTCAGCTTTGCCACCGGGATTCCGGTCCACCGGGAAATAATCCTGGCAATCTCTTCATCTGTCACCGCCTCATGAACCAGCGACAGTTCCTTCTCCTTCACCCGCTCTTCTTCCGCGTCCAACTGCTTTTTTAGCTGCGGCAGACGTCCATACTGGAGTTCCGCCGCTTTATTCAGGTCATATGCCTGCTGTGCTTTCTGGATGTCCTTATTCACCTGTTCGATCTCTTCACGGATCTTCTGCACCCGCTCTACGGAGGACTTTTCATTGTCCCACTGTGCTTTTTTACCGGAAAATTCTTCCCGCAGCTCAGCCAGCTCTTCCTGCAGATGGACAAGGCGTTCCTGGCTCAGACGGTCATCCTCTTTCTTCAATGCTTCCTCTTCTATCTCAAGCTGCATCACACGCCGGCTCAGTTCATCCAGCTCTGTCGGCATGGAATCCAGCTCTGTCTTGATCAGCGCGCATGCCTCATCTACTAGGTCGATGGCCTTATCCGGCAGAAACCGATCGGAAATGTATCGATGTGACAGCATTGCCGCCGCGACCAGGGCGCTGTCCGTGATCTTCACTCCATGAAACACTTCATAGCGTTCCTTCAAACCGCGGAGAATGGAGATCGCATCCTCCACCGTAGGCTCCTCCACAAGCACCGGCTGGAACCGGCGCTCCAGCGCCGCATCCTTCTCAATATACTGGCGGTACTCGTCCAGTGTCGTGGCACCGATACAGTGAAGCTCACCCCGGGCCAGCATTGGCTTGAGCATATTACCGGCGTCCATGGCGCCGTCCGTCTTCCCGGCGCCTACAATCGTATGCAGCTCATCAATGAACAGGATGATTCTGCCGTCGCTGTTCTTCACTTCCTCCAGCACCGCTTTCAGACGTTCCTCAAATTCGCCGCGGTATTTTGCCCCCGCGACCAAAGCGCCCATATCCAGGGAAAAAATCGTCTTCTCCTTCAGTCCTTCCGGCACGTCCCCCTTGACAATCCTCTGGGCAAGCCCTTCTACCACTGCGGTCTTGCCGACACCAGGCTCACCGATCAGCACCGGATTGTTCTTCGTCTTTCTTGACAGAATCCGGATCACGTTCCGGATCTCCTCGTCACGTCCGATGACCGGATCCAGCTTCTGGTCTCTGGCGCGCTCCACCAGGTCCTGCCCGTATTTATTCAATGTATCGTAAGTGGCTTCCGGATTGTCACTGGTCACCCGCTGATTGCCTCGAACAGAGGAAAGCGCCTGCAGAAAGCCCTCCCGGCTGATGCCCATCTCCTTAAAAAATGCCTTCATCTCCCGGCTGGCATAGTTCAAAAGCGCAAGGAAAAGATGCTCAACGGAGACATATTCGTCCCCCATCTGCCCTGCCTCATCCTCCGCATGGATCAGTACATTGTTCAGATCCTGTCCCACAAAGACCTTGCCGCCCTGTACCTTAGGCCGCTTAGCCAGCAGCTCCTCCACACGGTTCACCACATAAGATGCCTGGAATCCCATCTTCTCCAACAGCTTTAAAATCAGGCTGTCATCCTGGGTAATCAACGCATACAGCAAATGTTCCTGAGCTATCTCTTGATTCCCGTAGTCATAAGCCAGTTTCTCACAGGACTGCACTGCCTGCAGGGAATTCTGCGTAAATTTATTTATATTCATACCAAAACCTCCTTATCTATTGAGTATTCCCGAAAATTTCCTCACTTTTTAATTTTATGTGTAAATTTCCGGAAATACTCTGATTTTTGTGTTATTGTTCTATTGACAATATAACAATAACAGGTTTTGTTAGCACTGTCAAGAGGCGAGTGCTATTTTTTTCATACATTAAATCACTTCTTATCCCTGCTCCATTACATCATAGCAATAATTCTTCCGGTTTCCAGACTTTCATTTTCGCTTCTTTGTAATCATTAGGGTTGCGATAATAGATATCTGTAATTGCAGATGCCGATACATACTCCTCTACATCATCCTTTTTCGCCAAACTGAGGATTTCAAACGACAATTTGTAGAACGGCTCCCTTTTCAGCATAACATCAAGCACAATGTTTGTATCAATCAATATTTACGATTTCTAAATTTTTCAGGAAGTTTCATAACTGTCATTAAACTGTCTGCATCAATATATTTCCGTACTACCTCCACTTTTGCCCTCCTGTAACACAAAATAATAAACCGCAAAATACTTTATATTATTATACGCTACAAAATACAATCCACACAATCATTTTTTATGAAGAATGCATAAGATCAAATGTTACAGTTCACGGCCTAACCGGCCGCGAACTGTAACGCATCCAGCCCATTGAAAAGTCGCCTGACGGCGAGGGCCTACTTGTTAAGGTACTTTACGGCAGTTCCATAGGCGATCACTTCTGCCGCGCCCTGCATAACCTGAGAAGAACCGTACTTCACTCCGATCACCGCATCCGCGCCGAGGGCTTTGGCCTCATCCACCATTCTTTTTACCGCGATCTGGCGGGCCTCGTTGAGCATTTCCGTATAACCCACAATCTCTCCGCCGACCAGTGTTTTCATTCCGGCCATAAAATCCTTCCCGAAATTTTTTGTCTGCACTACGGTTCCTTTTACCATATCCAACGCCTCAAATTCCACACCCGGAATATATTCAATACTTAGAAGCTTCATCTTCTTCTCCTCCTTCAATCTCTCTGACTCTTCCGATCAATGCTGCGATCACGCCAATGATAACGATTGCCGGTATGCCGATCATAAACAGCAATACTCCTGCCGGAACCGGATCCACCATACAGCCCCAGATCATGATCCCGATCAAAACAGCCATGAGCACCACCATAATACCGCCGCCAAGGACAGCACCCATGATTTTCTTCTTATGAACATCCGTTTTCCTAACATCCATAAAATTCGTTCCCTCCTTTTCCAGCTGTTCCATTTGTTCCAGACACTGAGCCGCATTGAGCGTTTCCAGGGAAATATCCGCGTCCAGAAGCTGTTCGCAAAAGTTCCGGATCTGCACGAGATTGTTCTTCTGGCGCTCCATCTCTTCCACCTGATACTCCAGACAGCAGCGCAGGCTTTTTGCTCCGCCGAACATCTGTCTCATCTCTTCGATCGGAACGGAAAGCTTCCGCAGGAGACGGATTTCCTGAAGCCGTTTCACATCATCCAGCCCGTATTCCCGGTATCCGTTTTCCGCGCGCTTCACTTCCAGAAGTCCCTGCTCCTCGTAAAAACGGATGTTCTTTTTCGTAATGCCTACCAGTTCCTCGACCTGCTTGATCTTCATGCTTCATTCCCCCTGTCTGTCGCAGCTGCCTGTACGCCATGCTTTTTCTCTGTTACAGCTGCCTGCCCGCCATGCTTTTTCTCTGTGTCTGACCTTTTTATACAGCTTCCACAAGGTGGAAAGTCAAGAGTTTTCGCATATTTTTTATTATTCCAATATCAGTTCCGGTTTAAAGTTCAGATAATCCCCGGAGACAAGCTTATACTCGATTCCATTTACATATCCCTTAAAGCTGTCATCAAATCTTGTCTTTCCATGGCAGTGTGAATAGATCACTTTTGAAGCCCCGTATATTTCTGCCATTTTGGTAAATGGGCTTGACATCTCTCCAATACTGGTAGGTGGATAATGCAGGAACATGATATACTTCCCCTCCCCTGCCGGATGAATTTCCTCCGCTTCGCCGGAGTCCGGATGATAAACCTCTCCTTCTGAAATATATGCGGCCCGGGCAGCTTCAAAGGAAATTCTTAACCGTTCCAGCTCCCGGTTCCGGATCTTTTCAAAATGTTCATAGGTATCCAGCCCCTCATAGCAGTATCCTTTCGTCCCTACCAGAGCATAGTCCTTGTACCTGTAAAAGTTATTCTGCAAAAATTCCAGCCTGCCCTGAAACCGTTCATTTAATCTCTGTGTCTTTTTAGCATCCCAGAACATGTCATGATTTCCTCTGAGCAGGATTTTCCTTCCGGGCAGCTCCGCGATAAAGTCCAGATCTTTGCCGCTTTGCTCCAGGTTCTTCCCCCAGGAATGATCTCCGGTGATTACAATGGTATCTTCCTCTGCCACTCGTTTATTCCAATATTTCCAAATCTTCTTTTCGTGATTTTTCCATACTCTCCCGAACACATCCATTGGTTTGTCAACGGAAAAGGAAAGATGGAGGTCTCCGATCGCATAAAGACTCATGTTCTTTTCTCCCATTTTACCCGCACATTTTTTCCAAAATGCGCAAGACCGATGTAATACACCGCTCCCTCCATATCAGCATCATACTTTTTGCCTTTGATCTGGTCTATAGCCTCCTGTGCCAGATTCTCCAGATTTTCCGACTCACTTTTTGTATACTTGAATTCCAAAATCATATGAGGCAGCTCCGCTTTTTTGGCATAAAGAAAGAGATCACTTCTTCCCAAACCAGTTTCCCGATTGCTTTTCACTTCATAGTGCCGATACATGAAAGCACACATTCCCAGCAGCATCATATGATAGCTGTTTTCACTGGTCAGATCATGATAAGAGGGGAGCCTTAATAAAATGTGCTGATACTGTTCGGCAAAATTCTCTATGGCTCCTGTCCGCAGACTTCTTAACATGTCGGATATATGGCCATTTTCCACCTTTAAATAGAATGCCGTCAGTTTTTGGAACGCTTCCCTGACCTCATAGTTCGGTATCCGCAGCTTGTAGATTCCCTCTTCCATTTCATCTTGAATCGTTACCATCCCGGCATTGAGCAAAAGCCCCCAAAGCGAACTGTCATCCGGCTCTTCATAATAGGATACTGACAATTCCATCTCCGTATCCACGGTTCCCTTCTCGATCAATTCGTTGTATTTCTTCGCGAATGACTCTCCGCTTTGCGCAAAAGCATCTTTAATAATACTGTTCTCACTGGTATTGACCCAGTAAGGCTCCAGCTTCTTTCTCGCCGCATAGCATGAAACAGACCATGGATTATAAACTTCATTTTCTCCAAACAGGTACCCATCATACATCGTCCGAACCTCTTCCGTAAATTCCACTCCGCAATACTCCAAAAGCCCCGCAGTCTCCTCTTCCGTAAATCCAAAACAGTCCGAATAATCCGGATCTTTTACCGTGCAGACGATCAGATTGTTGAGATCGGAAAAAATATTTTCCTTTGCCACCCTCTGGATTCCTGTCAATACCGCCCTTTCCAAAGAAGTGTTTCCTTTCAGAGCCGAAGTCAGCATCTCTGACAGTATTCCCCTCACCTCGTCATAATACCCGTTCGCGTTTGCGGAAATAAACGGGGTATCATACTCATCCAGCAGGAGATATACTTTTTTCCCATAATACTCTTCCAGAATCCGGCAAAGTGAGGCAATCCCATTCACAAGACAGCTCTCCAACTCTTTCCTGTCTTTCATCGGCCACAGGCATTCATAAATATGATTAAATTTGTTCCGCTCGTTATCAGACAGTGTTCCGTCATTTATGAGAGAATCGAATCTTCCGTATTCATTTTTCAGCGTCCATCCCAATTGATCCAGCATCCTGTCCGCGTTGTCCCCCTTCACATTGAGAAAGGAAAGAAAGATGACCGGATGCCGGTTCATCTCTTCCATCACGTAGCTGCCGCTGATCCTGGTACCTGCAAACAGTTCGGCAGAGCTTTTCGTACAGTCCAGAAATTCTGCCAGCATGGACATATTCAAAGTCTTCCCAAAGCGTCTCGGCCTGGTGATCAGCGTCACATCATACCAGGATTCCAGAAACTCCTCGACCATCTGTGTCTTATCCACATAATATGCCCCTCGTTCGCGCAGTTTCCGGAAATCCTGTGTGCCGATTGCAAGTCTCCGGTCTCGTCTTTTCAGGGGAGCTCTCACATTCACATAATAGGATGAGGCTTCCTCTCGGATCATGCCTGAAAGCTTCACCGATGATCTTCCGAACAATTCATCCAGAGAACAGTCCAGAATCTCACCGATCCGTTCCAGGCCTTCCAGATCCGGGGAACGGTTTCCGGCTTCATAATTCGTATAGGTGGATCTTGAAATCTTCAGCTTTTCAGCCATATATGCCTGTGTAAATCCTCTCTGTTTTCGAAACAATGTCAGATATTCATGAAATTTTGTTTTCATTTCCGCACCTTTTCTTTTCATTTTATTTCATGATAGCACAAAAAGATTCAATATGCAACAAAAACAGGTTTCATTTTGAAACTTGTTTTTTACTCAAAGTAAACTTGCACAGTCTGTTTTTTCATATTGCTGCTGTTCTGAGTAGTTACTCAAAATAAAACAATTCTTCGAACTTTTTGTCCAACGCAATACACAGGATCAAAGCTAGCTTTGCGGTCGGATTGAACTGGCCGGTCTCAATCGAACTGATGGTATTCCGTGAAACACCGACCAGCTCCGCAAGCTTTGCCTGAGACAGCTTCTTTTCGGCTCTCGCCTCTTTCAGATGATTTTTCAGAATAAGTTCCATACGAATTCCTCTATCTTTTTCAAAATATACTCATGGCCGATGAAATCTGCCGTAAGTATCGCGCCAGCCGCAGCCGCAAAGCGGCATAATTCTTCATGCGGCTGTGCGCATCAAATGATACCGTGCGGAAGATTTATCTGGCGCTCAGTATCATTTATCATGCCAAAGCAGAGGCGGCGGCAATCAGATCTCTGATATAGAGTACGGAATTTAGCACCACTAAAAAACCATCCCAAACTCTAACCTTTGGAATGGTTTTCTTCTTCTGCCTTATTTTACTGTCACGGAAGTAATGTGCGGATTTACGCCTTCATACCAGTACAGGAATCCCTCCATATCAACCGTATCGCCGATCTTCAGCTCCTTCACGGCCTTGTACACATCGGTGGTATTGTCACACAGATAGGATTCTACCGTAAATGTATAAGTCTCTCCGTCCAGGGATACGTTGAAGTACAGGTCGTCTCCGTCCTGTCCGGAGCCGTCCCAGGAGTACAAAAACGGAACATCATTTCCCGCGTCGTCCTGTCCGGCCGCCTCAACGGTCATGCCCTGAAAAGATACGAACTTGTTCTGGTGGTCGATGAGCTCGTCCTTTCCAAGAAGAGAAGTCACATCCTCCGCCTCGGCAATGTAGCTTCCGTCCTCAATCTCGAATTCTGCATCGATAATCTCAAATTCGCCGGACCACTCTGCCTTATAGCCTGTCACCTTGATCTTGGTTCCGGGAACCAGCTTCTCATAGTCCTCCTCGGAGCAGGGCATATCATAGATAAAATAAGCCCCATCCTTGTCCTGTGTATAGAAAGTCGCCTTGTCTTCCCACCAGGACTGCTTTGCCTGCACATAAGTCTCTACTACGACCTCGGAATCCACCTCCGCCGCAGCATACTCTTCATAAGTCATGACACCCTCGGACTTCTCGTCCGCCCCGTCATCGGAAGCCGCGTCAGGCTCTTCGGTATCCGCGTCCGCCTCATCCTGATCCGCGCCTGATTCTGCCGGCGCGTTGGAATCACTGCTGTTCCCGCCGTCGTTGGAACCGCCGCATCCGGCACAGCCCACTGCCAGCGCGCAGATCAGAAGTAATACTGTTAACTTTTTCATGTTTCTCCACCTTTCCGCGAAAGCCCACCCGCTCCGCCGGAGTTACAATTCACGGCCTAACCGGCCGCAAATTGTAACGCATCCAGCCCATTGAAAAGTCGCCTAACGGCGGGAGGCTGGATGCCGGACTCAAGTACTTTATTGACTCGGATGCTGTGCAGCGTAGTGCACAGCCCCGTGAACAGTAACCAGCCGGATATCTTTCGCTTTGCATTTTTCTGCATCGACTTGATTGTACTCGTAATTTTTCATAAAATCAATAGTATTATTGTGCATTTCTTTTCCTTTTTGCCGCCATTTGCACGACAAAATATACAATCATCACGCCCCATACACCCGCCAGCGAAGCCAGCAGGGCGACCGCTGTCTGGGGCAGCTCCCCTAAGTCCTCTTTCGCCGAGCCGCCCGGTACGGCAGAACTCCCGGGCTGGTCGAGGCGATATAGCGAAGTAATATCCTCAAACAGCTCTGCCATATACTCCTCGTTGATCGTCTCTTTCCTGCGCACGGATTTCACCGTGTTCTCCACAAGCTGTCCTGCCGCGTTGCGCAGGGAGGTGGAGCCGTTAAATACCGGAGTCACGAAGGTATGATCCGTATTGTCCAGCAGAAGCTGTGCCGCCCGGATCTTCACATCATAGTACATCCCGTTGTCTTCCCCGCATCTGGACAGATAATCCTGATACTCCTCCGATCCCTGGGCCTTAGATGTGACAGGCACATACCCCTCGGTCTCCGAATAGGCGATCTGCACCTCGTTGCTCAGCAGATACTGTACAAACAGCCAGGAAGCAAGCACCTCCTGGGGATCCGACTTGTTGAAAATACAGACTGATGGTCCCTGGGAGATCATCTGCGGATGTTCCGGGTCGAACTGCGGAATGGGCATGACCTCGGTCTCAAACTCTACGACCTTGTCTTCGCTCATATCGGACAATGGCGCGTCGGTTCCCATCCAGGTCGCCCCGGCGGTGGAATCCACGGCGAAAATACACTGGCCCGCATTGAGGAAATTGGCCGGATAGCTGGAAATCTTAAAGGTAGAAAAAGCCCCTGTTTTTCCATGCTCCGCAATGATATACAGCAGTTCCTCCGTCGTATCATTGAAGAGCAGAATCTCGCCCTCCTCCGTGGAATAGCCCGCGTCCTTCTGCTTTAGCATCTGGATCATCATATTATCCGTAGACTTATAGATAAACGGGATCAGCACCTTCTGTCCGTTCACGAGATAATTTTCCTCCGCGTCCTGCTCCATGGCGGCCTCTGACACTTCCCACACGAAATCCCAGGTAAGCTTTTCCGGAAGAGTATATCCCATTTTCTCCACCATTGTTTTGTTGATATAGCAAGCCTCCGTGGAACGCATATAGGGCAGGGCATAATAATGTCCGCCGAACCGGCATTCCTCCAGGAACTTCGGGATGATCTCCTCCTTCACGGGCGCGTCGAACCGGACTTCGCTTCCTCCCAGTCCGTATGCTTCATCCGCGAAAAGGTCATCAAGCGGCACCACCTGGTTCATCCCGGTCAGATAGGTGGCAATGTGGTCCGGATAGGTAATGCACACGTTCGGCGTCGTATTGGTGGAAATATTCGTGATCACATCGTTATAAATTTTTCCATAATCCGTATACAGGCGCAGATTCACCTTCACATTGGGATAAGCTTTTTCAAATCCCGCAATGGCCTGTTCGTATATGGCCGTCTGGGTCTTATTGGTATCATTTTTTGCCCAGAAAGTAATCTCATATTCCCCCGAATCGTCAAATTCCTCCGGCACCTCAAAAGTACCCGGCCCCATGGAACCATGGCATCCGGTCAAAGTAAGAAGGGCGCATGCCGCCAGCGCAGGCAGAAGGAAGGACGGCAGGATTTTTTTTGTTATATTTTTTCTTATATTTTTCCCCGCTTTTTTCCTGATACGCATCATCCCTTTGTCCCTCCCCTCGACACGCCTTCCATAATTTTCTTGTGGAAGACCAAAAACAGGATCACCAGCGGGATCGAAATCACCACGACAGCCGCCATCATAGCCGGAATATTTTCCCGTCCAAATCCATTTTCCCGAATCTCCTGTATGCCGTTGGAGACGAGAAAATAATTCTCATCATCCGTGATCAGGCGGGGCCATACATAGGAGTTCCAACACTCGATCACCTTCAGTATCGTAATGGTGATGATGGTCGGCCGGGACATCGGAATCATGACCTTCCACAGATATTTCCAGTCGCTGGTGCCGTCCACTTTTGCCGCATAATACAGGCTGTCCGGTATCTGCTCAAAATTTTCCTTCAGCAGATAAATATAAAACACGGAAGTGACCGACGGGAGAATCAGCCCGGGAAATGTATTGCGCATGTTCCAGTTCGTGATTGTCACAAAATTGGTGATGACCACCAACTCACTCGGAATCATCATCAAAGAGAGAAAAATGAGAAATGCCAGATTTTTCCCTTTGAATTCCAGCCTGGCAAATGCAAACGCCGCCAGCGTGATCACCGCCAGCATGAGCGCCGTAGTCACGGAGGTAAAAATAATGGTATTCAGAAAATACCGCGCCAGCGGCACAGCCGTAAAGGCATCCGCATAATTCTGCAAGGTAGGGGACAGTGTGAAAAACTTCGGAATATATTCCGAATTGTACGCGCCATAGCTTTTCAGGGATGTGAGAACCATCCAGTAAAAAGGAAACAGCACCACCGCCGCCCAGAAGACCAGAAGCACATAGGTGACCGTGCGCACGGCCTTTCTGCGGTTTTTGGCATCCTTTTCTATTCTAATATAATCAATATTGCTGCTCATAGCTTCCGCCATTCCTTTCTCATATATTCCAAGTCGGTTCAGATTCCGTGAATCCATGTCTTCATTACTAATAGTGGATCTTCTTTTTACTGATCAGCAGGTTGATACAGGTGATCGTAAGCACGATCACAAACAGAATCACCGCCGCCGCGGACGCATAGGACGGGTAGCCGCCGCTGTCGCCGTACAGCATATCATATACATAACCTACAATCGTATTCATTTCCGCCGCGTTCAGGTCTGTTCCGAACAGAGCCACCGCATCGCTGTATGCCTTGAACGCGCCGATAAATCCCGTGATCACCAGATAAAAGATCATGGGCGAGATCATAGGCAGCGTGATGCGCCTGAAGATCCGGAATTTGGACGTACCGTCCACCCGCGCCGCATTGTAATAGTCCTGGTTGATGGACGCAAGCGCACTGGTCAGGATCAGAATCTTAAAAGGCATGACGATCCAGATCGTATAAAAACAGAGTACGAACATTTTTGCCCAGTAGGGACCTTCGATAAAATCAACGGAGCTGCCTCCGAACCAGTTGATCAGCAGATTGACCAGCCCGTCCGAGTATGCCGTCTTTTTGAACAGAATCATAAATACCAGCCCCACGGCCAGTGTATTCGTCACATAGGGCAGAAAATAGACCGTCTGTAGAAAATTGCGGAGCTTTGTAATGGAATTCAGCCCTACCGAGATCAGCAGCGCGATCCCTGTGGACAGGGGCACCGTGATCATGACCAGAATAAAGGTATTTTTCACGGCCTGCAGAAAATAGGGGTCATGCAAAATATAGGAATAGTTGTAGGTCCCGGTGCCGAAATAGGTCTGAGACGCGAAATTGTACCCCTCCTCGAAGGAATAGATCAGCACATCGACAAGCGGATATACCATAAAAAATCCCAGAAATAAAATCGCAGGCAAAAGATACAGCCAGCCCTTCAGGCTGCTTTCGCTCATTTTTTTCTTCATCTTCTCATTACTCCTGTTTAAAATCTTTCCAGCTATGCGGTTGCGATTCACCAGGCCATTTGCATGCAATTGATTGCAATGCAAATGACCTGGTGAATCAGCAACCCACTTATTAATGAGCAAAAAGCGGATGCATTAGCAGACGCAGGAGTGCGTAAGCACGGTTTTTGCGAATGGATAAGTGGGTTGGAGGCTCCCTGGAGCATCCAACCGCACAGCTGGAAATCTTTGATCCCCGGTTTCAAAGTCAAATACCTGCAAGCAGCCATCGGCTCATTGCCCATGGAAATAAATCCGCTGCTCCGTCTCCCTGTCGAACAGAAATACCTTGCGGGGCAAAAGCGTGAACCGGACGGTCGTGCCGCCGATATCCGCCATATTTTCCGCGCTGATGACAGAACGGACCGCAGAAGACAACGAGGCCGGATTGGTGGAGACCACGCTGATATCCCGTCCCATCACCTCCACGCCCCGCAGGCCGCAGAAGAGAGCCCCGTCCATATCCGGCACAAATCCCTCCGGGCGGACTCCCACATAGACATCCCGTTCCCCAAGATCCTGACCGGAAAGCCCCCGGACGGGAAGAACCGCGTCTTCTCCTATATAAAGCCTCTGCCCCTTCACCTTTCCGTGAAAGACATTGATCTGCGGATTGCCGAGAAATTTCGCTACGAACAGATTGGCAGGATCGTCATAGACCTCCTGCGGTTTTCCGGTCTGCTGCACCACCCCTTCCTTCATGACAACGATCAGGTCGGAAATACTCATTGCCTCCTCCTGGTCATGGGTCACAAAGATCGTGGTGATCCCTGTCTCCTTCTGGATCCTCCGGATCTCCTCCCGGGTCTGCAGCCGCAGGCGCGCATCCAGGTTGGAGAGCGGTTCGTCCAGCAGAAGCACACGGGGCATCTTTACCAGCGCACGGGCTATGGCCACCCGCTGCTGCTGTCCTCCGGAAAGCTCTCCCGGCCTGCGGTCCATCAGTCCGTCAATCTGAACCAGCTTCGCGGCCTCCTCCGCCTTGGACAGCATTTCCTGCTTTGACAGCCTTTCTTTTCCTTTCAGATTCTCCAGCGGGAACAGAATATTCTGCTTTACCGTCAGATGAGGGTAAAGCGCGTAATTCTGGAAAACCAGTCCAATCCCCCTGTTCTCCGGCGGCAGCCCGGTCACGTCATCCTCTCCGAACAGGATCCTCCCGCCGGTAGGCGTAAGCAGTCCGCTGATCAGATGCAGGGTCGTGCTCTTTCCGCAGCCGGAAGGCCCGAGCAGGCCAAGCAGGCTGCCGTCCGGTATCTCCAGATTAAAGTCATTGACCGCAATGACCTCATCCGGGTTCTTCCTGCCGCGGCCCGGAAATTTTTTCGTCAGATTCTGTAATACAACTTCCATAACACTCCTCCCATTCTCCGAAAACCTGATTGTCGTTATGATCACACTTCCAGCTTTGTCAACAAAAACTGCTCCTCCTCGTCTGTGAGCAGAGCCCCATTGATCATCTTTACGGCCACTTCCCCGGCTTTTCTCTGAAACATGGCAATTGCAGGCGAATAGAGAACATCCACATCTCTTATGGCATCCAATACCTGATGAAGCACCGTAAGCTCCAGGCCGCTGGCCCCCTTTCTCTGATCACAGATCCAGCCCAGTGCCAGGATACAGCATGTCAGCTCTTCATTTGTCAGTCTGCCGGAAGTGATGGCCCTGACAATGTCTCTGACTATTTTGGATTCCGCCCGAGGCGAAAGTACAGGATCTCCGCTTTCCTTTCTCAGCGCAATTCCTACCGCATAGGAACTGAACTGCAGATTGCTCGAATATCCTTCGGACGCGTTTTGCACATCCCTTTCCAGTTCGTCCTGAAGCCAGTCAAGAGCTGTCCCTGTCTTTGCGTGCGTGTAAAGGCATGCCTGCAGATAAACGGGGACGCCATGAAGAGCGGACAGCTTCTCCAACTGCTCGGCGCAGGCGCACGTGCTCAATGTATAGACCGCCTGAATATTGGTTGAGACTTTCGGCCCATGCCCGATCGATAATCCCTGCAGATCCGCGCTGATCTGGCTCATGCACTGATTTGCAAGCCTCTTTTTCTCCGAACCCCTCCAGAAAGGGGACAGCCTCCGCGCGATAACGAATAATCTCTGCCTGCCTTCCTCGGACGACACATTCGTCAGCGCCTCCAGAACCACATCCGCAAACGCTTCCTTGTTGCCTGCATTGCAGATACTGCTTACACTTGCCGAAATCCGTTTTGCGGTGGTACTCCTTTCGGGTTTATTTCTGCTTTTTTCAAAATTCTGGATCAATTGGAGCATGTTATTGATTTCCGCTTTCGGCTGCAGCCTGCTGCCGCTCGGCGCCACAAATTTCGCTTTGATCCTGGAGCGTTCGCTGTTATCGATCGCGATCTCCACATAGCCCTCCTCGATCTTGTCCATTCCCGCCTCATCATTGCTCGTCCAGGCTTTCATCGTGATCACCTTGCTGCTCCCCATATGGATCATAAACGCCACAAAGGCACCGTTATTATAATGCCGCTTAAAGGAGATATTGCCTTTCGCGATCGTCCGGTAGGAGCCGTCCAGGTTCCGGCTCTTGACAGGAACCGCGATCATCTTCTGCCCCGGCTCCATCCGAAACCCCGTCATTACAGGTGAATTGTACGGCAATTCCGCCCCTGTCGGTATGATCTTATGTACGGCTCCGTTTTTCACGCCCAGATACAGGCTGTCATTGAGGATATTGCGTCCCCACTGGATGGGCATACGCCGCATAGCCGATTCTGCCTGTACATGCTCCTCCCGCCTTTTTTCCTCCTGGCCGGAGCCAAAGTCCGCGGATACCGGCGCCGTTTTGTTTTCACCGTCTTCGAACATCCTCATATCATCACGCATTTCTTCATATTTATGAAGATAGTAATGATAGACCGCCGCCCCCCGCGCCACCGACTGATCCGGGTCTAACGCGACAATGGGTTCAAATCCGAAAAAATCCTTCAGACGGTCAATGACCATATAGAATTTTGACATTCCTCCGTTTACAATGACCGCGTCCACAGTTACAACCTCTGTTCCTAATTTGGACGATGCCTTCTGCAGCACATCCAGAACAGGATAAATGATATTCCTGGTGTCCTTTATCTGAGAGATTCTTTTATAATCCTGGTAGGACAGCTCTTCTGCCATAAAAACGGAAAGGATCCTCTCCACCTCATCTTTTGTAAATGTATCGTCATAGGAATAGCCGATGCCTCCCATATTGCCGCCGATCGTGAGCTCGATCTCCTCCTCGTCGTCATCCCAGCCAGAGCTGTAATCCTCCCCGCATCTCTCATTCAGGTCAAGCTTGAGATGCTCCGCATATACTCTAAGCTGGGGCATGATCACTTTCTCTTCCTGACGCAGCTTCAATACGATGTCCGGATGGCTCGCGAACTGCTTCAGATATCTTTCATACATGGCCTTCGCGATCTCTTCGTCAAAATCATCGCCGCCGAGCAGGGTATATCTGTTGGTCGCTATTTCATCGACCTTGAGCACCTCTGCGTTATCCTCTCTTCTTTTGATCTCATGCATCGTGATGTCCAGTGTCCCGCCGCCCAGGTCAAATACGAGTACTCTCCTTTTTTCGCTCAGGTCGAGTATCCTGCTGGAAATCTCTCCGTTGCGGATCTGATTGATGAGGTCATAAATCACCGCGTTCGGCTCCGACAAAAGAACCGGGCGCTCACTTCCGTCCGCATTGTTTACCTTGATGCCGGCCAGCTCCGCTGCGTCTCTGGTCGCCTTGCACATTGCGGAATCAAAGTTTGCCGGAACGGTAATCACGGCATCCGTAATTTCACATCGGTAGACCCGTGAGGCCTCCCGAAGCATATGCCTTAACGTTCTCGAAGCGATCTGAGCCGGTGTCTTGTCCGGAATATCCGGAGAAAGTCCTTCCGCCAGGGGCCTGCCCATCTGGCTTTTTATCGATTTTGCCACCAGATGAGGGCGGAGGGGATACTGCATTTTCGCAAAATCTCCCACCAGAGGCTCATACTGCTTTTCCTGACGATAGTATATGCAGGAAGGCAGCGTCGGCTTTTTCATGGTCGTCAGCTTTGCCTCCCCGGACATAGCATTGTACATATCCACGCCTCTGGAAATATCGACCACCTTACTGACGATATCCCCATTCGGCTTTTCATTGATGGTTGCCAGAACCGAATTGGTCGTGCCCAGATCAATCCCGACACAAAGGTCATTGTGTTCCTCGTTTAAAATATCTGCCATATACTAAATCTCCTCCTTCACCCTGGGTCTTGAGATCTGCAGTTCTTTGTCCTTGTAGACCCACCCCGGAGAAATCACTCTCACCATTTTCTTTTCATCCGGCGAACGAAACGGAGCTCCTTCATAATTGCAGAATTCCACGTCCGAAGCAGTCACTTCTTTCACAGAGTCAATCCTCATAATCGGGTCTATGTGGCTGTCACGTACAAACTGAATCAATTTTTTCACCATAATCAGAAGGCCGTTTATCTCAATCGGAAGCTCGTAGCTGCTCTTCCTGAGTTCATCGACCCCTTTCCGCAGTACCAGTAATTCGTCCAGGATACAGCCATATCTTTCCGAATTCAGTCTTGTGAAAAAATCCGCAAGTTCCTTTACCTTGCTCTCTTCGAGCTGCTCGTCAAATTCATCCTGGAGTTCCTGCAGAAGGGTATTGGTTCTCTCCAGAATGTTTTCCAAATATTCGATTCTCCTTGCGGCCTGTTCCGGGTCCATTCCTTTTTCTGCTTTTTCCTCTGTCTGCCGGGCCTTTTGATCACGGAACTGCGGGAAGCCGTACACTTCGCTGATCACATCCGACATGTCATAGAAAAAATACTTTGCCAGGGTATTGCCTAATAAATGCAGGCTTTCCGTATCATCAAACAAGTCGATCTCCGGATATTTCTCATAAATCATGATCGCGGCAACACGCTCCTGGACACGGCGTTTCTTACCGCTCTTGAGCGCCGGCTTTTTTCGGAGCTTCTCGAACTGGTCAAAAGAATCCTTTTTTCCCTCCATCGCCCCTTTAAAGGATACGGCCACCTCTTCCGCCCATTGAAACAGTTCCTTTCTCTCGGCAGGATTCGCCATTCTTTGATTCCGGAAGATCCGTATCACTTCATCACCGGTCATATCACAAGCGTATTTTTCGTTCATTTTTACCGCGCACTTTGACGGTCCCAAGTCCAAATCATCACAGATAATGGCAAATATTCTGTTTTCCATTATGATCTCTTCGTTTACCCTGCTCCCGCCCTTTGCCTTGCGCAGCATTGCCTCATGGATCCCCAATGCCGCCTCTTTTGCTTTCTGATTGTTCATATTGATCATCGTCATTCCTCCACTGTTCCCCAAAAACCGTATGGAAATAACCTGTGCAATTGTCCTGTGCAATCTGCTCCGGTTATTTTCCTGCGTTTCCTCTACAATTTGTAAATTTCCTTTTCTTCCGCAAAGATGAACTGTGTCCGGCAGTCCGTGTCTTTCATCATCTCCTGTTCGATCGTTAGATCTGACGGCGCGTATTCCTTTGCGCAGTGGACGATAAAAGCCTGCCGTGGATTCACTGCCTTGATAAACTTTTTCATTTCCGAAAAATCTTCATGCAGGGAAAAATTCACTTTTACCTTCCGGTAATAGCCGGTCCATACCCTGGCTTTGCCGGATGTAATGTATATATGCGGCCCTTCCGGAATCCACCCACCCATCGTCTTATTATTTCGGCTCAAAACAGGAACAGACAATTGCTCCATCTTCACGACCATCTTCATAATGGATTCATCAAGATAAATAGGTATATCGAGCCGGTTCTGCCTGTTCAGAGCTTTCAAAAACTCAATTCCCTTGCTTAACTGGGGAATCGAGCAGAGGATCGGCGGGCCGGTATCCACCGCGGCCCTCAGCACATAGTCCGCTGTCTTGAACAGCGCGTCCGATTTTTTTACATAGTTCGGATGCTTTGCATGAAGCCCGCACATAATGAGCGTATCAACCGCCGTATCCCCTGGGATCTGGCAGCCATATGTCAGCAACGTATGGTCCAGCGAATAATCGCCGGTATATAAGATTCTCTGCTTTCCCGTATCAAAAAGAATCATCATAGCCCCCGGAATATGTCCTGCCGGGTAAAACGTCACCTTGTATTTTCCAAAATCCATTGTCTGCATATAATTGACTGCGGTGATCTTCTCCAAAAGGCTTTTTACGGCAATTCTTTTTTCCTCATCCTGATTTTTCTCGCTTTTGTTTTTTCCGTCACAATATATTCTCTCATAAAGCTGATATTCCGCCAGTGTTTTTGTAATTCCTGTCATGTAGACATCCGCATGCCTTGTCTGTTTCATCAGCTTCGTCAGATATCCGATATGATCCGAGTGGGCATGGGATATGTAAATTTGATCAATCTGACTCATGGACTGAATAAACGGCGATGTGATCAGTGAATGAAAGTCCGGCTCAAACTCCAATCCGTTTTTCTTGCCCGTACCCGCATCTAGTATAATATTGGAATCACCTGCCTTTAAGAAATAACAGCTTGCCCCGACTCTCTGACCACCGCCTAAGGGCATGAAAAGGTTCTCTGATGTCATATCTGCCTCCTTCGGTTCGTATTCAAACCTGTCCCACTTTATACCTATTTTAAACTTATTTCTGTTGATTTCAACTCTTTTTTTGTTTTATGTAGGAAACTTCTCCGAATTTTCCTATAAACAAAACCCCGCCGGGGGATGCACACTGCGCGCATAAGAAAAATGGCTGCTGCCGCAGCCGCGCTTCGGCGCGAGTGTGCGTCCTGACGCACACTTTTTTTATAATAAACGTTTTCCGAAAAGTTTCCGAAATTTCCCGAGTATATTGATAATCTTTTCTCCGGAGATTATAATTTGTAGTAATTACTCGGCACAGCAGCAATACGAAAAACAGACTGTGCAAGTTTACTTGCTAAAGGCTGGTTTTTCATATTGCTATTGGGCAGAATACCGCACCTGAACGGTATTTTCTGTCACTTCATTATTATATGCGAGGTATTGCCATGGCTCAAATGATAACTCAAACACCTGCTTATATCCTTTCAGGTAAGATTGTATATGGACAGGGTATCGGGAAACTGGTCGGGACGCCGACCGCGAATCTCCAGATCCTGTCGAAAGATACCATGCCCCCGGTCGGTGTGTATGTCACCGAGGTACTGTTAGAGGGGCAGATCTATTATGGGGTCACGAATATCGGGACCTCTCCCACCGTAAATAAAAATAAAGAAATCTCCATCGAGACTATGATCCTGAATTTTTGTAAGGATATCCACGGACAGCAAATGGAGATCCGGCTTTTTGAAAAACTCCGCTCCCCGAAAAAATTTGAAAACCTGTCTATGCTGCTGGATCAGATCCGCATGGATTGTATCGCTGCCCAGGAATTTTTCGGGATACAGGCGATCACCTCTCAGCTGCGGATGAGTGTAAAAAACCATCAAACTATCATCAACAGCCAGGAAATCTATCTGTCCACCAAGGAATTTGATGTATTGTATATGCTGTATTCCAACCCGGACATTACATTTACCAAGGAGCAGATCTACGAAGCGGTATGGCACGAGCCCTCCGGCGGATACTGCCATGCCGTGGAAAATACGGTCTTCCAGATTCGGAAAAAATGCAGAAGCATCGCAAAGGATGTGGATTTTATAAAGACCATCGCCGGATATGGATATAAATTCAATGCGGAATAAAAAAGGGATCATCCAATTACTTTTTAGAAGGAGGCGATCGATATGCCGGAGGAACGGTATATGCGCCGTGCTATTGAGCTGGCCGGAATGGGTGCCGGCCGGGTAAGCCCGAATCCACTGGTTGGGGCTGTCATTGTAAAAAATGGACGCATCATCGGAGAAGGATATCACCGCCGCTGCGGAGAACCGCACGCGGAGCGGAATGCTCTGGCGGCTTGTACCGAGGATCCTGAAGGCGCTTCCATGTATGTGACACTGGAACCCTGCTGTCATCATGGGAGAACACCGCCCTGTACGGACGCGATCCTGGAAAACGGGATCGCAGAGGTGATTATCGGCTCCCGGGATCCCAATCCGAAAGCGGCAGGCGGGGCAGAGATTCTGCGCAAAAACGGGATTGCCGTAACGGAGCATTTCCTGCGGGATGAATGCGACGCGGTCAATTCCATATTTTTTCACTATATCACGTCCCACAGACCTTATGTGGCGATGAAGTACGCCATGACCGCCGATGGAAAGACGGCTTCAAGAACCGGGAATTCCAGATGGATCAGCAGTGAGGCTTCAAGAAAGCATGTACATACGCTGCGGCACAGGTATACGGGCATCATGGCCGGAATCGGCACGGTACTCGCGGATGATCCGCTGCTCAACTGCCGGATGGAGATAGAGAAAAGCGGACATGTGCCAAAACATTTCCGTGAGGATGATGGCAGCAATGCGACAGACGACCTCCGTGGAGATGTGGGCGGACATGCGGCGGAAAACAGCCGCATGCAGGAAGTCCGTCATCCCATCCGTATCATCTGCGACTCCCATCTTCGGATTCCCGTGGAGAGCCGGCTGTGCCGCACTGCGGGGCAGTATCGGACGATCATTGCCTATACACGCGGGGAGCCAAAAAAGCGGTCAACGCTGGAATCCCTGGGCATCACGATGCTGGAACTCCCGGAACAAAGCGATCATATTCACCTGCCTTCCCTGATGGAGGCACTGGGCAGGATGGAGATCGACAGTATCCTGCTGGAAGGCGGCGGCACTCTGAATGAGGCCATGCTCAAAGCCGGACTGGTGCAAAAAGTGTACGCCTACATCGCTCCTCTTCTGCTTGGCGGACGGGAGGCGAAAACTCCGGTGGAAGGGTCTGGCTTTCCCGCGCCCGGAGATGGACTTCGGCTTTTGGCGCCCCGGATCACTTCCATTGGAAGTGATCTGCTGCTGGAATATGAGGTGAATCAATAGGTAACGCACTCTGGTTACGTGTCATACCCCGGCCAGTTACCCATCTGATTGATCGGGAGGATGCACGTATCGTCTTAAAGAGCAGAGTGCTTAGGCGCTTAACTCACGAGCGATAAACTTTACCAAAATGCCGTTACTATTCTTGTTGAGCACTCTCGGAAACTCCCTTGCACCCATCTTTGCGGCTGATTTTCCGCCAGGAGCACCCAAATTTAATCAACGTACGCTCCACGTACGCCTCATAAATTTGTGTGCTCCTGACAAAAAATCATCTCACAAATCTGGATACAAAGAGTTTACGAGAATGCTCTTGTAGAAATGCTCTTGTAGAAAGAGAGGTGAACCGGATGTTTACAGGAATTGTGGAAGAAATCGGCCAGGTGCACCGCGTTGTTTCCGGGCAGCCTTCCGGCGAAATAATCATCCATGCCCGGACGGTTCTCGAGAACACAAGGACAGGAGATTCCATTGCGGTCAATGGGGTCTGCCTGACAGCGAGGGAAATTCTGCCGGATGGCTTTATCGCCGATGTCATGCCGGAAACTCTGCGCCGGACAAACCTGGGAAATCTTTTGGCGGGAAGCAAGGTGAATCTGGAACGTGCTCTGCCCGCAGACGGACGATTCGGCGGACATATTGTCACAGGGCATATTGACGGAACCGGAACCATTCGTTCCTGCCGCCGGGAGGGGAACGCGGTGTGGGTCACAGTGGAAGCTGACAAGGCCATCCTGGATCTGATCGTCCCAAAAGGCTCCGTCGCCGTTGACGGCGTAAGCCTGACCGTAGCGGAACTGACGGAACATACCTTCTGTGTTTCCCTGATTCCCCATACCGGCGCCCGCACCATCCTTCTGTCAAAAAAGGCCGGGGAACCGGTGAATCTGGAAAATGATGTGATTGGAAAGTATATCCAAAGGTTGATCACCACCTCCATTCCTGTGCCGCAGCAGCAGGTATGCAGGATCACGGAAGCATTTCTTCTGGAAAATGGATTTTAGAAAGGAGCCTGTTATGAATTTTACAGCAGTCGAAGACGCATTGAAGGAACTAAGGGCCGGCCGAATTATCCTCTGTATTGATGATCCGGACCGGGAAAATGAAGGCGATATGATCTGCGCCGCCCAATTTGCCACCACGGAAAATGTAAACTTTATGGCCACCCATGCCCGCGGCCTGATCTGCACGCCGATGTCCGCAAAAGTCGCAGCACGCCTGGGGCTGGAACAGATGGTAAAACGGAATACGGACCGGCATGGTACGGCATTTACCATATCTGTGGATCATATGGAGACCTCTACCGGCATTTCTGCCGAAGAACGCGGCCTGACCTGCAGGAAATGCGCGGATCCTCTGTCCGGGCCGGAAGATTTCCGCCAGCCCGGACATGTATTTCCTCTGACTGCGCGCCCGGGCGGGGTGCTGGCACGAAGAGGGCATACGGAGGCAACCGTAGACCTGTGCCGTCTGGCCGGACTGGAGGAATGCGGCCTTTGCTGTGAGATTATGCGCGAAGACGGCACGATGATGCGCACCGCAGAACTGCTGGAAAGCGCGGAAAAATGGAATATGGAGGTCATTTCCGTGAAAGATCTGCAGGACTACTGCCGGCTTCACGATAAGCATGTACTTCGGGAAGCGGCCGCAAAGCTGCCCACTCATTATGGTAATTTTATGATTTACGGCTACACCGATGATCTCACCGGGCAGAGCCATGTGGCGCTTGTAAAAGGGGAGATCGGGGATGGAAAGGCATTGCTGTGCCGGGTACATTCCGAGTGCCTGACCGGGGATATCCTGGGCAGCAGGCGGTGTGACTGCGGACAGCAGTTAGAAACCGCCCTGCGGATGATCGAAAGAGAGGGCCGGGGCATCCTGCTCTATATGCGGCAGGAAGGGCGGGGAATCGGTCTGATCAACAAGCTGAAGACCTATGAGCTGCAGGAACAGGGCTATGACACTGTGGAGGCCAATCTGAAGCTGGGCTTCGCGCCGGATATGAGGGAATACTGGATCGGCGCGCAGATCCTGCGGGATCTCGGTGCAAAGGAACTACGGCTCCTGACCAACAACCCGGACAAGATTTATCAGTTGAAAGATTTTGGACTGGAAATCACGGAACGGGTGCCTATTCAGATGGCTGCCACGAAAGAGGATCTGTTCTACCTGCGCACCAAACAGGTAAAGATGGGACATATCCTCAATTATGCACAGGGAGGAAACGCTTTTTAGGGGAAAGGATTTTGGGAAAATTGCTTTTATACAAATGTTTTGGGAAGGGAAATCCTTTTGAATCAATGCTTGCGGGAGGAAAATGTGATGAAAATATTTGAGGGAAAGCTGGTCGCGGAACATATTCGGATCGGCATTGTTGCCGCGCGTTTTAATGAATT
Organism: Faecalicatena sp.; assembly: GCA_009774255.1. Classification (GTDB taxonomy): domain Bacteria; phylum Bacillota; class Clostridia; order Lachnospirales; family Lachnospiraceae; genus Schaedlerella. The sequence goes on from VSNK01000007.1 coordinate 59,514, forward strand.
TATTGTGTCGAAACTGCTCAGCGGATGTGAGGATACGCTGCTGCGCCATGGGGTCCGGGGGGATGATATCCACACGGCGTGGGTTCCGGGCGCCTTCGAAATACCGCTGATTGCGTCAAAAATGGCGAAGTCCGGCAGATACGACGCGGTGATTGCTCTCGGAGCGGTCATCCGCGGGAGTACCAGCCACTATGATTATGTGTGCAGCGAGGTGTCCAAGGGAATTGCAAATGCGGCGCTGGCAAGTGATATCCCGATCCTGTTCGGCGTCCTTACCACCGACACTATTGAGCAGGCGATTGAACGCGCAGGCACGAAGGCCGGAAATAAAGGCGCGGAGTGCGCACAGGGTGCGATTGAGATGGTGAATCTGATACGGGGGATGGAGATGTGAGAAACAGCGCTTCAACAGGCTGGCACAGAAACCATTTAAAAATTGGGATTCTGAAAAGGTGTAAAGCCTTTGATCATACAATAAAGGCTTTACACCTTGATAATGGGTAAGCGCTTCAAAAGATGGCGTCTGGTAAATCTCACAAAACTTTGCTATACTGAGATCATTATTTATTGAACTAT
>VSNK01000070.1:0-6575 GCA_009774255.1 Faecalicatena sp.
CCCGCCCACCCGCGTATGCCCTGCACCTCCGGATGGCTTGGATCGCCGATGATGACGATAAACCTTTCCTCTTCACTCTCCCTTCGGACTATGTTGTGGATCTTCTTTACATAAGGACAGGTGGCATCCACAACGGAAATGTGTTTTTCCGCCAGCTTGTCATAGATCCGCTTTTCCACGCCGTGGGAGCGGATAATGACGGTTCCCTCGCTGATGGCATCCAGTTCTTCCTCGGTGCGGAGGACCACCGCCCCCCGCGCCTCGATATCCTTGATGACTTCCTCGTTGTGGATGATCGGACCGTAGGTATAGATTCTTTCACTTCCGTGCCGGTCCAGCTCCTGATACACCGTATCCACGGCACGCTTAACGCCGAAACAAAAGCCGGCGGTCTTTGCTGTTTTTACTTTCATAGCTTTTCCTTCTATGCGCTGTCCTGTTCCGGGCAGTTCCCCTTATCCGCATAATTGTATGATCATTTCCACCACTTCCGGTATCGTCATATCCGAACTGTCCACCAGTATGGCATCCTCCGCCTGTCTAAGCGGTGCGGTCTCCCGATTCATGTCACGCATATCACGCTCCCGGATATCCTTTACGATTTCCTTGTAATCACAGGAAGTACCTTTCTCTTTCAGCTCCTGATATCTGCGCTTCGCGCGGGTCTCTACACTGGCTGTCAGGTAAATCTTCACATCTGCGTTCGGAAGAATGTTGGTACCGATATCCCTGCCGTCCATGATCACATCCTTTTCCCTTGCCAGGGAACGCTGCAGTTCCAGAAGTCTTTCCCTCACCTCAGGAATCGGCGAGATCATAGATGCCATGTTGCCTGCTTCCTCGGTTCGAAGCTTTGACGTAATATTTTCTCCATTCAGATAGACCTGCTGGGCTCCATCCTGATAACGGATGCCCACCTCCGCCTCCCGGGCGGCGGAGGTGATCTTCTCCGTTTCCTCCGCAGCAATCCCTTTTTCCAGAAAGTAGACTGCCAGCGCCCGATACATGGCGCCGGTATCTACGTAGACATATCCCTTCTCCTTTGCCACCAGCCTGGCAATGGTGCTCTTTCCCGCGCCTGCCGGGCCGTCAATGGCCACATTATATCCCATCCTTATCCTCCTCCCATCAACCAGTTATACTGCACGCCAGATAAATCTGCCGCACAGTATAACATGATGCGCACAGCCGCATAAGGAAATATGCCGCTTCGCGGCTGTGGCTGGCGCAATACTCACGGCAGATTTCATCGGCCGTGAGTATATATACTGTTTCCTGCCGCGTATCCTGTGGACCAGGCGATCTGCAGGTTAAATCCCCCCGTCACCGCATCCAGATCCAGCACTTCCCCGGCAAAGTATAGATTTTTCACATGCCTGGATTCCATGGTACCCGGATCTACGTCCTTCACACTGACCCCGCCTCTGGTGATAATCGCCTCCTGAAATCCCCGTAGCCCTGTCAAGGTCATCCGAAAGTCTTTCATCAGCGCTGCAAATCGGTGCCTCTCCTCTCTGGAAATCTCATTCACCTTTTTTTCCGGAGAAATCCCGCTGAGTTCAATCATAACAGGTTTCAATTTAGCAGGAAACAGCTTGTCAAGCGCATTTTTGAACTGCTTGTTTTTCTGCTCCTCAAAGTCCCGCAGTATCCGCTGATCCAACTGCTCCATTGTCAGGGCAGGTTTCAAGTCAACTTTAAGCACCAGTTCCGTTTCCTGTCCCTTTTTTGTCCCCAGCTTTTTTCCGACCACACTGCTGGCACTGAGGATGATCGGACCGCTGACTCCATAATGAGTAAACAGCATTTCCCCGAACTCTTCATACAGCTTTTTCTTTCCCTGATACACTGCCGCCGTCACATTGCGGAGAGAAAGCCCCTGTAATTCTTTGGCATACCACTCCCTTACTTCCATAGGGACAAGAGAAGGCGAGGTTTCCGTCACTCGATGCCCCAGTTTTTCTGCAAAACGGTACCCGTCCCCCGTACTCCCGGTGGACGGATAGGAAAGTCCTCCCGTAGCAATGACGCATGCGTCCCCTCCTGCCTTTTTTCCATTTTCAAAAAGAAGGGAGGAAAATGTATGTTCTTCTTTCAGCACCGCTTTCACTTCACTATGCAGATGGATCTGCACACCAAGCCGTTCCATCTCTCTCTCCAACACACGGATGACGTCCGAAGAATGATCCGAGGCCGGAAAAACACGATTCCCACGCTCCACCTTAATCCGCAGGCCCAGACTCTCAAAATAAGCCATTGTCTGTTCATTGGTAAATCCACAAAATGCACTGTAAAGAAATTTGGGATTGCTGACTACGGAGGAGAACAGCGTATCCATGTCACAGGCATTGGTCAGGTTACATCGGCCCTTGCCTGTGATAAACAGCTTCTTTCCGAGCTTCTCATTTTTTTCATATACATGGACTTCGTGTCCGTTCCCGGCTGCCGCGATGGCCGCCATCATTCCGGCAGCCCCGCCGCCTACGATCAATACTTTACCCATATCATATCTCTCTTGTATAGTTTTTCAGCCAGCTTCTTTCTTCCTCTGTGAGATGCGGGCCGATCTTTTCATATACCTTTTGATGATAATCATTGAGAAATCCCTTCTCCTGTTCCGTCATCTGCTCCGGATCGATGGCATCCAGGTCAATGGGCACGAATGTCAAGATTTCAAACTGCAGAAACTGCCCATATTCGTTCTTTTCTCCCTCTGAAACCATCAATTCATTTTCGATACGGATTCCATGAGAACCTTCTATATAAATCCCTGGTTCGTCCGTGATCACCATATTGACCTCCAGAGCCGGATATTTCGACTTCCCCGGCACCTTTTTCCAGTGGAAGTTGACCGGCGGCTCATGGATATTTCCCAGATATCCGACCCCATGGCCGGTTCCATGGTTATAGTTGAGCCCTTGTCTCCAGAACGGCTCTCTTGCGGCATAATCCAGAGTCATTCCCGTACAGCCCTGCAGGAATCTGGCATAGGCAAGATGAAGCATAGAACACACAACGGTTGTGAAATGCTTCCTCTCCTCCTCGGTGATCTCCCCCAAAGCAACGGTCCGCGTGATATCCGTGGACCCTTCATAATAGTGTCCGCCGGTATCTGTCAGGAACAATCCCTCTGTCTTCAGCTCCACATTCGTCTCCGGCGTAGACGAATAGTGCGCGCATGCCGCATGCTCTTTGTAGGCACAGATCGGCCCGAAGCTTGGTCCCAGGAAATGCTCCTGCATTCCCCGCAGTTCTTCCAGCTTGGCGGACGCGCTCAGCTCCGTAATCGTCTCTTTTCCGATATTCGTCTTGAGCCAGTACATGAATTTTGTATGGGCGATGCCGTCTTTTATATGAGCATTTCGGATGTTTTCCGCCTCCACCGCATTCTTCACACATTTCATCAGCACGATCGGGTTTTCCGTCCGGACTTTCGGAACATCTACGGGAATATTGCTGAATAGGGCATAGTTCATCTGTTCCGGATCCAGCATCACAGTCTGCTCTTTCGTAAAAGTCTTCACGCGCTCATAGACTGCCTCATATGGACAAAGGGTCACATGATTTTTCCGGAAATGTGTACGGAGCTCTTCTGAAAACTTCCGTTCATCCGCATACAGCTCTACCCCGTGCTTTTGAATGACCGCATAGGAAAGGAGCAGCGGAAAATATTCGACGTCATTTCCGCGGATATTCAGGAGCCATCCGATATCGTCCAGGCTGGTAACTACGAAAACATCCGCTCCCTTTTCTTCCATATCCTTCCGTACCCGCTCCAGTTTTTTTTCTACGGTCTCTCCGGCATATCGAATATCCAGCAAAAATGCCGGCTTTTCCGAAAGGGGCGGGCGGTTTTCCCAGATAGCCTCTACAAGATCCAGGTCATACCGCACACTTCCGCCCTTGCCTTCCGCGATCTTTGCGTATTCCTGTCCCTTTGCCACCCCCACCGTACGTCCGTCAAATCCGATCACACCTTGATCAGGCAATTCCTGTTTTAAAAATTCTTCAATCGTGGGCACTCCCGGCTCCCCTATCTTCTGCTGGATGATGCCGCTTCCCTTCAATTCCTGCGCCGCCTGGATAAAGTATCTTCCGTCCGTCCATAGAAAAGCTCTGTCCTGCAGAACTACCGCCGTTCCTGCGGAGCCGGTAAAGCCTGTGAGAAATTTTCTTGCTTTGAAATGCTCCCCTACATACTCACTCTCGTGATAATCTGCCGTTGGGACAACATAAATCTGTATCCCCTGCTTCTTCATCAGTGCCTGAAGCTTCTGAATTCTTTCCCGAACCGTCATTCTATTTTGCTCCTTTATTCCCAATTATAAGTTCGTTTTTATACCTATACGGAAAAAAGCCGAAGCCGCTTTTCATGTGGAGGAAACCGGCCCCGGCTCTTTTTTCATATTCTATACTCACGGCCGATGAAATCTGCCGTGAGTATCGCACCTACCGCAGCCGCAAAGCGGCATAATTCCTCATGCGGCTGTGCGCACAGTATCATTATACCGGATAAGCACCATTCTCCGTATCCGCCACTTTCGCGTCTACTTTCGTCTGCTGAGCTTCCCTGTACTTGAAGAAATCGATTGCTACCTGCGGGAACAGAGCATAGCTGAGCACGTCCTCATCCTGCTGGATCCACTGTGCACATTCCTTGCGGAGTGTGTCCAGCTCGTCCGGAATCAGGTCTGCGGGCCGGCAGGTGATGATCTCCGCGTCTTCTCCGACAACCTTCTTCTGAATCTCCGGATTGAACGGCTTTACGGTCGCGCCGTACTTTCCGGTCAGCACGTCCTTTGTCTCCTTCGTCGCCATCTTGTAGCGTTCGCCCATCAATACATTGAATACGGCCTGGGTTCCTACGATCTGAGAAGACGGAGTAACCAGCGGCGGCTCTCCAAGGTCAGCCCTTACACGCGGCACTTCCTCCAGAACATCGTAGAACTTGTCTTCCGCGCCCTGCTCTTTGAGCTGGCTCGTCAGGTTGGACAGCATACCGCCCGGTACCTGGTACAGAAGCGTCTTGATGTTGACGCCCATGTTCTTCGGATTGAGCAGGCCGCTTGCCAGCGCATCATCACGGATCGGACGGAAATAATCTGCAATCTCTGCCAGCAGGTTCTGGTCCAGTCCGGTATCATACGGTGTTCCCTTGAAGGTCTCCACCATAACCTCCGTCGCCGGCTGAGATGTGCCCAGCGCGAACGGTGACATTGCGGTGTCGATGATATCCGCGCCTGCTTCGATGGATTTCAGATAGGTCATGGAGCCTACGCCGGACGTATAATGTGTATGCATCTCGATCGGGATCTCTACCGCTTCCTTCAACGCGGTTACAAGCTCCGTCGCCTGATATGGGCAGAGAAGTCCTGCCATGTCCTTTACACAGATCGAATTCGCGCCCATCTCCTGAATTCTCTTTGCCAGATCCATCCAGTATTCCAGCGTGTAAGCGTCGCCCAGCGTGTAAGACATCGCAACCTGCGCATGTGCCTTTTCCTTGTTGGCTGCCGTTACTGCGGTCTGCAGGTTCCGGATATCGTTCATACAGTCGAAAATACGGATAATATCGATTCCATTTGCCGCGGATTTTTGTACGAAATACTCTACCACATCATCGGCATAGGGGCGGTATCCCAGAATGTTCTGTCCGCGGAACAGCATCTGCAGCTTTGTGTTCTTAAAGCCATCGCGGAACTTCCGGAGTCTCTCCCACGGATCTTCCTTCAGGAAACGTAAGGATGCGTCAAATGTAGCGCCGCCCCAGCACTCTACCGCGTGATATCCCACCTTGTCCATCTTCTCTACGATCGGCAGCATCTGTTCTGTGGTCATTCTTGTAGCAATCAGAGACTGATGCGCGTCACGCAGAATAGTTTCTGTTATTTTCACTGGTTTTTTTACTACTTCTGCCATTAATTTGTCCTCCATTTTACAACAGTTTTATTTCACACCAAAGATCGCCATAAATGTTCCGGCTGCCACCGCAGTACCGATAACCCCGGCAACATTCGGCCCCATCGCGTGCATCAGCAGGAAGTTGGTCGGATCCGCCTCCGCACCGACCTTCTGGGATACTCTGGCCGCCATCGGAACCGCGGATACACCTGCGGAACCAATCAGAGGATTTACCTTTCCTCCGGTCACCTTGCACATCAGCTTTCCGAACAATACACCGGCTGCTGTTCCGAATGCGAACGCCACCAGCCCAAGGATTACGATCTTGATCGTACTCCAGTTCAGGAATGCCTCCGCGCTTGTGGTCGCGCCTACGGATGTACCCAAAAGGATAACAACGATATACATCAGCGCGTTGGAAGCAGTCTCTGTCAGTTGTCTAACCACGCCGCACTCTCTAAACAGGTTGCCGAGCATCAGCATACCTACCAGAGGAGCCGTAGTCGGAAGAATCACACATACTACAATCGTTACAACGATGGGGAACAGAATCCTCTCCAGCTTGCTGACCGGACGGAGCTGTTCCATCTTGATCTTCCGCTCTTCTTCTGTGGTCAAAAGCTTCATAATCGGAGGCTGGATGATCGGCACCAGGGACATATAGGAATATGCCG
>VSNK01000070.1:6585-20305 GCA_009774255.1 Faecalicatena sp.
CTGCTGCAGCTTTCCTGCCAGGAAGATGGAAGTCGGCCCGTCGGCTCCGCCGATGATAGAGATTGCCGCCGCCGCCTTGTCTGAGAATCCCATTGCCATAGCTCCCAGATATGCCGCGAAAATACCGAACTGAGCTGCCGCTCCGAGAAGGAAGCTCTTCGGATTGGCGATCAGAGGACCGAAATCGGTCATTGCGCCGACGCCCATGAAGATCAGGGAAGGAAGGATTGCCCATTCATCCAATACATAAAAATAATAGAGAAGTCCGCCTACTCCGTTTGATGAGTCCTCGGCATGAAGCATGATATCCGGATAGATATTTACAAGCAGCATACCGAAGGCAATCGGAACAAGGAGCAAGGGCTCAAATTCATGCCTGATTGCTAAATATAGGAACACACAGGCAACCGCGATCATGATGACATTTCCCCAGGTCAGGTTCATGAAAGCAGTCTGCTCAATGAGGTGTCCTAACGTATTTGAAATATATTCCATTTGTTAAACCTCCGTATTTACACTAGTTTAATGTAGCCAATACTGCTCCTGCTTCTACCGCATCGCCGACTGCTACATCAATACTAGCAACTGTTCCTGCCTCTGGGGCAACGACCGGGATCTCCATCTTCATTGCTTCGATAATGACAACCGGGTCACCGGCCTGTACGCTCTGTCCTACACTTGCTTCAATCTTAAATACCTTTCCTGCCGCACCGGCTTTTACCTGGATGCTGCCCGCGCCTGCCGCTGCCTTCGGAGCTGCCGGTGCCGCCTTCGGAGCCGCAACCGGTGCCGCTGCCGCCGGTCTTGCTGCCGGTGCCGCGCCTGCGCCATTCTCTTCTACCGTTACATCATAGACATTTCCATTCACTGTGATTGTATAATTTTTCATCTTCATAATCTCCTTTTTGTTTTCACTATACTGATGAACCATCATCTCATGGATGCACTCCATTTGTTGGATTTTCTTCTCCTAATGGAACGAACCACAAATCCATCTGTCGTTGTTCCTTCCGCTGCTGCGATAGCTGCCGCGATCACGGCGATCAGTTCACTGTCATCTGCCTGTGCCGCCGGTGCCTGCTCTACTGCTGCCGGAACCGGTGCCGAAGCCGGTGCAGCCGGTGCGGCTTCCTTCTTCCGGAACTTTTCTTCCAATGCCGGAATCTTCTCAAACAACGAAATGATAAAGGAAATAAAAATCAATACGACAAATACGGTACCCATTCCCAGAAGCGTATTCAATCCTGCTTTCTTCAGGATCTCGCCTGTCGAATAATGTGCATTGACCGTAACGCTTTCCATCTGTCCCTTCTCGTCAAAGGCAAACTGCAGATCCGCATTCCTCTCTTCCGCTGTCAGAGGAGCCGTAAGAACCGCCCCCGTATTGGAAATCTCCATGGTAAAATCTCCGATCTCCTGGAAAGTCCCACAGTCCTCCTGTCCTGACTTCCAGGAATCAATCATCGTGCGGAAGTTTTCCGCCGAGATCGGAAATCCTGTCATCATCAACGTATAATCAAGGTTATAATCAGACATGGAGCGATACTGTTCAAACTCTTCATCAGACATATTGCTGAAGTTCTGAATGATTGCCTCCGCATACTTCTGCAGCTCTTCCTGATTATACTCATTTTCCGCTGACTTGCTTCCACATCCTGCCAGGCTGAAGATCAGGATCAGAACAAGCCCTGCTATCGTTAATTTTTTCTTCACTTCGCCTCACCTCACTAAACCGTACCGTGCTTTTTGTCCGGACGATCCTCTCTTTTTGTGAACAGCATCTCAAATGCTCCGATCACATATTTTCTGGTGTCTGCCGGTTCGATGATCGCATCTACATATCCCCGCCTGGCCGCAGACATGGGGCTGGACTGCAGTTCTTTGTATGCCGCCGCCTTTTCCTTAAGCACTTCGGCATCTGCATCCGCGTACATGATCTTCGCCGCAAGACCCGCATCCATCATGCCGATCTCCGTATCGGGCCATGCGTACACCAAATCCGCGCCGACAGACTTACTGTTCATCGCCACATAAGCACTTCCGTAAGCCTTGCCCACGATCACATTCACCTTCGGCACCGTTGCGTTCGCAAACGCATAAGTCAGCTTCGCGACACTCTTTGCCATATCCTTTTCCGCTTCTTTTGTTGCTTCATAGCCGGTCACGTTCGTCAGGGTCAGAACCGGAATCGAAAAGGCGTCACAGAAATTCACGAAGTCCGCGGCCTTCTTACATCCATCCACAGTGAGCACGGTATCAAAGCTTTCCGCATTCCCGTCCGCGTCATAGATCTTGGAGCGGTTCGCGACCGCACCCACCGTAACGCCGTTCAAACGGATAAATCCGGCAACCATCTCTTTTGCATATTCTTTCTTCACTTCAAAGAATACCTGGCTGTCCGAAATCTGTGCAAGAGCAATGCCCGTATCTTCCGATGCATTGGCAATATCCGCACAGACACGGTTCAAGTCATCCATGCACTCCTCATAAGAGTTATCATCTTCATTATTGGCCGGAATCATACCAATCAGAGTACGGATCTGGCCCAGAATCTCTTCCTCTGTTCCGATACCGTCCACCAGGCCGGAGGTCTGACTCTGATACTCTGCGCTGGAAGTATCACACTTGGAAATCTCATTGCCTTCCAGGGCGTTCGGAGAATTTACAAACAGTCTGCCTTCCTTGCATTCCATAAATGTGAAATCGGTCAGTCCGGGAACCACCGCAAGTCCGCCACCGCACATGCCGAAAATTGCCGTAATCTGCGGGATCACACCAGAGGCAAAAGCCTGCTTATGATATAGGCTTCCAAATGCTTCCAGCGCATCGGTCGCTTCCTGCAGACGCAGTCCCGCACAGTCCACCAGACCGATGACGGGCGCGCCCATCTTCATCGCCATGTCGTAAATATTGGCAATCTTTCTGGCGTGCATCTCACCTACCGCACCCTTTAATACGGTTGCATCCTGGCTGTAAACATACACCAGATTACCATCGATCACTCCATATCCGGTGATAACACCGTCGGACGGAGTCTCCTTTGCCTGCAGATTGAAATCCGTGCTTCTTGCCGTAACGGCACCGCCGATCTCAACAAAGCTTCCCTCATCAAGCATTGAGGCAATTCTTCTGCTTGCGGGATTCCCAGTTGCATTGTAGCTCATACTTTAGCCCTCCATATAGAAAATTTGTTTATAAAATAAACCAAAATTTATGCCTATTTTAGTATAAACTAATTGGTGAAAAATTACAATCAAAAAAAGGAGAATTTGGAAGAAAAAGAAAAGAAAAACGGGGCTGCCTCACGGCAGCTCCGTCGAATGGAATGATCGTCACAATCTTTTTGCGATTGCCTTGATGAAGTCTTCGCTGTTGAGAACAGTCGGATTCTCCAGAGAGGTGATCAGGGCGAGATCCTTCGTCATTTCGCCTGACTCGATGGTGTCGATTGTCGCCTTCTCTAATCGGTCCGCGAAGGCCGTCAATGCCTGATTGCCGTCCAACTCACCGCGTTTTCTAAGAGCGCCTGTCCAGGCAAAAATCGTAGCAACGGAATTGGTTGATGTTTCCTCTCCCGCCAAATGCTTGTAATAGTGGCGCTGTACGGTTCCGTGGGCGGCTTCGTATTCGTAGCAGCCATCCGGGGACACAAGGACGGAGGTCATCATGGCGAGAGAACCGAACGCAGAGGAGATCATATCGCTCATGACGTCGCCGTCGTAGTTTTTACATGCCCAGATGTAACCGCCCTCCGACTTCATCACACGTGCCACGGCGTCATCAATCAGGGTGTAGAAGTAGACGATTCCGGCCTCTTTGAACTTCTCCGCATATTCCGCGTCGTAGATCTCCTGGAAAATATCTTTGAAGGTGTGGTCGTATTTTTTGGAAATCGTGTCTTTGGTCGCGAACCACAAATCCTGCCTGGTGTCCAGGGCATAGTTGAAGCAGCTTCTGGCGAAGCTGGCTATGGACTGGCTGATGTTGTGCATTCCCTGAACCACACCGGGGCCTGTGAATTCGTGTACCAGTTCTCTGGTCTTTGCACCGTCCCGGGCGGTGTAAACCAGTTCTACCCTGCCTGCTTCCGGTATCTTCATCTCTGCGTTTTTATAGACATCCCCATAGGCATGTCTGGCGATTGTAATGGGCTTTTTCCAGTTCTTTACACAGGGCTCGATCCCTTTTACCACGATAGGGGCACGGAACACCGTACCGTCCAGAATGGCACGGATCGTACCGTTGGGGCTCTTCCACATTTCCTTCAGATTATATTCCTCCACGCGCGCCGCATTGGGGGTGATCGTAGCACACTTCACGGCAACCTTATATTTTTTTGTCGCATTGGCAGAATCCACTGTCACCTGATCATTCGTCTCATTGCGGTGTTCCAGGCCAAGGTCATAATACTCCGTATTCAACTCAATAAACGGCTCCAGAAGATGTTCCTTGATCATCTTCCAGAGGATTCGCGTCATCTCGTCCCCATCCATTTCTACGATTGGTGTTGTCATCTTGATTTTTTCCATTTATCAAACCCTCCTGTTGATTTGTGAATCCTCTTCCATCCCCTGCCTGCGCAGATTCTGGAGTACATGAAGCACATGCTCATTTGCCAGCTGTTCCGCCAGATCCGCATCCCTGTCCCGGATTGCCCGCAGGATCAGCTTATGCTCCCTGATGGATTTCCGCGCACGCTCATCCGCTGCCCTGGAAGACTTTCCTGACATCCGTGAATATCTGTGAAAATCTGTCAGCACGTGGCTGAGCATCCTGCTCTGGGACGCTTCGTACAATACTTTATGAAATCTGCCGTCCAGCTCCGCGATCTGCTCCGCGCTGCTGTTTTCACGCCTTGCGTGAAATTCCGAAAGAAAAATGATCTCATCCAGCTCATCCAGCTGCTCTTCCGTGATGTGCTTTGTCGCCCATCTTGCGCAGAGTCCCTCCAGCATAAAACGCATCTCATAGATATCGTCGATATCCTTTTCCGTAATTCCCGTCACATAGGCGCCCTTGTTGGGGATAATCGTTACCAGCCCCTCCAGCTCCAGCTGACGAAGTGCTTCACGGACAGGCGTCCTGCTTACTCCCAGCTCTTTCCCCAGAGCAACCTCCCGAAGCTCTTCATGTTCTTTATATTTTCCATTCAAAATGCCGTCCCGGATACTACGGAACACATTACCCCTCAGCGAATTCTCCTGATACCCTTCCATCATTTCCTCCTGTCCGGACAAACCAGTCATTGTTCCAAAACGGGCTTTCCGCAAAAAAGGACATTACATCAAACTCCTTTGTCCTTTTCCAAATAATTCCAGTACAATTGTATACAATTATACAATTGTTGTCAAGCAGAAGAAATGATAAAGATTGGATTCCATTTATATACCTGAAATCAGAGTTGCATGCCATGCCTTCATCAGGTATGGCATGCAGCAACTCAGACAATGATCCTGATCTTGAGTACTCCTTCGATCTCCTCCAGGCGTTTTTCCACATCCGCCGGAATCTCCGCGTCCACATCGATCATGGTATAGGCATACTTTTTCTTACTCTTATTCGTCATCAATGTAATATTCATATTTTCGTTCGCAAGAAGTGCGGTAAACTGTCCCAGCATATTGGGGATATTATGGTGCAGGATCGTGATCCGGCTTCCCGCCTCTTTGATTCCCATATTGCAGTCTGGATAATTTACGGAATGAGAAATGTTTCCGTTCTCCAGATAATCGCGCAGCTCCCGGACAGCCATCTTCGCGCAGTTATCTTCCGATTCCTCCGTAGACGCCCCCAGATGAGGAATGACGATAGCGCCCTTGACTCCGGCGATCTCCGGGGTCGGAAAATCTGTCACATACCGATACACCGTACCAGAGAGCAAAGCATCTACAATGGCCTCGCTGTCTACCAGCACATCCCTCGCGAAATTCAGGATTGTCACGCCCTTCTTCAGGAGGCTGATTGCTTCCCGGTTGATCATGCCCTTTGTGCTTTCCATAGCAGGCACATGGATCGTAATATAATCACACTCTTTATACAGTTCATCTACTGTCTTCGCATGATGGATATTTCTGGAAAGCTGCCACGCGGCATCTACGGACACATACGGATCATATCCGTATACCTCCATTCCCAGGTGGATGGCGGCATTGGCCACCCGCACGCCGATCGCGCCCAGACCAATGACTCCCAGCTTTTTGCCGTCGATCTCACTTCCGGCAAATGCCTTTTTGGCTTTCTCCGCCTCTTTTGCCAGATCCCCGTCCTCTTCATGCTCCTGTACCCAGTTGATGCCGCCGATGACATCCCGGGCAGCAAGCAGCATTCCCGCCAGGACCAGCTCCTTCACGCCGTTGGCATTGGCACCCGGAGTATTGAATACAACAATTCCCTTTTCCGCACATTTTTCCAGCGGAATATTGTTCACACCGGCTCCGGCGCGGGCAACCGCTTTCAGGCTGCTGCCAAACTCCATATCATGCATGACAGCACTGCGGACAAGGATTGCGTCTGCCTCCTCTGCTTTCTCCACTCTGACATAGTTCTCATCAAATTTTTCGATTCCAACCTGTGCAATTGGATTCAGGCATTGATATTTATACATCTTACAGATTCTCCTCTTCAAACTTCTTCATAAATGCAACCAGCGCTTCTACACCTTCGTACGGCATTGCGTTATAGATACTTGCACGCATACCGCCTACCGTTCTGTGGCCTTTGAGGTTTTCCAGCCCTGCCGCCCTAGATTCTTTTACAAATTTGGCATCCAGCTCCTCGTTTCCTGTCACAAAAGGCACATTCATCAAAGAACGGTCCTTAGGAACAACCGTACCCTTGAACAACTTACTCTGATCCAGAAAATCATAAAGCAGCTTCGCTTTCTTTTCATTGCGCTCCTTCATCACTTCCAGACCGCCCATCTTCTTCAGCCACTTAAATACCTTGCCGCAGATATATATTCCGTATGCCGGAGGGGTATTATACAGAGACTTTGCGTCCGCATGGGTCTTGTAAGTCAGCATGGTAGGAGTTCCGGGGATCACATCTTCCGTGATCAGATCTTCCCGGATGATCACGATGACCACGCCCGCGGGTCCGATATTCTTCTGCACGCCTCCGTATATGATGCCGTATTTTGTCACATCCACAGGCTCGGACAAGAAGCAGGATGAAACATCCGCCACCAGTGTTTTTCCCTTTGTATTGGGGAGTTCCTTGTACTTGGTTCCGTAAATGGTATTGTTCTCACAGATATAAACATAATCCGCGTCTTCCGAAACAGGCAGATCAGAGCAGTCCGGAATGTAGGAATAGGTCTTGTCTTCCGAGGAAGCGATCCGGTTCACCTTTCCGTATTTTTCTGCCTCCGAAGCTGCCTTTTTCGCCCACTGCCCGGTCACAATATAGTCCGCCACTTTATTCTTCATCAGGTTCATCGGGATCATGGCAAATTGCTGGGAAGCGCCTCCCTGCAGAAACAGTACCTTATAATTGTCCGGAATTCCCATCAATTCCCGCAGATCCGCTTCTGCCTCCGTAATGATCTCCTCGTAAGCCTTGGAGCGATGGCTCATCTCCATAACAGACATTCCCGTCCCCTTATAATCCAGCATTTCCTCTGCTGCTTCCTTCAACACTTCCTCCGGCAATACCGCCGGTCCTGCCGAAAAGTTATAAACTCTGCCCATACTTCATTCCTCCTAAATGATATATCACTGATTTATTTTTTCAGATCTTCTTCATCAAACGCGTCACTGATCGCCGCTCCGGGCGCTACCATCGGCCATACCTTGTCATCCGAATCAATCTGGCAGTCGATCAGTACCGGGCGGTTTTGTTCCATCGCTTTCGCGAATGCCTCCCGGAATTCCTCCTGGGTGGTGACACGGATGCCCACTGCCCCCATTGCCTCTGCCAGCTTCGCGAAATCCACACCGTCATCGAGCACAGTCGCGGAATAGCGCTGTCCGTAGAACAGGTTCTGCCACTGGCGCACCATGCCAAGCACATGGTTATTGATCACCACTTCGATGATCGGTATCTGATACCGTGCCGCTGTCGCGATCTCATTCATATTCATGCGGAAACAGCCGTCCCCCGCAATATTGACTACGGTTTTATCCGGACATCCCATCTTGGCCCCCAGAGAGGCTCCCAGTCCATAACCCATGGTACCGAGGCCGCCCGAAGTCAGAAGTGTCCTCGGCCTGGAGTAGCGGTAATACTGCGCCGCCCACATCTGGTGCTGTCCGACCTCCGTGACGATCAGGGCGTCGCCCTTTGTCTGCCGGTAAATCTCTTCGATAACAAAGGGTCCGGTCAGCGTATCCGGATGATATTTCATCGGGTATTTCAGCTTATACTCCTGAATCTTCGACATCCATTCCGGGTGAGACTGCTGAGAAAGCTTTTGATTCACCTTTTTGAGAGCTTCCTTGATATCCCCTGTGACCCCGGAGGTGATGATCACATTTTTATTCATCTCCGCAGGATCCACGTCGAACTGCAGGATCTTTGCCTTTTTCGCAAATGTCTGCGTATTGCCTGTGACACGGTCGCTGAAACGGGCGCCGAATACAATCAGCAGATCGCATTCACTGACTCCGAAATTGGAGGTCTTGGTCCCGTGCATGCCCAACATTCCCGTATAGCGTTCATCGGTTCCCGGAAATGCTCCTTTTCCCATCAGGGAATCCGTGACCGGCGCATCCACCTTGTTGACAAATTCCATCAGTTCCTCACTGGCTCCTGAGAGCACGGTACCGCCGCCCACAAAGATATAGGGACGCGCGGCTCTCTCGATCATGGCGACAGCCCGGTCGATCTCCTGCTCCTGAATCTGTCCCGCATCCGGCATATAGGGTTCGATCTCTGCCCTGATATAGTCTGCCTTGTTGGAGGTCACATCCTTCGGAATATCGATCAGCACCGGTCCCGGCCTTCCGGAACGTGCGATCCGGAAAGCTTTCCGGATCGTATCCGCCAGGCTTTCCACATCCTTTACGATATAGTTATGCTTGGTGATCGGCATCGTGATCCCGGTAATATCCACCTCCTGGAAGCTGTCCTTTCCAAGCAAGGATACCCCTACATTGCAGGTAATGGCCACAACGGGAATAGAATCCATATATGCGGTAGCGATCCCGGTCACCAGATTGGTGGCCCCCGGTCCGCTGGTGGCAAAACAGACCCCGACCCTGCCGGTGGCCCGCGCATACCCGTCCGCGGCATGGGCCGCCCCCTGCTCGTGGGATGTAAGGATATGCTTTATTTCATCACTATGCTTGTATAGCGCGTCATATACATTTAAGATCGCGCCGCCCGGATACCCGAAGACCGTATCCACGCCCTGCTCCTTCAAGCACTCAATTACTATGTCTGCTCCTGTCAGCTGCATCGCAGGCACCTCCTGATCATTCTTTTGTTGTAACTACTCAGTACCTTCGTAGTTACGCCGCAATCCCATGAAAATTGCCTGCGGCAATGGGGATTGCTCTTGCGATTTATACGTTTTCGTACGGATAGCGCAGTAAATGCGCTATCCTGTGCTGAGTAGTTACCTTATTCTCAACCCTGTGCCTGTACCGCTGTGATGGCAACCACGCCTTCGATATCTTCCGCGCTGCATCCGCGGGAGAGGTCGTTGACCGGAGCGGCAATCCCCTGGGTAAGCGGTCCGTATGCTTCTGCCTTAGCCAGTCTCTGCGCCAGCTTATATCCGATATTTCCCGCATCCAGATCCGGGAAGATCAGGACGTTGGCATGTCCTGCTACCGGGCTGCCCGGCGCCTTGGATTCGCCTACGGAAGGAACGATCGCCGCGTCAAGCTGCAGTTCTCCGTCCAGCTTCAGTTCCGGTGCCAGTTCTTTAGCGATCCTGGTCGCTTCTACCACCTTATCTACATCCGCATGCTTTGCGCTTCCCTTTGTAGAGTGAGAAAGCATAGCCACAACCGGCTCCTTGCCTGTCAGTACGCGGAAAGACTCTGCGGAAGATACTGCGATATTCGCCAGCTTCTCCGGATCCGGATTCTGTTCCAGGCCAGAATCTCCGAAGATAAAGGTTCCGTCCGCGCCCATGTCGCAGTTCGGCACAACAATCACGAAAAATGCGGAAACCAGCTTTGTGCCTGGTTTTGTTTTCAGAATCTGCAGGCAGGGACGAAGGGTATCTGCGGTAGAATGGCAGGCGCCTGATACCATACCGTCAGCATCGCCCATCTTCACCATCATAACGCCGTAGTATAAATAATTGTTCAGAAGAAGTTCCCTGGCCTGATCTTCCGTCATACCCTTTTTCTGACGTAATTCCACCAGCTTCGCGATATAGCTCTCTGTCTTGTCACTGGTCGCAGGATCTACGATCGTTGCTCCGGAAATGTCATATCCTGCTCCTACCTTCTCGATCTGCTCCTTGCTTCCTACCAGGATCAGCTTCGCTGTCCCTTCCTTCAAAACTGCCTCCGCAGCCTTGTAAGTTCTCTCGTCTTCTGTCTCCGGAAGTACGATTGTCTTAATGTCTTTCTTTGCTCTTACTTTGATTTCATCAATGAATCCCATAATTTTAAAAGCCACCTTTCCTTTTTCTACATATGATTATAACGCAAACATTTTTTGTATACAAGATATTTCCATGTGTATTTTTCAGTACAATGTAAAAAAATTCTTTTCCCTTAGGAGTTGTAGAAAAATAAGTGATACAGATTGCGCAGGATATTTCTTCGGATGTGCAGGTCAAAAAACGCAGGCGTAGTGGGCCTTGCCCTAAGGGGTACCATGCGTAGCATGGTGGATTCCTTACGGCTACGTCGAGGCTTTTTGACCTGTGCAGCCGGAGAAATAGACAAGTCAAGATGTATCAGTTATTTTCCTACAACTCGGAAGCCTAGTACAGCATTGCGTAATTAACGGTGAATTCTGCACCTGCTATTTCTGCCAGCACTGCGTTGTCGTCAATCAACGATGCCACCGCATCGCCTCTTTCCTCCGCCTTGTCCTGACAAAAATATCAGGCACATTATTCACCATTATATACGCAATGCTGTACTAGTACATCATTGCATTAATTCTTGAGTAATCAGCACTCGCTATCCGCGCCATCTGCACGCCTGCTAACCTAGGTGTAGCCCACTACACCGTCGGTTAGCAGACGCACAGCTGACACGAATATCGAGTACTATTGCTTCAAGATTAATGCAATGATGTACTAGTATAAACCGATTTAAATACCTTTCTGTTTCACTGAGGATGCTTTTTCGAGAGTGCATGTGTAAAAACGCAGGCGTAGCGGGCTACGCTGAGGCTTTTACACATGTGCTATCGGGAAAGCAGACCAGTGAAACGTAAGGTTATTTAAATTGGGTTATACTAGTACATCGAAAAATAAGTTTCTAGCCAAATGACGCAGAATGATTTTTCATATGCAAGGCGGAGGAATGAGGCGTAGCGGTGGCTACGTCGATTGACGACAACGCAGCAGATGGAAAATCAGGCAAGTCATTGGGCTGGTTACTTATTATTCGATGTACTAGTATAACCCAATTTAAATAACCTTACGTTTCACTGGTCTGCTTTCCCGATAGCACATGTGTAAAAGCCTCAGCGTAGCCCGCTACGCCTGCATTTTTACACATGCACTCTCGAAAAAGCATCCTCAGTGAAACAGAAAGGTATTTAAATCGGTTTATACTAGGGATGGAATCCGGCCTCTTGCCGTAAGGCAATTTTAAATAGGCCGGATACGTTACAGTTCGCTGGCTGGCCAGTGAACTGTAACGTATCTGTCTATCCGATATACCCGCAGATCCGATCTCCCATCTCACGGGTGCCGATCTGCGTCTTTCCCTCTGACATGATGTCTATGGTGCGGTAACCATCCTTTAACACCTGGGATACCGCATGTTCTATTGCCTCTGCCTCTTTGTCCAGATCAAACGAGAACCTGAGCATCATCGCAGCCGAAAGAATGGTCGCGATGGGATTCGCGATTCCCTTTCCCGCGATATCCGGCGCAGAACCGCCGCTGGGCTCATAGAGGCCAAACCTGGTCTCATTGAGGCTCGCGGAGGCCAGCATCCCGATGGAGCCTGTGACCATGCTGGCTTCATCCGACAGGATATCTCCGAACATATTCTCCGTCAGGATCACATCGAACTGCTTCGGATCCTTTACCAGCTGCATGGCACAGTTGTCAACCAGCATATGCTCCAGGGTTACCTCCGGATATTCTGCGGCGACCTCTTCCACGACCTTTCTCCACAGCCGGGATGAATCCAGCACATTTGCCTTATCCACACTGGTCACCTTCCTGCGCCGCTTCGCCGCGATATCAAAGGCACGCTTCGCGATCCTGCGGATCTCGTTCTCATCATATGTAAGCGTATCATGTGCTGTCAGGACGCCATCTATCTCCTCTGTGGAACGCTCCCCGAAATACAGTCCTCCTGTCAGCTCGCGCATAATCATCATATCAAATCCGCCCCGGGTGATCTCCTCCTTCAAAGGACACGCCCCTTTGAGCTCCTCATATAAAACTGCCGGACGGAGATTCGCGAACAGATTCAGCGCCTTACGAATCCCGAGAAGTCCTGCCTCCGGCCTCTTCGATGGTTCTAACCTGTACCAGGGAGAGGTCTTTGCGTCCCCTCCGATGGATCCCATCAATACGGCGTCGCTGGACTTTGCCAGTTCAATCGTCTCATCTGTCAATGGAACTCCATGCACATCAATGGAGGCTCCGCCCATCAAAAGCTGTGTGTAATGCATCTCATGTCCGTAGACTTCTCCTGTCCTGTCCAGGACCTTCATTGCTTCCGTCACGATCTCCGGCCCGATTCCATCGCCCTTGATCACACCGATATTCAACCTCATAATCCATTCTTCCTTCCCGTCCAAGCTTTGCGGTTCCCCGCCCCGGCTCTCCGGCCGCGCATTCTGCCGAGAACCATTCACTTTACTATGTTACAAAATAAAAATGCCATTCGTTATCATACAGCATTTTTTCAGCCGTTTCAACCCTTTCATTTGGAAAATGACATGTTTTCTTAAAAAAGTGTGCGTCTTGACGCACACTCACGCTGAAGCGCGGCTGCGACAGCAGCCATTTTCCTTATGCGCGTACAGCGCTCTCCCCGGAGGGTTTTTATTCTATAGGAAAATTCGGAGAAGTTTCCTATAGAATAAAAAACCGGATGAATCAATCGAATCCATCCGGTTTTTTTGCTTATTCTGTTTTATTCCGTGCCTGGCTTTTCGAGCTGGGCGATCGCCGACTTCTGCATCGGAATCCGGCAGTTCTTGTTGCTTCCGAATTCCACGATCACCGCCTCATCAGAGATATCAATGATCACGCCGTAAAACCCACTGGTGGTAAGCACCGTGTCCCCGATCTCCATGGTGGCAAGCATTCCCTGAACCCTTTTCTGCTCCTTCTTCTGCGGCCGCATCAAAAAGAACCAGAATACACCGATGACGACTGCATACATCACAAAAATACTGCCTAATCCTGCTGCCCCTGATCCGCTTGAGGCTAATATTCCATTCATCCCTGCTTCCTCCTAACTCTTGTACTCCGGAAATGATTCCGTCAAAATCCTTTTCTTCCGGAAAATCTTATCCGTGCCGGACTCTCTGACACAATATCATAACTACTCAGTACCTTCGTAGTTACGCCGCAATCCCATGAAAATTGCCTGCGGCAATGGGGATTGCTCTTGCGATT
>VSNK01000071.1 GCA_009774255.1 Faecalicatena sp.
CCGTCCGGCAGTCAGCCGGACAGGGAACGGCAAAATTTTTTACACTTCTTTTACTTCTTTATCTCACATGAGCAAAGGCCTACGGATTCAAAAAAACTGTCGGTTTTTACTTCTTCCAGTTCACAGGGCAGGCTCCAACCCGAAGTGTCACAGGCTTCTGTTTTCCAATTTCCCGGCAGCTTTTGAAAATCCAGTTCCTCGCATACCGCTCCCAGATTTTCTGTAACCGCATAAGATTTCAGATAGAAGCTTCCGTCCAGATAGACCTTCCAATCCGCAGAACCTGTAGTCACGCTTCCAACCGTTTTTCCATCCTCATTTCGCAGTTCCCCCTCTACTGCCAACCGGTGTCCGCCGCCCGGCGTAAGCACGCCGAAAATCCCGGCACGCTCATCCGTCTGCTTTACTGCTGAATACGCATTGCTGTACAAGACCTGAACAGCCAAAATATTTTTTCCGATTTTGAGATATTCCGTTAAGTCCACGGTTTCATAATAATGCCGGTACAAATCCCCTTTGCATGGTCCTGACAAAACAGGTCTTTCATTTACCCAGAGACGGTAACGGGAATTCGCCGAAATGTCTATAGTCAGTTCTGCAGGCTCATCCAGCTTTACTTCACATCGATAATAAGCAAATCTTCCCGTCAGGTCTCCCTCCAGGATGTTCCATTTTTTCAGTTCCTGTTTTGGCACACCAAGCCATACCGCATGATTCCACATATTTTTTCCCTCACATTTCCAATTGATTTATTATCCTTTGACGCTTCCCGCCGTCAGTCCTTCGATAAAATATTTCTGCGTAAACAGGAATAATACATACAGCGGAAGCGTAATGATACAGATTGCCGCCGCGGTTGCTCCCCAGTCTGTGGAATACAGCCCCTTGAAGTTCAAAAGACCGATGGTCAGGGGAATGCCTTCTTCTTTTACAAGGGTTGCGATCTGGGCCCACATCAGTTCCCCCCACACAAAGCAGAAATCAAACACAAGGCACGTGGCAATGGACGACTTCATCAGCGGAGCAATGATCCTTGTCATCGTCTTAAACTCGGATGCCCCGTCAATCCTGGCTGCTTCGATCAATTCCATGGGGATGGTTTTAAAAAAGTTTGCCAGGATCACTATGGTTCCCGGAAGCATCCAGCCCACATACGGCAGGATCATCGCCCAGTACTTTGTTTTCAGAAGCCCAAGCCTGGATACGATCATATACTCCGGAATGATCAGGGATTCTGTGGGCAGGATCTGGATTAAGATCAATCCCACAAGAAACATCGTTGCTCCGGGAATATTCATCCTGGATAACGCGTAGGCCGCCAGAATCGCCACAAGCAGCACCAGAAACAGGGAGACTGCGGAGATCACAATACTGTTAACGGCATATTCCCCGATTTTTCCGTCGATGACCGCAGTCACATAGTTTTCAAATTTCAGGGATTCCGGCAGTGCCCAGATATTCTTATAAAATTCCTGATTATTCTTCAACGAAGTAAGCACAGCGAAAATAAGCGGAAATACGCTGCATATTGCAAAGAGGATCAGGATAAAACGAATGACCCACACCGACACATCCTTTTTTTTAGTATTCATAATTTTCCCCCCGCATTGCATATCTCGACAGCAGGATAAATACTGTCGCAACGACTGTCAAAATGGTTCCCAGGGCTGCTGCCTCTCCGTATCTGTTATAGCTGAAGCCCAGCTGTACGATCTTCATCGGCGCCGTATAGGTCATCTCCCCCGGGCCGCCCTTTGTCATGGCATAAACCATATCATAGGTCTTAAATCCGGACATCAGAGTCGTGTAAAGCAGCAGGTTCAAGGATGGCTTGATCAACGGAAGGATAATATATCTCACATCCCCTAAATAGGTACATCCCTCTAATTTCCCATTCTCAAACAGGCTCTGCGGAAGCGCCAGGATCGCTGTCGTAACCAGGATCATGATCACACCGGCCTGCCTCCATCCCTGTATGATCCCGATCACCCACAGGGAAAGCTTCGGATCCCCCAGCCAGGGGCGCTGCAGGCTTTCCAGCCCAACGATCCCGAGCAGGCTGTTCAGGATTCCGGAATCACTTGCAAACACAAAAATAAACAGGATTCCGACTACGGAAAGGGGCAGCATGGCCGGACTAAAGAAGATAAACCGGAAAACCGTCTGTTCCTTTTTCCGAAGGCGGTACAAAAAGAGCGCATATAAGATACCAAGCCCCATACCCACGGCAGTCGATACCAACGCAATAAACACAGACTTACGCAGAGACGACGTAACCGCCTTGGTGGTCAAAAGAGTCTTAAAATTATCAAATCCAACAAATTTCACACTGGAATTTCCATTCCATTCACAAAATGACAGTCCCAGATTCCAGACCAGCGGAATGATCATAAAGATCAAAATAAATAACGCGGCCGGAATCAGGAAAAGAATGCCTATCATTGTTTGTTTTTTCACTTTTTTCTGTCTCATCATATTCCTTTCTCGATCATACATACCTTATTGGACGAAGTCAGCCCGTCCCGCAGGGACATGCGTTATGGGATGCCCTTTGGGTATAAATATCTGTACAAACGTTTTTACACAAAAAGGGACATAAATTTCCCTATGTCCCTTTTTCTCTGTTTCCTCATACGCTTCATTCCGGAATTATTCTCCCACCGCAGTTTTTCTCATCTGCTCCAATTCCTCCAATGCCGCCTCTCCATCATACAGATAGTTTGTCACCGCCGTGCCGGTACTGATATAATCTCCGATTTCATCTGACAGGTTGCCGAAATCATGGGAATGCAGCCTTCCCATATCCTTTGAGTACTCCGAATAACTCGGATCCTCTGTCTTTACTTCCTTCATTGGAACAACGACCCCTACATTTGCCATTGCAGTCAGCACTTCTTCACTCGTCAGATATTTCAGCACTTCTTTTACTGCCTCCGGATTTGACGCATTCGATGGAACAATATACACATCCGGCGCTCCAAGCAGGTTTGCCGTAGAGTAGTTGCTGAAAGACGGGAAATTCACGATTCTGGCATTTTCGATCCCGCATTCTTCAATAAGTACTGTTGCCGCGCTGTTGGTAGAGGCATACAAAGCTATTTTTCCATTTGTCATACCGACTTTGCATTCATCATCCGTAGCCGCGATCGCACCCTCTCCCGGATAGCAATAATTGTTTTCATATAATGCCTTTACCCTGTCAAATGCTTCCACAACCTTTTCATCCGTCACAGGTACTTCTCCGCGGTTAAATGCGTCCAGCTCCTCTTCCGTCTCAAATCCATTTAAGTAGGACTGACGCAGAAGCCATGCATTATATCCGGAACTGACACCCAGGCCGAAATATCCGTTCTCCTTCAGTTTCTCAAAGACATCCATCAGATCATCATAGGTCCAGTCGTCTTTGATCTCAATCTCTAATTCTTCAAAAATATCCGCGTTCGCTACCAATACCGGATAGGCTGCCTGCCATGGAATTCCATATACATCGTCTTCGTAGGTACAGGATTGAAGCATACTCTCTTCAAAAAGCCCTCCCCATTCAGAATCCTCGTCCAGATACGGCTGCAGATCTGTCAGCAGACCCGATTCCGCAAATCCGAGAATTCCTGTGGAGCTGTTGAACGCAATATCAATGCTCTCATCGCCGCCTGCTGCCTGGGTAGTCTTGATCGCCTTCTTGACCCCATCGATCGACCATTCCTTTGAAATGATGTTATATTCCGGGAATTTTTCCTGCGCCATATCGACGGCCAGTTCCAAACCCGGAAAGCCTCCGACTTCGATCATCAGCGTCACTGTCGGTTTGCTCTCTTCCGCATCAGTTTTTTCAGATGCCCCCTCATCTTCGGAGCCTCCTGAGCCTCCGCATCCTGCCGCCAAAAGACTGCACATCAGTACCATACTCAGCAATCCTGCCAGTTTTCTCTTCATCATTTTCTTTTTCCTCCTTTTTTGGTGTTTTTCATTTGCTGATACCAGTATAGCAATTTTCAAAAAAGCAAGATATTTGAAAAAACTGACACTTTATCAGATATTTTGATATTTTATTTCCTGATATCCGTAGGCACCATTCCTTTGATGCTCCGGAATACCTGCGTAAAATAGATATAATCCGGAATCCCCACCCTCTCTGCCACCTCATAGACCTTGAGGTTTGTATTCCTTAAAAGCTCCTCTGCCTGATCCATTCTGTATTGGTTCAGATATTTTACGAAGGATACTCCCACCTGTTTCTTGAACAGTCTGCTGAAATGTCCTGACGATATCTCCAGATGTTCTGCCAGATCCTCTGTCGTGATCTTCTCCATATAATGTCCGGCAATATATTCCAACGCCGACCAAATCTCTCTGCTGTATTTTTTCGATACAGTATATCTTTGTATGACCTCCTGTAAAAAAACCGTCCATATCTCCATACACTCGGCGAAAGATTCTGATGTATCCATCTGCCTGCGGATCTCCTGACTCAAGGTCACTCTTTCAAATTTTCTGGTCACATACATCATATTCTGAAAAAAAAATTCCTGTACAGAAGCTTTCCTGCACTGCATCAGTTGTTCTCCAATATTATCCAGGCATTTTTTTAGTTTCTCCTGATTTCCTTCTTTTATATATTGTAAGATCTCCTGATTCCATTCTTCGGTTTGAATTTCCTTCTGGCAGCCCCCGAAACAGTCCTGATAGAACAGGCACCTCCCTTTTTCCGTGAACCATTGGCCTTCCAGGGCTTTTTCCGCACATGCATACAAATGCGGAATATCCTTCGGATATCCTGCCTCTGAGATCCCGATTGAAAAACTGTTTTGCTCACATCTTCGGTTGATATCATCCAGCATCTTCCGGATCTGCTGTTGTAAATGAAAGATCCGCAGTGTAGAATCCGGAACATCGATCAGCCAAAACATTTCTCTTTCATTTAAAATGGTTCCGGTATAGGTATATCCGGCTAAATGCTCTGTCACTTTTTTATTAAACAGCTCCCAGCCCTCTCCCCCATATTCCCAGCGGAACTCCTGATGACTGCTTCTCACTGCGGCGCCGATCAACGCATCGATCCTTGGAAAGCCGCAGCCTTCCTTCAAGATGTTTCGGATGGTCCGTTCGTCTGTGATCTGTCCCTGTATGATCTGTTTCATCAGCCGTTCTTTTTCCGCCCGTTCCTGTACCGCCCGGTTTTTTGTATCTTCCTGCTGTCTTTCTATTTTCCGGATCACATTTGTTACTGTGTCGATCAGTTCATCGAGATGGATCGGCTTTAAAATATAGTCATCCGCGCCGTAACGCACTCCGGCCTGTGCGTATTCAAACTCCTTATACCCGCTGATCAGGATAAAATGTATGTCGGGCAGCTTCTCTTTTACCAGCTTCATCAGCTCGATCCCTGAGAGCACCGGCATGCTGATATCCGTGATCACAAGCTCATACCCGCCATGCATCAGGATATCCAAAGCTTCTTTTCCATTCCGGCAGCACTCCACCTGATCAATTCCCAGGTTGTCCCACTGAATCCCATATGCCATTCCGTCCCTGATCTGGTCATCATCATCAATGATCATCAGCCTCATGTCTGTCCCTGCCCCCTGTCTTTTTTACGATATTTTATGCTGCTTCCAGGCAAATCTTTATCACGATATGGCTCCCGCCGCTTTGACTGCTCTTTACCCAATATTCATATCCATCCGGAAAATGGAGCTTGAGCCTGCTGTTCATATTTTTCAGTGCAAATGCCCCTTCCAGTGTATGGATCTCATCATTGCGCAGGGACAGATCCCGGCCAAACCCAACTCCGGTGTCCTCCACGTCAATCACTAGCTCTCCCTTGTTTCTGTATATCTGCAGGATCACACTGCCGCCTTCCGGGGATGGTTCGATCCCATGGACGATCGCATTTTCGATCAGGGGCTGGATGATCAGCTTGGGAATCATCAGCTCCAGCGTATCATCAGACACCTCGCTCTTCCAGGCAACTCGTTGTCCATAACGCATCCTCATCAGATACAGATATTTTTCCAGGAACCTCACCTCATCCCGGATCCGGATCATCTCTTTTCCCTGATTCAATAAATATCGGTATACGTCAGACAAAGCCAGGATCTGCTCCGCGACGTCCAGATCCTTATTCCGGATTGCCTTCCAGTGAATGGAATCCAGTGTGTTATATAAAAAATGAGGATTGATCTGCTCTGTCAATGCCCGAAGCTGCGCCTCCTGTTTCTCGTAGTCTATCCGATAGACCTGATTGATCAGGTTATCAAGCCTCTCTGTCATCTGGTTGAACGCTTTCTGCAGGATGCCGATCTCATCTTTTCTCTGCACATCCGGTATCGTCACAAATTCAGCCCTTTCCATGTCTCCAAAGGCATCCACAAGTCCAAAGACGGGCTGTATGACATACCGCTTCTGTATTTTATTGAATATGATGCAAAATAGGATACACAGCAAAACCGCGCAAAACAATAATGACAGCATGATCCAGATATTTCTGTAAAAAATGATCAAAGGAATCTCCTCCACCAGATATCCTCCTGTCATCGGACTCTGATGAAAGAAAATAATCTGTTTCCCATACCAGAACATACCTCGTGCTTTTCCCTGCATTTTTTTGAATACGGCGGATTGGTACACATCCTCTTTACACAGTGCTGCTTTATCACTTGATGAAATGATCCACCCGTTTTGATCGAACAGGCAGACCGATCGATACCCATTTTCCAATTCTTCTTCATATAGGCTGCTGATCTCCTGTTCCTTCAACCGGATACTGATGCTTCCTATCGGACTTTTTTCTTCCCTATAATAATAAGGATCGATCGCCGCATAAAATGTCAATATTTCTTCCTGGTTCATCTGGCCGGATTTCAGGGAATATACGGGATCTTCTCCTGTCATCCAAAAGGATTTTTGATCTCCTAATTGTCCCAGGACAGATTCAGCGTCCTCTTTCACATAGGTTCCGGCCTGAAACCGTTTTCCATTGTTCAGGGAAATGCTGATATTCTGATACCATGAAGCGGACTCATAGATTTCATCCAGCCATTCCCGCACTTTTACATAATCCTTTCCGACCGTGCGGTTGGCACCGATCCTCTGCAGAGGTTCATTCTGCATACATTCGATCGGCAGTGCTTCGATCTGCGAATAACACTGCTCCAGCTTTTGTATTCCGGCTCTCAGTCCATCATCATTTTCCGTATACAGCTCAGAGATATTGGTACGATATACCCACAGCATCAGTATCATTCCAAACAAAAAGAATGGTACGATCACAAACAGAAGCAGCAGAATATTTGCTTTCTTTGTCAAAGAACAGTCGTCAAACCATTTTCTCATCACAATCCCCCTGTGATTTTTTATTTCTGCGCAGCTCTGAAGGAGAGATTCCCTTGATACTCCGAAACACCTGTGTAAAATACGTATAATCCTGAATCCCCGCTTTTTCCGCGATCTCATAAACCTTTAAATTGGTATTTCGGATCAGTTCCTCTGCCCGGTCCACACGGTATTGATTCAGATATTTTACAAACGGAACCCCCGTCTGTTGTTTAAATTTCATTATGATCCCCCCTATGCCAAAAAGAGATATCATGAACTGCCGCCTTTTCTCAATGATATCTCTCTTCGATTCATTTTTCTATTTTACCGGCTCAAAATCCCTGATAGTCCCCGTTGAATTCCGGCGCCATTCTTTTTTGAAGCCACTTGTCCGCCAGATGGATCCAGTTTTCAAGATTGGTATCCAGGTGGTCCTTCCATGCTGCCGTCGCATAGGTTCCCAGGACCATTCCATGCGGTCCGTCTTCAAAGATATGAAGCTCATAGGGAATCTTATGCTGATTCAGCGCCATTGCCATTTTCAGTGTATGCTCCGGATCTACAAGCTGGTCTCTGGCTGTCGCCCACAGGAACATGGGCGGTGTATTCTCATTCACCAGGAAACAGGGGCTCAGCTCTTCTGCCTGTTTTCTGTCCTCCATCTGCGCTTTTCCTGTATAGGCACGGATACTGGCTCCAAACAATGGATTTTCCTTTGGATCCACAGACATTAAGGATACATAATCGCTCAATGTATAACCCAGGATGGCTGCTGCCGGCCGGATGCCCTTTGCATCGATCCCCAGGAAATCCGTCACAATGGGCTTGTCATAGTATACGGAATACATGGCGCTGGTGTAGGCCCCTGCGGAAAATCCGCATAACGCCACCTTATCCATATCGATCCGCCATTCTTCCGCGTGCTCTCGGATATAAAGCATTGCCTTTCCTACATCCCGAAGCTGTCCGGGAAACAGGACATCCTCTTTCTCTTCCCACGGCTCGTTCATATCCGGCATAATATGCTCCAATGTATTGACCCCTTTATTTTCATTGTAAACGGAATAGCGGAGGACAAACGTCTGATATCCCATTGCTGAAAATGCCATCGCCACCGGTTCTCCTTCCCGATCCGAGCAGTAGAGGTATGCCCCTCCCGGACAGATCAAAACCGCACCTTTTTTTCCTCCGTCCAGCATCTCCACGGAATCATCCAAGATGTACGTGGATAAGGTCACGTCGTCCCTGTTCTCATACAGCTTTACTTTCTCACAGATCATATCTTACGCTTCCTTTCTCAATTTTTCTACCTGCTTGTCTACATCCATAAAGAACAGGATCACGATGGAGATCCCTGTCACAATGATCGGGAACCACAGGAACAAAAAGTTCAGCATGTTGATACAGGACTGGGACTGCTGCGCCGCATTCGCCACATAGCCGCCCATCTCAAGCAGAATACCGCACAGGGCGCTGCCGATTCCGCTGCCCACCTTGATCCCCATGGAGGAGCAGGAAAAGATGATCCCGTTGGCGTGAACCCGGTCTTTCAGATATACATACTCGGAGGTAGATGCCATCATCGTATAAGATAATGTCTGGATCACCGCTGTTCCGATCGTCGCGACTGCGATCCCGAGCAATATGATCCCCATGGTACTCATCATTCCGCCTGCCAGTGTGAGCACACGGCCCGCAAGCCCGATAAACATTCCGCCGATGCTGGTTTTATACACATCCATTTTCTTAATGGCCAGTGGCACTAAAAATGATGCCGCCATGGTCACTCCGTAATTGACTGTCACCAATACGCTTAAGAGTCCTGTATCTCCGAGGACATAGGTTGCATAGTACACGGCCGAGGTCTGGAAGATGGTTGCAAACGCATACAATAGTGCCATGATCGCCAGCAGGAAATAAAAATACCGGCATTTTAAAACCGCCTTTACCACGCTGCCGAGGCTCTCGCCCTTCTGCACTGCGCCGCTCTTTTCCTCCGGTGCGTCTCCCTCCTCCGGCAGTTCCTTCGAGGAGAATACCGCCACCGTATTGATCACGATCGCGATCACCGCATAGACCAGCGCAAGATTTCTCCAGCCTGCCGCTCCCCCGCCGAGCGCCGCAACCGCGCCTACGGAAATCGAACCTAAGATCATATAAGAAAGATTTCCCGCAATCGTCCTGTACGCGGTGATCTGTACCCGTTCCTCACTGTTCTTCGTGATCAATGACATCAGCGTGGAATATGCAATATAGCCGCTTGTATAAAACACCGTATTGGCCAGCATGTAAAAGATAAAGAAATATACATATTTGGCCGTGTCGCCCCAGCTTGTAGGAATACTGAACAATGCCACCAGTGAGATCGACGCCCCGAAGATGGACCAGAACATCCACGGCCTTGCCTTTCCCATTTTGGTATGTGTCTTATCCAGCAGCCTTCCAAAGATGATGTCTGATATACCGTCGAAGATCCGCGCCGCCATCATCAGGGAGCCCACGATACCTGCGTTCATTCCTACCGTATCCGTCAGATAGATCAGCATAAAGCTGGAAATGATACAGCTGATAAAGCACCATGCGCTGTCCCCCATGCCATAACCGATCTTGCCCCATAGAGTCAAATACTTTTTGTTTTCCATTTTCTTCATTCCTTTCCTTTGTGATCTGATAGATTCAGTTTATCAGATCACATTGACGAAAAATATTGAAAAAAATGATACTTTTTTATATATTGTGACATCTATTCTCCCATTCATTCTCTTCCATCACCGCTTCCCATGCCGGCCTGATATACGCCTCATACCAGCGCAGCTGCCGCCTTTTTTCGTGCAGCCACATCAGTGTTTCACATGTCCTTCTCTGTTACAATGATCCTGACCCTCGCAAGATTCTTCACCTGCGTAAAGAGCTTCTCTGCATCTCCGTCGCGGTTCACCTTCACTCTGGCAGATGCAAAATACGTTCCCGGCTTGTCATAAGTGTGGGTGATCTCGGATACCGCACCGTGTATCTCTTCATTTACTGTACGTTCAAACACACCTTTATTTTGGAATGTCGTCAGTTCTTTCTTCTCCATCGACAGGCTCTCATCGGATATGAAATCATAATCCACCGCAGTCACTTCTCCGCTTCCTTTTGGTACTTCCGCACAGACCTGCAATTTCACCGGCTCACCCACCTTCACTCTGGCACAGGTCACTCCATTTGCAGTCATGGATACAACCGGCTGAAGGCCGTTCCTCTCTCTGGCCGATTTTGCCAGATAAATCTGCCCATCCTGGTCCAGGCGATAGGAGGAACTCTTTCTCGGTTCAATTCCGCGCTCTACCCAGTCGCTGAGATCCAAAAGGGACTGATACACTGCCCCCAGATAATTGGTGACCATGTTGTTTTCCAGCCATGACACATTGCCGTGCATACACCGGTCCATATAATATAAGCGAAAATCCTCTTCATTTCCCTTTGCTTCGATCACCTTGTTTCGATACCAGTCGCCGCACCAGGGACAGGTGGATTCATCCATCATAGACTGGATCACGATCACCTTGCCCTGGATACACCCATCCTGCACGGTCCCGGTTCCGGTCAGATCATATCCCATCACACTGGCACGCTGAGGAATCGTCGGCTGCCCGTTTCCGTCACGGAACTGGTCCCATGCATGAAAACTCAGATCAGCCGGCACCTGATGACGATAGTAGGACTGAATCGCGATATAGTCCGAGTTATCGAGCTTCAATGTATCTCCCGGCCGGATCTTGGATAATACTGCATTGAGATCCGGATTTCCGAAGCACATCCCCAGTACAAGACAATTTCCATGAATACTTCCCAATGTCAATGTTGTCCCTGCTGCCTCGCCGGTCTCAATCCTGATATCTACGCCATACAGATACAGATTTTCTCCCTGTGGGACCTCTTCCATCTCGATCCAGGCATTGCTTCCGTCGGCCATCATCTTTTTCCATGCATTGTCAATCCCGTTGATATCATCTTTGGCGATCTCTACCTTTTCTCCCGGAAGATGCACGCCCTTGATGATTCCGGTAAACTGAAGTCTATCACGTACCGCGTTTCCGTTCGGGTCCGCACCCAAGTATCCCGGTATATTCCAGAAATCCTCAAAATATTTTGGATCGCCCTGCTTTACATGGGGAATCTGCACCGGGAGAGAGCCGTCATTGATAAATCCGCCTGCTTCCAAAAACCAGGCTCTCGGCGGGAAACCCATCGCCGTCACTTCTTTCAGCATGAAAGCTTCGTCGTCCGTCAGGCCGTCATACATATTTCCGCTTCCGCCGGCATCCAGAGAATCTACAATCTTCCCGAACACTCTTCTCAGGGTTCTCTGTCCCTGTGCATGAAGGGTGATCGTATTCGGCAGTGATACCGGGGAGCCTATAACACAGGGTACCGCTCCGTCCCATGCATTTGTATTTTCAATTCCCGCAATGCTTTTGTATGCGCCGCCGCTTCCGCCGTGCACATAGCCATACGGACGTTCACAGCCATAGATTTCCATTGCTTTCACTCTGGAATATTCCGCTACAGCCGCGCTTGATTTCCACACCAGATGCGGTTCTGCGCTTCCGCCGAACATCTGCTTTGAGCCCATGTTGCTCTCTACAAAATACGCTCCGTTCTCCAGACAAAAAGCGATCTGGTCGTCTTCCCCTGTTTTATTCAAAGAGGCCATTTCCTCATCCGGCCCCGGAAAAGGGGACAGGTACTGGAAGAATCTTCCCCTGAATGTTTCCTTTGATGGAAAACAAAAACTGAACTTTACACCTTTTTCCGCAAAACCGCCGTGTACATATAAATATGGGATTTTTCTGCCGTCTGCCGTTTCCCGTTCTCTCCATTCTTCCACATCAATAAACGGATTCTGATATGACGGATCTGATTTTGCATCGTATATTTCTTTTTTCATTTCAAACTTTCTCCTTCCTATTATGTCAAGCCCTAAATGTAAGTTTTTTGCGGGCTTTCAACAGCTTATTTCAAAAATGCAGCCAGCACTTGGTAATCTCCTTCGTCGGCACATTCAATGTTACCGCTTTGTATCATTTTCTGCTGATTCGTAATGGATGAAAATATATACTGTGACAATGTTGACTTCAGATTCAGCCGGTCTCCTTCATCTGATAAAAACCAGACATCCGAACTGCATTTCTGTATATTTCTCAAAAACTGGATCATATCAATCTTTTCTTTCAGCTTCACTTTTGTTCCCTCCATTCCACATACGGTCACGATATTCGGCCGGAGTCATTCCGTTCTTATCTTTGAATACCCGGCTGAAATAGCTCCGCGCACCAAACTGCAGTTCGCTGCTGATATCCTGAACAGATTTATTCGTTGTCGCAAGCCACACCTTCGCATATTCCAACCGGACTTCTTTGATATAATCCAGAAGTTTGATCCCCATCTCTTTTTGAAACTTCCGGGTCAGGTAATACTCTGTGTACCCGACTTCTTTCGCGATCCGTTCCAATGTCAGCGCTTCTGTGAAATGATTCTTCACATATGCACAGCATTCCTTGATCTGTTTGGAAATACCGCAGCTGTTTTTTGATTCATTGACCCTGGCAACAAATTCATCCATCATCGCTCTATTCAGATTGGTAAGGCCGATGATGGTCTTTTGCTTTTCTATCTGGTTGACATATTTCCATTCGATCTCTTTCGCGATCCTGGGCGGCAGTCCGCCTTCGACCGCAGCCCTGGCACACAATGCGGTAAAAATGATCAATACATTTGAAAAATGTCTCTGCGGGTTCTCCACATGCATCTGGTCTGTATGCACCAGCTTGATATGTTCAAACGCTTCCAGATAATTTTCATTGCCGTCCCGGATACATTGAAGGAGTAACTCTTCCTGCATATGGTTATTCTCATAATCTATCAATCTGCTTTTATCGGAAGATGACTCTTTATGTACTGTCTCTTCCTCTACATTTTGAAAACTCAGAGCAAGGTTTTTGCTTTCTTCCAATGTGATCATATAATGCAGCGACTGGATCTGATTCATAAACAGCGTCATCGGGACTACCGGCACGGTACTCAGGATCTTCATACAGCCTGCCCGCATCTGGACGGAGAGGTTCAGCTCTTTCATCTTCTCACCGACATACTGCATGGAGGTATCCAGATAAAAGACCGGACCGATCACAACCAGCCGCTTTTCGCTGCCGAACTGTGCATACTCGCCCGCCCATACCATTCCCAGAGTATCATTCATCATAAACGGATGGGACAGTGTGCTTCCCTCTTGTATCGCGTAATCCATGCAGCCTCCGATATAAAAGAACTGCTTCAACTCCTCCTCATTGGGGCAGCTGGTGTAATACAAGTCCCCGCTTTCGGAAAAACACCAGGTCCACATTCCGCTGACACTATGGATCATTCCCATATACAGCCAAAGTCTTCTTTCTACTGAATTTAAAATTTCTTCCATATGTACATTCTCCATCTTTTGAATCCGGTACAGAATGTCTGGTTACTCTGCAGTCACCTTCCCCCGTTTTACTTCAATGTCCCTGCGGATCTGCGGCAGTTTTTTATCCAGATCATAGAACTTCATGGACAATGCCACCAGTAAGTACAGGCCCATCGGTACCAGGCTGTAAAGCATACGCACCATCATCAATGCGCTTCCCGGCTGTACCGCGCCTTCCTGGCTGATATATCCGGACATTCCCAGCAGGATGCCGGTGGCGCCTGCTCCAAGTCCGGAACCGATCTTGCCTGCAAATCCGCGCACACTTCCGATCGTGCCCTCCAGTCTGCGCATGCCCTTCCATTCGTTATAATCCGCACACTCGATCGTCAGGATAGACTGCATGGAACTGGTCGGCATGCTTCCAATACCGATGATGATCGCTGCCAATATCAAAAGCGGTACATTGTCATACGCAAAGAAATTGAGCAATGCCGCGCCTGCACTGACAATAAATCCGAGCATGACGAGAATTTTTGCGGAATACTTCTTTACAAAAGAAGGGAAGATCAGCAAAAACGGAAGTGCGATCACCTGGGAAAATGCCATGAAACTCATGACACTCAGGTCTCCGACAATGTATTTAAAATAATAGGTCTGTACGCCCAGACTTGTCACAAAATTCAGTGCAAATCCGGAAAGCGCAAGTATCCATACGTAGCGGTTCGACTTTAATACCTCGAACATATCGCTGAATTTCACACGTTCATTTGCTTTTTCACTTGTTTCTACCTTCACGGTTTCTTTAATGAAGAAGAAACGCAGCATACCGAATGCACAGAGAGGAACTGCAAAGATCAGCACCAGCGTCCTCCATCCTGCGGCGGATGTTGCCAGTTTTGCCATCATGATCGGAAACGTGACATTAAAAATCAAGACTCCGCCGAATGTCATGATATTTCCGATGGTAGACAACGATACGATCTCATCTTCTGTCTTGAATGCACGCACCAGATAAGGGGTTCCATTTGCCTTTAGCAATGTGTAAAATATAGAATTTGTCAGCACATACATGCTGAACAGCCATATGCATTTTACCGTCATACTCAGTCCCTGAGGGCAGGAATACAGCAGAACGGTACAGATCCAGCCGAACAGCAGTGCAAGCTCGTACGGCCTCCCTTTTCCCCAGCGGCTGTTTGTATTGTCCACGATATAACCTGCGATCAGATCTGTAAAACCGTCAAAGATTTTACTTGCTGCCAGCAGGGTGCCTACCAAAGCCGCCGGAATTCCCATGGTATCCGTACAATAAATAGACAGGAAGCCCATAACCATCATCATACATCCGGAGGAGATACCGCTGCTGTTCCAGCAGAGCATACGCTTTGCGCCGACTTTCACACGTTTTGGTTTCTGTTTCTTTTCTTCTTCCATCACTTTTTCCTCGTTTCTTTCATATTTTTCTGCAAGTTTATTGCTTTCATTCAGTATACAGAAATCGGCACGGATTCCATAGAACCAAATTAGCGAAAGAGGTACCAAATTGGAGTACCTCTTTTTCATTCGCCAAATTGGTTCCCTGTTTACAAATTTGTTCTCCTGTTTTTATCTGACCCGTTTCTCCAGTATTGTGTTCCAGAGTCTGCTAAGAGATGTCTGCAAACCTTACGCCGGCTTTTTTACTCCTCATTCAAGCTCCGGATCAGATCGTCCACAGCCTCCTCCGGCATCGCGCCATATGTGATCAGACCGCTTAAAGGCATTGCAAGCATCATATGCATACGCGCTTTTTCACTGCCTTCGCCCATTGCATCATCTGTCCGTCTGTTGGCTTCACTTTTTTCATTATTCTCCTGTCCCATGCCCATTTTCTGCATGAAACTCCGGACAAATTCCCGACCCTTTTTCAGCTTCTCCAGTTCGCCCATCGTTGTCATTCTTGTGACCGTCATCGGAAGCTCCATCTCCGAGTGAATTTCCACAACTGCAGTCAGACGTATGTCCCGGCTGGAGCTTCCCACTGAAATTTCTGCTTCGCCGCTCTCTACGAACCAGTCATGGATTTTCGTCTCATAATACGCCAGCGCACCTGCGTCCAGAGTAAATGTTACCTCCTTCTCCTCTCCCGGCCGAAGCGCAATCTTCTCAAACGCCTTTAATTCCCGAACTGCACGGCGCACCGTGCTTTTCTTCATTCCGACATACAGCTGGACCACTTCTTTTCCGGCACGTTCCCCTGTATTCTTCACTTTGCAGGATACGGTCATGCTTTCCT
The DNA here is from genome assembly GCA_009774255.1 of Faecalicatena sp. Classification (GTDB taxonomy): domain Bacteria; phylum Bacillota; class Clostridia; order Lachnospirales; family Lachnospiraceae; genus Schaedlerella. The sequence continues at coordinate 16,035 of VSNK01000071.1, forward strand.
GATCTGACATACAGCTCTTGCTTATCTTCAAGTTTTCATAGGAAAATGTTGTATACGACAAACCGTGACCAAAGGGGAACAACACCTCCATCGCTTTCTTATCATAATAACGGTATCCGATGTAAATACCTTCCCGGTATTCTACGATCCCTTCTTCTCCCGGGAAATTCAGATAAGACGGATTGTCCTCTATTTTCAAAGGCCAGGTCTCCGCCAGCTTCCCCGAAGGAACCGACTCTCCATACAGCAGATCCACCGCTGCTTTTCCGGCTCTGTCTCCGCCCAAATGCATGCACAAAATTGCATTTACATCGTCTTTCCACGGAAATGTCACCGCAGAACCACCATGCAGTACCACCGTCAGATTCTTCTGTACCTTCGCAAGTTCTCTGATCAGTACGTTCTGATTTTCCGGCAGCTCCAGAGTCTCTCTGTCGCATCCTTCCGCCTCAAATGCATCCGGGAGTCCGGCGAATACAACGACTGCTTCTGTCTCCTTAGCCGCAGCAACCGCTTCCTCTATCAATGCTTCATCAACTTCTGCAGAATTCTCATCATATCCTTTCGCATACACGACCGAAAGTCCGTCTGCGCATTCCATCGCAGATATCGGATGCTCCACATGAATATGGCTGCTTCCCGATCCCTGGTATCTCACCTTCTCTGCAAATCCTCCGATAAACGCAACTTTCTGTTCTTTTTTCAACGGAAGAATCCCGTTATTTTTAAGCAGTACCGCACATTCCTTTGCAAATACTTCTGATTTCTGATGAGCTGCCTCTCTGTTAAATTCGGCCTTTTCCTCACGTTTCTCCAGAGTCTCGTTTACAAATTTCAAGACATTGCGGACTGCAGTATCTAAGATATCCATTTCCAGTTCACCGCTTTTCACCGCTGCGATAATGCCGGCAGTTTTTCCGCTGGTACTTCCGGGCATCTCCAGATCCACGCCGGCTTTTAATCCTTTCACCCGGTCTTTCACTGCGCCCCAGTCTGTCACGACAAACCCGTCATATCCCCACTGATTCCGTAAAATATCTGTCATCAATTTTTTATTCTCTGCACAAAAGATTCCGTTTACCGCGTTATACGCACACATCAGTGCACGGGTTTTTCCTTGTTTTACCGCCTTTTCAAAAGCCGGGAGGTAAATTTCATGCAAGGTCCTCTCATCCACCTGGGAAGAACCGCTAAGCCGCCGTGTTTCCTGGTTATTTGCTGCAAAATGCTTTACACAGGCCGCAATTCCCTTGCTCTGAAGCCCCTCGATATAAGCAGAAGCCAGTTCCCCTGCCAGATACGGATCCTCACTAAAATACTCAAAATTCCGCCCGCACAGAGGACTGCGCTTTATATTGATCCCCGGTCCCAGAAGCATTCCTACATTCTCCGCCTGGCACTCTTGGCCAAGCTCTTCTCCAAGACTTCTTAAAAGCTCCTTATCAAAAGAAGCCGCCATTGCTGATGCAGTCGGATAACATACCGTATCGATACTCTCATTGATTCCCAGGTGGTCTCCTTCTCCGAGCTGCTTTCTCAATCCATTCGGTCCGTCGCACATCATCACAGACGGCACCCCCAGTCTCTCCACATCCTGTGTTTTCCAGAAATCTCTTCCTGAACACATCTGTGCCTTTTCTTCCAATGTCATCTGCATCAAGACTTTTTCTATATCAAATCCTTTGGTCATACCGTTTTTCTCCTTTTCCTGACCTTTCCCTGAAATATCACTTATTCACAGACCCTTGTTTCCGCATAAAATGGTCTGAATGCACCATCTATAAAGGAATCCTCTGTCACAGACAACATTTCTTCTATCCGCACGTCTTCACTGGATGCTGCCGCCTGCAAAGTAAAGCTTCCCTTTTCAATCTTCCATTTCATATCTGCATCCAAAAATGCCATCTGGCCCGGTGAAATTTCAAAACAGATTTTTGCGGACTCTCCGGCTTTTATGAATACACGCCTGAATCCAACCAGTTCTTTCACCGGCCGGGTCACAGATGCATATGTATCGCTCATATACAGCTGCACAACCTCTTCTCCGTCTGTACATCCCGCATTCTTCACCGTAATATAAATCTTCCATGTTTCAAATGGGGAAATCTCTTTCTTTTCAATTTCCATGTTCTCATATACAAATTCTGTATAGGAAAGACCATGTCCAAAGCAATATCTGGGTTTATGCGGGCCGTCTGCGTAATCCTGGAATCCGATACTTTCTCCCGAATGATAACTGCTTCCACGTTCATGATTATAATATACGGGAATCTGCCCTGCATTTAACGCAATGCTGACCGGCAGCTTTCCTGCAGGATTGCGTTCGCCAAGCAGCACATCCGCGACCGCTTCCGCACCATAGCGTCCCGGTGTCCATGCCTCAATGAGCGCATGCAGTGTTTTGTCCGCCGCATCACTGCTGATCGGGCGGCCGTCAAAATGCACTCCGATGGAAATCTTATTCAATTTCGCCAATTCACAAAGGAACAGTTCCTGACATTCCGGAATTTGGATATTCATGGAATCAATTCCCTCGCCCATTGTACATCCTGTATTCCAGCCATATTTTCCTCCCAGTGTCACGATAACGATGTCCGATTCCTCTGCCAGCTTTAATGCCTCTTCAAAATGAGAAACATCATTCCCTGCCGGTGGATACCCATATGCATAATTTACTTCCCATTGCGGACAGCGTTTTTTCAATTCCTCATACAAGCTGTGGATTCCCGGATAACATCTGCGAATCAATGCGTCTGTTTCCGGATGCTCTGCTAAGATGTTACATCCGGCATAAGTCTCATTGAAAGCTGTTCCGGCCTTCTCCGTATCCGCAGCTCCCTCAATTCCTGCCATTGTACCTACTCCGCCTAAAATGTTCTCCCTTCTGGCAATATACATATAGCACCCCATAAAAGCTCTTGCCGTACCGCCGTGCCATCCTATCACTGCAATTTTTTTCTTTTTTTGTATCCATTTTTCTGAATCTTCTGTTTTGTCACTTGCAGATTCATTGAAACAGGTACTTTGCTTTTTCTGTTCTCCTGCCATGCTTTCTGTACAGATCGGCAGAACCCCGTCGTTTTTTAATAATATAATCGCTTCTCCGGCAATCTGTCTGCTGATTTCCTGCGCTGTTTTATCTCTGATCACAGCATCTCGTTCCTCTTTATTCAGCGGAAATGGATTCTCAAACAATCCAAGACGGAACTTATGGATCAATGTTCTGCGCACCGCCCGGTCTAATATTTTCATATCTGCTTTTCCGATTTTAAATCGTTCTTTTAAATCTTGATTAAATTATTCAATCTGCGGAAGTTCCGCATCCATACCGGCATTCAGGGCAATCTCTCCTGCTTCTTCTAATTTCTCTGCAATACGGTGAGTGGTATGGATCTGACTCACAGAGGAATAATCTGAAATCACCGTACCGTCAAACTTCATCTCCTGACGCAGGATCTGATCTAACAGGACTTTGCTTCCGGCAGCAGGCATTCCATCATAAGCTGCATATGCATTCATGATACTTCCGATTCCTGCTTCTGTTATCGCAGCCTGAAATGGTTTTCCATACATTTCACGAATTTCCCGGGAATCCGTCATTGTTTTTGCGGCATGTATCCCTCCCATTCCGCTCATGAATCCAAGGAAATGTTTTCCGCATGCCAATATATGTTTTTTTACATCGCCTTCATTCTGCATTCCCCGTACAAAGGCGGAGCCCATTGCCGCGGCTAAGGTTCCGTCCTCCCCAAAAGTCTCTCCCTGCCGTCCGAACCGGGAATCCCGGCACAGATCCAATACCGGTGCCAATCCCTGATGAATCCCTGCCGCACGTGTCTGCCTTCCGATGATGTCTCCCATCCGCTTCTCCAGCTCCGGATCCCATGTGGATGCCTGCGCCAGTTCGATCGGAAAATTTGCCGCCTCCGGAAGCAATGCCCCTGTCGCAGTCTCCACATGAAAAATTGCAGGGATATGATGCGGGCTTGATTCTATGATCCTCTTTTGCAGTTCTTCAATCACTGTTATCCCTTCGTCTATCGTTTCCAAAAGACTGGCAAACAGACAGGACACCTGCCCGATGCCATACTGATATCCGCCATTTTCAATCAGGCGCTCTGCAAAACCGCACTGGATCTGTGCAAATTTCTCATCCAGGCTCATTTTAGACAGCAGATCGTCCGCCCGTTCTTCTGCTGATAATGTGGTATCTAAATATTTTTCATACATCCTTAATCTCCTTCTCTACTGGTCATCTGTCCAGCAT
>VSNK01000072.1 GCA_009774255.1 Faecalicatena sp.
AGCGCCCGCATCTGTTCAATCAGGGACTGTTTTTTCTGCCTGTGTACCATCCAGACAGACAAGATCAGTTCCACCGCGAACAGCGCCAGCAGGAACAGCCCCATTTCCAAAACCGGGAATTGATATGGCACAATCTTTCCCGCAAAGGCTATTTTGCTTATTTCCCTGGAAACTACAACGGCAATCGGAAGCCCCGCAAGCAAGACTGCCAATGCTGTAAAAAGCGCATAACACAGGCCCTCGCAGATGTTCATTTTACATAGCTGTTTTCCAGTCAGGCCAATGGAGCGCAAAATACTGTTTTCCCGTTTTCTGGATATCTGGTTCGAAAGGGTCGTGTTTATGAGGTTGATCACACCAAACAGGAATACCAGCCACGAAAGCGCCTGCATACTGCCGAACATGATCCTGCTTTGTGTTTCCTCATACTCCAGACTTTCAGCAAAGGTCCATAATGAAATGTCTGTATGGTTTGCAATCACATTTCTTAAACCCGCTTCTACACTCTGCGCTTTTTTGGGATCGCTTACAATATTCCACGAATAATCAAAATTCTCAACTTCAGGGAATAATCCCTGTGCAAGGTCTCTGGTGAGAAAAACCTGCGTAGAATCCATCGCCAGACTGCCATGCCCGTTTGTAACCTTCTTTGTATCAAAAGTGCCTGCTAACGTAACCGGAACGGTCTTTTGTTCTACCGTAAGCTTTAATGTCTGTCCGATCTTGATATCTGTGGATCGTCCAAGGTATTTATATACACTTTCAGCTATTAAGATTTCATCCTTATCCGCTGGCATACTGCCTTTGACTAAAGCCAGTTCTGCCTCCTGTTCGTTTCCCTCCTCCAGAATATCACACATACTGGCAACAGGCGTGGCCTCCGAAACAGCAGCCTTACCTATAAAAGCTTCCCGTTTTTCAACGACATCAGTCACTCCGTCAATGGACAAAATTTCTTCTTTCAACCGGGCACCTAACGGATTTCCTTCGGTCATAAGTTCAATTTCAGATTTTTCCGAATCCAGATAAATTTCATAATCCCCATCAGGAAAAAACTGCCGCGCATACTGCTTGGGCGATCTAGTCAAAAGAGCAGATGCAATGATCAACAGACAGATGCCGCCTAAACTTAAAGAAGCCACAATAGCGATTGTTTTTTTACGGTCACGCATGAAGTTTGCGATTCCCATGGAAACAGGACCCAGCCTGATGTTTTTCCTCCGCCTGTGGATGGAGTCTGGCTCCTGCGAAAACCGGACTGCTTCTACGGGAGAAATACCGGAAGCAATTTTCATCGGCTTGCGGATGGAGACGGACACCATAAACCAGCAGACTGCTGCCGCCAAAATAGCGGCTATCGCATAATACAAGGCATGAAAACCCTTGGGAAATAAGAGGAATCCGCCGCATACTCCCAGCGCTGTCCCAATCAGAATCCCGATGCTGCCAGACCACCGCCCCTCGCACTTCACGATCTGTTTGATCTGCTTCCTCGTTGCACCAATCATCCGAAGCTGCCCGAAGCTTTGTATTTTGTCGTTGACGGAGATACGGAAAATGCTCTGGATCACCACATACCCGCCAATCAGGACGAGCATTGCGATACCGCCGACAGCCGTAAAATCTATGGTTCTTTTATAATAAGTAAAATATCTTTCATTCATTCCCACCGGCGGCAAGCCGTATTTTTCCGTAATCTCGCGACAATGCGCTTTCATGGTCGCCTCATCCAGTCTCGTATCATTCCCAAAATGCACATATGCACGGTATCCCGCAGGGTCGAAGCCTGCCCACTCTGTCAATGCGGCTTTTGACAGGACAAAGGGACAGGTATTCATCTCTTTTTCACCTGCGCTGTCCATAATTCCGGTAACGATATAACCGCCATGAAAACTCTCTGTATCTAAGGTCACCGTGTCCCCGATTCCGGCATGATTTTCATAAGTGGAAAGGAAGTATTTACTTACAGCAACTTCATTTGCTTTTTCAGGAACCCGGCCCGTGAACAGCTTCATCTGGCTGCGGGCGGTATCCATCATTTCCTTGTCCATATACACATAAGACGCTGTATACCCTTGTCCCGCGGGTTCCTGGCCGAGCAAATAATAACCGCCCACCCGGGCAAATTCCGGCTGGCTTTTCAGTATTTCAAGATCCGCTTCGTCAATCCCCTGCCAGACCGCCTCATAGGTATCTGCAACCTGACTACGCTGTATTTGTGCAAGAGAAGCGGACGCAGTTCCCGCAAAGCAGAGCAGGAATGCCGCCAGAGCGACCGCGATGATCACCATCACGTTCCGGCGTTTCTCTCTTCTTATGCTTTCTTTTGCCAGCTTTTTTGTAATGGCGCTGGTGTCGTTCTCAAACGGCCATGTCATGATCTCCACCTCCTTTTTTTCAATCATCCCTAATCGCAGACAGAATACTTGTTTTCTTTAGTTCTGACCTGGCATATACAGAAAAAGTCAAATATATGACCGCCAATACAGCCGCCAGAGCCAGCAGAAATATCCATGGCAGTTTCAGAGTAATGCAGTGGTTCATCATATCCAGTTGCCTGCATACAATGACGCTTAAAATGCTGCCGCAAATAAGGGATATTGCCAACGAACCGCCAAGATAGATTCCGATTTCTCTGTCCAGCATTTTATTTAGCTGGTTCTTCGTTGTTCCCACAACCTCAAACAGGCCAAATTCACATTTTCTGCTCTGGAAATCAACCAGAAACATGTTCATCAGGCTGATACTCCCAAAGATAAATAAAATGGCTGAAATCATATACATCGCCCTGATAGACGAATGATACCTGTACTGAATGTTGGCAATCGTCTGCTCAACCGCATTTACCTCTATTGTCCCGTTCCTGTCCGCTATCTCGCGGACTTCATCCAGAACCTCCTGGAAACATCCGTCGGAAGCTTTCACGGCGAGGATGCCTGTCTGCTCTGTGATCCCTGTCAGTTTTTTTGCCGTATCATACGTCATGATAAAATAAGGGCTTCCCGGAACAACCGGGCTGTCTTCCATCAGATCGGCCCTGTCGTATGTCCCGACTACGACAGCTTCTATATCAAAGCTACTGCCGTCTGAAGCCCTTCCCCCGATTTTCAGGGTATCTCCGACTTTGGCCGTATCTTCTTCCGCTAAGATTCCGTTTCTTGCAGCCATATCATCATAATCCGCCGTTCCGTCAGATAAAACGGTCTGCTTCTCTTCTACCTGTTCCCGGTTCAGGGTCGGGAAAAAGTCGGTAATGCTTGTGATCGACCCGCTTCCGCCCGGAAATGTTATGGTCATATGGATACAGCCACACTCCGTAATTTTCTCTATTCCATCTATTTCTTCCAATTCCTGAAGCAACGCCTGGCTTTTCAGCGGATTTCCCTCCAGCTGCAGCTTTGAGCTTCCGTATGGCTCCGACTCCTTATCGAACGAACTTCCCACCGTATTTTTTATCTGTATCAGAATGTTCCCATAGGGGTAGTATTTGAAGTTCGCCTGTTTTTCCGGATCAATTGAACCTGCAGCCGTGGAGGTAACCAGCAGAAGCGCCCCGCTCATCCCAAGCATAAAAAGTGTCAAAACTGCCTTTTTTCGATTCCTCTGTATATTCATTTTGGCTAAATTGAACGGTGTAAATCTCCGGTGCAGCCCCCGGCTGTTCTTGACCTTCCCTGTATACGCAAGATACCTCGTACCCTCTACCGGGGACGTATGCATTGCCACCCGTACAGGCTTAAATATCGCAATATTCACGGTCAAAAAAGCTGCCGCCGCAACCAGAACAGCATAAAGAACTGCCGTTTTCACACGAAATCCATCGGGACAGCCGGCAAACCCGATCAATACGCCCGCTACAAGACCCAACGGAATCCCTGTCAGGGCATACAAACGTCCCTCTTTCCCCGCCATCCTTTTCATCTGCTTTTTTGTCATTCCAATCGTCCGCAGCCGTCCGAACATTTGAACATTCTTTACAATCTTTGTATAAAAAACGCCATAAACAATCGTTGCAGCCAAAGCCGCCGTCAGCGCAGCCAGAACCGGAACCGGAATGGGAATCCCGGATTTTATCGCCCCCGACATAACCGCAAAATATTCTGTAAGGTTGATCTGTTCTTTTACAATGCCCGTATCCTGTATGACCTCTTCGGCAAAATCAAGAATCGCTCCTGAGCTTATGGCTTTCGTATTCAGCCTTGTATATGCGGTTACCTGAAACATATCTTCTGATAAACTGCGCGCAAGTTCTTTATTTACATAGATGAAATATCCGTCGCACTCTTTTGTATCATTTAGGATGCCCGAAAGTATATATTCTGCCTCCTGACCAGTTCCCGTCAGGTCAAGCGAAATCGTATCGCCTGCCTGATAAGATTTCCCCAGATAATCTATATAATTTTGCGGCAGCATGATCTCATTCACTTTTTGCGGAGTATTCCCCTGCAAAGTCTTTTCTTCCTGATGCAGGAAATAATCCTGGTTCCCATATGCAACCGTGATGGTCTTGCTATCCACATAAAACAGGCCGATTGCAGAGTACTCGCCAATCCATAAAACATCTTCCTTTTCAAGCAGCTGGGCCGACTGCTCGTCTGTAATTCCCAAAATGCCAATCTGCGCTTTGTTTCTCTGGGTATTTTTATATTTCTCCTGTAAACCTGACGAGATTAAAATGATGGAAAAGACCATGCAGACAGAGAGTGCAATCGTAAAGAGCAAAAGCAGCCTGCTTCTCTTATCTGCCCTCATACTTCTGTTTGCCAGTTTCTTTACAACAGAGCTGGTATCGTTTTCAAAAGGCCATGTCATAATCTGCCACCTCCCCTGCGAGGCAGCGCTTGCCTTCCTCCACAAGGTTGCGCCCCCTCACTTCCGTTCGTGGGCAGATCGTCGGAAGGCATCCTAAAAGCGCTTCGCGCTTGCCTTCCTCCTTTACAAGGTTGCGCCCCCTCACTGGCGTTCGTGGGCAGGTCGTCGGAAGGCATTTTAAAAGCGCTTCGCGCTTGCCTTCCTCTTTTACAAGGTTGCGCCCCCTCACTGGCGTTCGTGGGCAGGTCGTCGGAAGGCATCCTAAAAGCGCTTCGCGCTTGCCTTCCTCCTCCAACAATCCTGCCGTCCTCGATTCGGACTATGCGGTCGGCAAGCTGGGCGATCTCGTTGTTGTGGGTGATCATCACAATCGTCTGGTTAAACTCCATGCTGGTGCGTTTCAGAAGCCCCAGCACATCGGCGCTGGTTCTGGAATCCAAATTTCCGGTCGGCTCGTCGGCCAAAATGATAGCTGGTTTGGTAATCAGGGCGCGTGCGATAGCGACTCGCTGCTGCTGCCCGCCAGAGAGGTTGTTCGGCATATTATTAAGCTTATCTTCCAATGCAAGCATCCCCACAATCTCATCCATGAATTTCTCATCTGCCGTATCACCGTCCAGTTCCACGGGCAGGACAATATTTTCATAGACATTCAGGATCGGGACAAGGTTATAGTTCTGGAAGATAAAGCCGATGTTGCGGCGGCGGAAGATGGTCAGCTCCTCATCATTCTTTTTCGCCAGCTCGTCCCCGCGGACAACCACGCTTCCGGAGGTAGGCGTATCCAGCCCGCCCATCATGTGGAGCAGGGTGGATTTGCCGCTTCCGGAGGTCCCTACCACCGCCACAAACTCCCCCTGTTTCACAGACAGGCTGACGCCGTCTAAGGCCCGGGTGATATTGGGCTCGCTGCCATAATACTTTTTCAGGTCGATTGTTTGCAATACATTCATAATCAAATACTCCTTTTCCTGTTAATAAGGACATTGTAAAACCCAAATGTCCGCGAAATGTTACAGCAGCAAAAAAATTTGCTCTACCAGGGATTGCTTTTTTATCTGCCGGATCGCTAAATGTGAGAAAAGCATCTGCACGGCAAGCATCAATAGAAAAAAGCTAAACATTTCAAGTGCCGGAAAATGATAGCTTACCTTTCCAAAAACACTCATTGCACTGAAAACCGTACAAAGAAGATATCCCACAAGAGTTCCAAAGGACACGGAAAGGAGCAATACCCCCAATGTATAGAACAGGCCCTCGATCAGCAGCATTTTTGAAAGCTGCCTGCCGCTTAAACCAACCGCCTGCAGAATGCCCAGCTCCCGTTTCCGGGTCAGGATATTTGTGATAAGAGTGTTCAGCAGGTTGATCATACCAAAAACCCCGATAAACATAACGAAAACATAGACCGGGATACGGTAATTCAACAGTTTTTCCCGATATGCGTTGATCCACTCATTCAATGTGCTGACATAGAGACTGGAAGCCGGCGGAATGATTTTTTGAATTTCGTCTTTTACCGCCTCCCATTTACTGTCATCTGTATCTACAATGAACTGATAATTGAGATTTTCCAAAGGCACCATTTCTGACAGCATTTCCAAAGGAATAAATAAGGTATCATATCCGCCGTATGGGATATTTCCATCCACAATTCCCATCACTTTTACTGTCCATGACTGGCCGCTGGCTTCAATCTGAAGTTCATCTCCAACAGATGCCTTCCATCCGAAAGTTTCTTCCCATTGGGGGCCGTTTTCAATCAGAATGCCATTGTTATCAAGAAGCTCCTGCAGATCTGCCGTACCATCAACCAGATATTGTTCCAGTATTTTCCCGGAATCCGGAGTATACGCGTCTGAAACAATCGGTTCTATATCTCCTGTTGGCATATGAACATCCAGCACCGTTCCCTGATAGGTTTTTACTCCTTCTACACCATCGATACCCCGTATAGATTCTCTGAACTCTTCCGTGAGCAGGTTCGATTTTTGAAGTTTGGAATATTGTTCACTATTATGCGCCTGGGGCCCGTAATCACCCAATTCAAGGCGGATTTCTCCGTAAGGGAAACTTCTGCGCGCCATCTTAACAGGATCAATGGAATTAAAATACGCAGAGCCTGCCATCAGCAGGATGCCGCATACCCCTAATGATAAAACCGTTAGAGCCGTTTTCTTTTTATTCCTCGCAAAATTAAGGAAAGCTAAATTTCCTGCTGATAAGGGGCGATGCAACCCCTGGGTATGTTTGAATGTCACATCGTTATTCCCGACCACATAACGGACTGCTTCAATCGGCGTAACATGAGCGGCGAGCCTGGCCGGTTTCATGACTGCAATCATAACGCAGAGGTACATAAATAAAGCTGTAACCGCGGCAATCACGAGTACCATTGGAATATAAAAGCCCTCAGGAACAAGAACATATCCCGCCACTGTACCGGCTGTTATTCCAATCGGAATGCCTGCCGCGGAAAGGGAAAGGCCCTCCCGGAAAACAGTCCGTTTTACCTGTTTTCCTGTTGTTCCTATCGTCCGCAGCTTTCCGTATTCATTTGTTTTTCTGGCTATGGACACATAAAACAGGCTGTAAATAACAAGGACGCAGGCAAAAGCGACAATCAGGCTGACAGATGCGATTATGGTCATATATTGGCTGCTTCGCTGCTCAATCAGGGAAAAATAATAGGTTGAACACTGCATTTGCTGCGGCTCTATTCCCAGTTGGCCGCACAATGCCGATAATTCGGCCTGTATCGCGGCTTTCGACCAGCCGTCAGAGCCTTTCAGCCGGATATAGGCGGAATAAGCCGGCGCGCTGACCTTATTTTCAATATAAGCCTGTGACACGAATACAGAATAATTTGAATCTTCGACAGGCAAAATGCCGCTTAAAATATATTCTTTTTCCCCGTCCCCTAAATTCAGCGATATCCTATCACCTATGGACTTGGATAATCCGGCTCTGTCAAGAAATGCCTTTGTGACGGCAAGCTCATCTGTAGATTCTGGTAATGTCCCCTCCAGATCTGGATATTTTGCCAATTTCATCAGCGTTTCATCCATGGACCGGACGGTTAGCCTGTAGTCGCCGCAGGAAACCAGACCCAATAAATGACTTATGCCGACCTGCACCCTGTCATCATGTGCCAGTTTTGTGATCATGCCGCTGTCTGCTTCATCGATGACCGCCTGATAGCGCCCAGAAGCATCATTGAGTGATTTGCGCCCGGAAGCAAAAAAATACAGGGCTGTCGCCATGATCAGGCAGGCAGCTAAAGCAATCGTAATGACAATGAGGATATTCTTGCTTTTATCCGTCTTTAAGTTTCGCTTTGCCAGTTTTTTTACAATGGCGCTGGTATCATTTTCAAAAGGCCATGTCATAATAGTAACACCTCCATACAATTCTGTAATAAAGCCATTGTAAAACCCAAATGTCCGCGAAATGTTACAGCAGCTAAAAAAATTCATTATCTGCTGGGAAGAAAAACAGAGAATGTAGAGCCCCTGCCAACCTCCGAAGTTACTTTCATGTAACCGCCCTGCTTTGTCACAATTTCACGAGCCAGATAAAGGCCGATGCCTACCCCTTGTTCCTCATGTACTTCCTCCTCCCGGTAGAAACGCCGGAAGATAGAAGCCTGATGACTCTCCGGGATACCTTTTCCGGTATCAGACACATCCAGCTTGACATACATTTCCCATTGTACCACTGAAACACAGATTGCCCCTCCTGCCGGAGTATATTTTACCGCGTTATCCAGCAGATTGAATAAAGCCTCCGCCGTCCACTTGCTGTCATGGGAAAGGCGAAGGCAGTCCGGGCAGTCCACCGTCACGGAAATGTCCTTTTTCTCCGCTTCATATACAACACCGCTGCAGGCAACCGCCAGCGTATCGATCAGCGAGGCTTCTTTCTTCTCTAACCGGATTGCCCCGGTTTCCAGCCGTGAAGTCTTCACAAGAGCCTGAAAGAGAAATTCCAGCTTGTCTGTCTGGCTGCGGATGCCCTTAAGGAACTCCCGCCGCGCTTCTTCTGGGACCGGCCTGGTAAGCAGCGTGTCCGTCACCATCTTCAGGTTGCTTACCGGTGTCTTCACCTGATGGGAAATGTCTGACACCAGCATCTGCAGCTCCTGGCGTTCCACATCTACTTTCCGCCGGTTCTCCTGCATGATACCGTACAATCGCGACAGGCGGTAACTGATACGGGCAAAGAGTGTTTCACTGTCTGTCACTCGCACAGGCTCTTCGTTCCCGCTTATCATCCGGTCCATTACCCGGCACAGCTCTCCTGTAAATACAGAAAGCCGCTTACTGAAAAACAACATCAGAAGGAACTGCCAGATGACGGCACAGGCTGTTAACAGGATACTGGCTGTCAGCACCCAGCCTTCGCCTGTCATGGCAAAGAGAACTGCACTAACGGCCAGCATGGAAACTACCATACCAACCCAGATCAGAAGAAATGTCCTTTTTACCGAGATCCGTTCCAGACTCATTTTCTCTCGCCTCCCATCCACTGATATCCCATTCCGTAAATCGTCTTAATATACGTGTCGCCCTCTGCCTCAATCTTGCCCCGGATCCGGCTGATGGAGGTTGTCAGGGTGTGTTCATCCACATAATTTTCCTCTGCGTCCCACAGCCTTTCCAAAAGCCGCTGCCTTGTCAGAATCTGTTTCGGATTTTTGCAGAACAAATGCAGCATCTTATACTCCATCGAGGAAAGAGTAAGGGGCTTCCCATTCAATGTGGCGGATTGTTCCGAAAAATCCAGGAACAGCCTGCCGTCATCATAAAAATCCTTTGTAAGCCCCCGGTGTTCCAGCATAGCGAACATTGCACGTATTTTCCGAAGCAGCGCCTCAATGGAAAAGGGCTTGGTGACATAATCTACCGCCCCGGCTTCATAACCCCGTATCTGGTCGCTCTCCTGGTCATTGGCCGTCAGGAAAATAACCAGCGTATCCGGATTCTCAGGCTTTATAAGCCTGCACAGGTCATAGCCGCTGCCGTCCGGCAGATTGATGTCCAGAAGCACCAGGTCAAATTCCGTCCGGGCTAAAGCTTCGGCAGCTGTGTCTGCATTCAGGGCTGATACCGTATCGTAACCCTCAGAAATCAGGTTGTAAGTCAGCGTTTTATTCAAAAGGGCGTCGTCCTCTACCAGTAAAATTTTTTTCATGGTCATTCTCCTTTACTGCATTATTTTGCCATTCATTATATTTTAACAAAAAAATGTCCGCGAAATGTTACAGCGGACAGATTTTTTAAGAACTTTGTATATTCTATTTCACTCTCGCCTTCACAGAAAACGTAAATAAGTGGTTTGATTTTTCTTCCCATCACTCAACCTCCACTGTATCTACATCCGGCACTGCGCCATACTTTCCTACCAGATATGCTTTGCGGATATTATCATTTGTCCGAACCGGAAGTTCCGTCAGATTAAATAATTCTGAAACACCGCTCTTCTTATTTTTATCAACAAAATACACCTGGTCTTTCCGAAGGATTTCCATATTCAGCAATTCTGTATCATGCGTGGTAAAAATAATCTGTGCGCGTCCTGGGTTTGTTTCCGGACTTTGAAATTGGGAAATAATAAATTCCGCAAGCAACGGATGCAGTTCCCTGTCAATCTCATCTACCATCAAGACACCGCCCTGCTGCAAAACCTGCTCGATTCCCGGTGCAAGCGACATCAATCGTCTTGTTCCGTCAGACTCATCAGAAAGTTCCAACGGGAATAATTCTTCTTCTCCTGCTTTATTGATACCACGATGCATAGAGGAAGTTTTCACTTCTCCGATCTTCAGATTCAATTCCGCGGATTCCGAAGAATCCTTAAGAGCTGCCGCAAATTGTCTCAATGCTATAACCATCCCTTCCGGCAAATTACCCGGCATGGAATCATAGGCTGATATTTCTTCATTCTTAATCTCAAACGACATATCTTCAATACCAACGTCTGCCTGTTTTGCATAAGTCACAATCGACTTTAACATATTCACATCCTCTGCATGTTCCAATAACTGCCGGGGAATATCTGCATAATCCTTTGAAAAATGAACATACTCCCTGAACCATTTCATGGTCAAAATGCAGGGCCGATAATTCATAACACAGGCAATGGAAAAAAATAACTGGTTTGGTGCAACTGCCTCTGCAATCATTTCTTTCATTTTCTTCTCTCCATTTACCGGAAAAGAAAACACCTGCCCTTCTCTCGAAAAGATTTCCGATTTCTGTCCTTTCGGCGCCGCATACAAATATTCCTTTTTGATTTCTTTTTTAGTCGCAGAGAATCCATAGATGTATTTTACCCCATTTCCAAAAAATTTTCCCTGACAAAGAATGATCAGTGCAACAAGCATGATAGAGAACGAAATTCTATATGCTTTCAGCCTGGCGCGGACCATATTTTCACGGAAGCGCTCATCCATAAATGTCCCTGACATCCTTCCCTCATAGTAAAAACCAAAGAAAAGGAAAAATGCAAATGGAAAGACAGAGATATCCGCAGAGTATGTAAAGAAACCGGCAAAACCCAAAAAACCATGTCGATAGAAACAAACTCAAGACACAAAAAATCCCACAGCCAATCCAAATCTTCATCTTGTTCGTTTTCATAGTACTCCTCCTGTTTTTGTGTCAACAGGAAAGGAACAAATACATCGCATTTATAATCCAAAGTCAAATATCCATCAGGCAATATCCCTTTTCTGATATATCTTTACCGCAATCCTGTACGAGATAAAAAACCAGATCACCGAAATGCCAAGCACAATACCAAACGCCAGAAGGATATTCTCTTTCACCGGAAAAACAAGGTTTATGAGAAGAACAAGCCCCGCAATGATCCCTGTAGATGCCATGAAAGACATCATGAAGACAATCTGCGATTTTTCCGGGTCAAATAAATACGCGCACGGCAGGCTGATACCCCCTGCCAACAGGGTAGCACTTGTCCCGATAGAGCCGTACAGGCATAGGGAATAAAGAGTTACATCCACGCCGAAACAGGCAAGAACGGCACAGGGAATCAGCGCCGTAACCAAGCCCAGTGCGGCAAGCAGGATATAAAACAAAAACTTTTCGCCGATAATCTGGCCCCTTGATACCGGCATGGTAATGACATTTTTATTCCATTTGGAAGCTGCGTCGCTGGTGATACTGATAAAGGCTGCCGTTGTGGAAGCAACCGGCGCCAGAACCAGAAGCGCGCTGGTCTCCAGCAGAAATGACAGTCCAAAGCCCAAAACAACCAGGCTGACAATAGTTACGAGGATATTGCTCTTTGCAATATAAAGATCTTTCACTAAAACACCTTTCATCACTTTTCCCCCTTTACATAAAGCAGCATAATTTCATCAATGGTTGCCGGGACGACCAGGGCTTTTGGATATTTTTTCTGCGCCCTCTCCCGGTCTGAAACCAGAATCTGCCACTCATAGTCCATTTTACGGTACGAGATGATATCGGATTTATCCAGCGCGTCAAACTGTGCCGCGCCGCATTTGATGATACCATACCGCTCGGTCAGTTCGTCTTTGGGCTTCTCAAAAACAACTTTCCCTTCATGGATAAATACGATATAATCGGCAATCTTCTCCAGATCGCTGGTGATGTGGGAAGATACCAGGATGGAATGTTCCTCGTCCTGCACGAAATCCAGCAGCATATCCAGAATATCGTCCCGGACAACCGGATCTAATCCGCTGGTTGCCTCGTCCAGAATCAACAGTCTGGAATGATGGGAAAATGCGGCAGAGATCGCCAGCTTCATCTTCATTCCTTTTGAAAACTGCTTGATCGGCTTATCGTACGGAAGGGAAAACTGTTTCAGCAGTCCGAAATATATCCGTTCGTCCCATGTCCTGTAAATGTTCTTCATGACCCGGTTCAGTTTCCGCGGCGAAAGAATCTCAGGATAATTGCTGCCATCAAACACAACGCCGATCTGTTCCTTGACATCCCCATCCAGCTCTTCTCTCCCTAAAATGGAAACCATACCGTCTTCTTTCCCAACCAGCCCTAAAGCGGCATTGATCGTCGTGCTTTTTCCTGCTAGTGTCAACCCTCACCATAAAAAAATGTCGTTTTTTGCCTCCCGGTAAAAAAATGACACCACCATCTCTTCATACGAATCGTCAGTACATTCCTATACATTTTTAATCCAAAATATCCAGAATCTCCTGAAATTCATCCCTGTACTTCCAGACCACTTCCAGACGTTCCGGATTATAAAAGTATATCACTTCTATAAGTTCCTGTACAATCGGATAAGACAGTGTTTCCAAATCAGTGTACTTTGCAAATCCCTGCAATATCGGGCTGGAAATTTTTTCCTTCCCTACATCCGCCTGTTTTATACGTTCCCACAGCGACTCTACTTTCTCCTTATGCGAAGCTTCTTCCTGAGTAAGCCTTTTTTTCTTTTCTATAAATTTTTCCTTGGAAATTTCCCCGGAAATAAACCGTTCATACAAATCCATTTTATTCTGATCAATCTGTCGTAGCTTTTCTTCCTGCTTTTCCAGTTCTTTTTTTAATTTGGAACAATCCAGTGTCTTGTTTAAGACTTTCATCTTTTTCAGCGTGTCATCTGCTAGAGCCGCCTGCTGCTTCACCAATGCAAGGATTACACTTTCCACTTCAGACAAATAGAACGAGTGCTTATAGCAGGCCGTTTCATCTGACCAGTTTAGTGTATAGCAATAAGCCAGCATTTTCTTATAGTCATTCCGCACTCGCAGAAGACGCTTGCAATATCCGCACCGTAATTTCCCTCTGAATATATTTCTGGGGATTTTAGCTGCTGGATATTGTTTACCTGGTTTTATCATAGAGAGCACCTGCTCCAGTTCCTGCTGGCTTATGATTGCCTCATGCATCCCCGGCACACAAATCCAGTCTTCTTTTGGAACCTTTACTGCCGACTTTACCGCCACAATCGCATTCTCTGTTTTATGGTTCACCACAGTTCCAGTATAAACCGGATTAATCAGAATTGCTTTCACAGACCCAGATGTCCAGAGCGGCTTCATATTTTTGTTCAGACACACATAGCCTTGGTTTCTCTGGTATTCTGTCGGCGTTATAATTCCCTTTTTATTCAATGCCCTGGCAATTGCAGCATAGCTTTCTCCGGCCAGCCTCTTGTCAAAAATCAAACGCACAATCCAGGAGACTTCTTTATCCAGCACCAGTGTACTTCTGTCCGTTCCCTGAAACCGATATCCATATGTAGGAATCGTTCCCTGATATTTACCAGCTTCGGCCTGCTTTCTCTTTATCTGCTTTATATTTTGAGAACAGAACCGGGGATAAATCCCATTCACCAGATTTTTAAATTTCACCTCAGTATCTTTTCCGGACGCTGTCAGATCCTGACTATCATAATTGTCATTGATTGCTATAAAGCGTACCTGAAGGAAAGGAAATATCTTTTCAATATAATTCTGCGTATCTAGCGTATCCCTTCCCAGCCTGGACAGGTCTTTTACAAGGATACAGCTTGATTCCCCGGCTCTGACCAGTTCCATCATCTCCTGAAATCCAGGACGCATATAATTCGTCCCACTGTACCCATCGTCCGCAAAGAAACGAATTTCCGCATTGTGAAGCTCTTCATCAGCATCAATATACTGTTGGATCAACAGCCTTTGATTCGTAATACTGTTGCTCTCATCCTTGCCGTCTTCGTCATCTCTGGAAAGTCTAAGATAACCATATACATCCCTATATCGCATCCAAAATCCCCCTTTCCAGATTAGATAAATCCAGTATTTCCTCCTCAAAAATATCTCCAAACCAAAAGCAGACCATAATTTCGGATTTCGATTCCACCACAATTTTTTCGATAAACCTGTCCACAATTTCTCTGGTAATTTCCGTAACTTTCTGACATTTTATCAGTTCCTCGGCCCATTCCATCTTAGCATGCTGCCGTGCCAGAATATCCTGCCAATGGTTCTGCACTTTTTCCAGTGCATCATGCAATTCCTGCTGTTCTTTCAGATAAGCCTTTTTGATTTCCTGGTATTCCTCCTTTTCCAAAAGCCCAGAAGCATAGTGTTCAAATAACTGCTCCAATTTCCTTCCATACTTTTCATATTTATTTTTGGCAGTTCTTATACTCTGTTCTGCTTCACTTTCCAGCTTCCTATAAAATTGCAACCCATAATGCTTTTTATATTCTGATGCCAGCCGAATCTGATACTGCAGCGCAAGCTTTGCCGCCTCCATTATGTATTTCTCACTCACATATGCTATACACCCACTATGATTCTTCATCTCAACAATTTTACATTTATAGATAAATATATGACTTTTTCCTGATCCGCTTTTTTTACGTTGAAGACTCCTTCCACACTTTCCACAATAAATCCTCCCGAGAAATGGTCCATTTGCCGCCTTTTTCGTAATCGGGTTTACTTTCCAAAGCTGAGAAACCACTTCATGGTGCTGTTTAATAACCCTCTGAGCCTCTTGGAAAATTGCCTGATCTATCAACGATTCCCACGTATTTTCCCTTACCTCCCATTGTTCTCTTGGCATGCGGTTCAGCGGAACATTTTCATAAAGCTTTTTCTTTGTCTTTCTATAAACTGCTGCACCGATATATGCCTGATTCTGCAAGATCAACCAAATACAGTCTGCTCTCCAATAGTTCCTCTTCTCTCTCCTTACTTTCCCATACCGACGCATTTCATAGCTTTCTACAGGACTTGGAACTTCCATATCATTCAGTTTTTTTGCAATATCATAGATGGACATATTTTCAAACACATACCAGTAAAATATCTTTTGCACAATTTCACTTTCGCTTTCTTCCGGCACGAGCTTCTTACTGGATTCTTCTGACCTTTTATAGCCATACGGCGGTTTTGCTCCCCAGAATTCACCTTTTTCCCTTGAAAGCTTATGTGCCTGCACTAACTTTGCAGATACTTCACGGGCGTAATAGTCATTCATAAAATGTTTCAGAATATTATTCACCCGATCCTGCACGCAGGCCGGATTTTCGCTGTCGTAATCATCCAGCACCGAAATAAAGCGCACACCTAAAGCCGGAAACACTACATCTATCAGATCCACCGCATCCAGTGCGTCCCTGCCGAAGCGTGAGAAGTCTTTCACTATGATACAATCCACTCTTCCCCCGCGCACGTCTTCCATCAGCTGCTCGAATCCCGGCCTTGCAAAAGTAGTCCCTGTCACTCCGTTATCGGTATATGTTTTCTGCAGAAGCATTTCGGGATGTTCCTTCACAAAATCTGCACAGATCTGTTGCTGAATATAAATAGAATCTCTGCGTCCGTGACCTCCATCCTTTTCAGAGAGCCGTATGTATAGACCGGCGCGATAATATTTCACCTGCTGTATCGGCTGAGTATCCGAATTTTTTCGCTTATTCCTCTTGCTCACTCTAGGCACTCTTGATTCCCCCTTTCTTATCCAGAAAGGCTTCCAGCGCCTTGTTCGGCTGTATGCTGTTGACCGTTTGCAGCAAGGACACCAGACGTTCAAACTCGTCCGAAAACCAGAAATCAATGGATATCTGCTTTCCGTTATGTATCCGAACCCGCTTTACCAACATAGAGACCGCCATCCGGTCAACCTCTCGGACATCCTTATACCGCAGAAAATATTCCATCCATGCTTTCTGCTTTTCCAGAGTCGCCAGCATGTCAGAAATCGCCGCCTGCTGTTTCTTTACGGCCTCTTCTGTCTGATGAAGCTGAACATCGTACTTTTTCTTATATACCAGATATTCCTTGTCATCAAGAAGCCCTTCACAGTAGCTGTCGTAAAGGTTTTTCTTAATCTGGAAAATCCGCTCATACTCACTTTTCTGCATTTTCAGCATCTGATCTGCTTCATACATCCTCCTCTCTGGAATCTCCGCCTTCTCTACATACTGTAAAACCTCTTTCAATTCCACAATCAGGGATATATAGTACAATATACTTTCCTGCACTACTGGCAAGAGCTTTTTCTCACTGAAGCTGTGAGACTGGCATTCCTTCTCGTACAAATGGGTCGAACATACATAATAGTGATGTGTCCGATCGGGACTCTTGCGTACCATACTCTGATGGCAGTCCGCACATTCCACCAGGCCGCTCAGCAGTGCGGTTCCATCTGCAGACCGTCTTACATCACAATCCATCAGGTTCTGCACGACCTCAAATGTGTGTCTGTCTATCACTGGCTCAAATGCATTTTCGTACCGGATCCATTCGCTGGCACTTTTATAGATCACTTTCCTGACCTTGTGGTTGGGCGTTGTCCTTTTTCCCTGAATCAATACCCCTGTATACCGTTCGTCCAGCAAAATCCGACGTACCATGGTCGCACACCACTGGCTGTCCTTGCTTTTTTGGAACCCGGTATTCAGTTTTTGATGCAAATATACGTTCCTATACATCAAGGGTGTCAGGATTCCCCGCGCATTCAGAATTGCGGCAATATCACTCATGCTGCGTCCTCTCAGCTTTAGATGGAAAATATCCTGTACGACCGAAGCTGCAACCGGGTCGATAATCAG
Source organism: Faecalicatena sp. (assembly GCA_009774255.1). Classification (GTDB taxonomy): domain Bacteria; phylum Bacillota; class Clostridia; order Lachnospirales; family Lachnospiraceae; genus Schaedlerella. Next base: position 17,377 of record VSNK01000072.1, read on the forward strand.
CTTATGCTTGTCCTCCGGTGATTTTAGATATCCGTAAAGCGCAAATGGAGACACACACTGCCCTGCCGCCATTTTTGCATGCAGATTGGCCCGGATGCTCCTTGACGTATCAGCCGGATAGATGTCATTGATAAAACTTTTTAACCTTATGGTGATAAAATCATGATTGTCGGCCATACTGTCGTAGTTATCATTCAGCAGGATCAACCGTATCCCCATCTTGGGAAAAATACGTTCCACGTACTGCAATACTCCGGAAAAATCCCTGCCGAAGCGGGATAGGTCTTTGGCAATAATACAGTCTGCCTCCCCATTTTCCGCAAGTCGCATCATTTCCTGAAAACCCGGACGGTTAAAATTAGTGCCGGTAAAGCCATCGTCCACACAGACTTTTATCACGGTGAACTCCGCTTTCCCCGCCAGATAACTCTCGATCAGAAGCCTCTGATTTGAAATGCTGTCGCTCTCCCTGCTGTCCCCGTCATCTACAGAAAGGCGCAGGTATATGACAACACGATAGATTTTTACTGATGTTTTTTTCTCCATAGCTTTTATCTCCAATCTCTAAATTAGTCAGCATCACTAATCCGATGATTGGCAGCCATGGCCGCTTGTCCCCTACTTGCCATCATCTTACCATAGATTTTTCGCCCTGTCCACACACAATTTTGCTGACACTGTATCTTTCCCGTTGTTATGTTTCATAGCGGCTCCCTATTTCATCTGCACAAGGCTTTCCAGTGCTTCCTCTATTGTACGGCTTGTAGAAGCAAACCCAATCTTCACAACTACATTTCCTGTCTTTATGAAGTAAGGGTTTCTCCCGGATTCCAGTACCCCCAGAATCTTTTCTCTTTTACTCTTTGTTACATCAATATCCATGTCTTTCAGATCCGGTATCTCCTCCGGGTTGACCTCCTCAAAAGACATGTTCCTCATACGCAGAAGTTCTTCCCGTGTCAGCATATACGGCCACCTGCCCTTTCCATCCTTTTTCTGTAAAGAGCAAGTCCCATCAGCTTCACACGGAATTCCCGCTCCTGCTTCCAGCTTTTTCTTTGGTATGATTCAAAGACACCACGCTCCAGGATACCGCATCCCACACAGTCCACCATCACATCATGGCTGTATAGTTCATCCAGAATCCGGGCCGCATGGTCCAGAAATTGAAATAGATTATTTAAATGAGATAAAACGACAACATTGATCAACCCCTGTTCTGCCAGCTCCAGAAGCTTTCCCAACGCTTTCTCTTCCATAAAGGCATCACCCCTTATGGATTTCAGAAGCACGAAAGGCTCATAGCCTTGCAGCCGGCAATACCGCATTCCGTGCAGTTTCTCACATTCCAGAAGTTTTTCCGCACTCTGGTACTGCCGGACGCAAAGATACACCGCTGCATTTACCAGTTTTTCCTGTGGTACAAGCCTACAATCAAAATTGCCGTTTTCAGAAATAAACCCGACACATTTTGCCTTTACAGGCTGTATCGGGTCTTTATCTTTTGGAAGTAATCTGTAAAGTCTGTCCTTTTCCATGATCTTCCTCCATATATGATTCCTCTGGTTTATCCCAGAGATATGAGGAAAATACAATTCTTTTCCGCATATCTTTGGAATAAAACAAAGCGTTTTTAAATTCCACACGCCATGCCGGTACAATTCATGTACCAGCATGGTTTTTCATTCTCTCTCCCCGGTGTGGAAACGGAGTATGTAGAACTGGTCTGGCCGACCACCTGACACCCTGCGGCACCCTTTCCCACCGCAGCATGACCCAGACGCTACTCTGACCGCCATATTTTCGTTTTTATCTGGCAGAGGTATCATTATCATCCGAATTTTCAGGCCATCTGCCAAAATGACCTATGCCGGGATGCCGCTCACACTTTTCCTTCTTCTATTACGATTCCTTGTTTAATCCGCATCAGTCTGTTAATCAGATTGTTTTTATTATGACTGTAGATTTACCTCCATAATCCTTATAAATCCAAGTGCGGACAAGCGTTTTCTGGCGCAGCTTAATCCCTCATCATTTTATTAAAATGTATCAGATGTTTTGTGTTCTTAAAGATATTTTCAATGTCAAAAAAGACATAATATATTGAAAAAATATCGCCATACTGATATTTAGTTTTCAAGGTTCACCTCAATCGGCTTACCGATCTACCAAAGCACACCGACTATCAGTGTACTTTGGCAGGCCCGCAATAGCAATAATGACCAACGGCCATTATCATAAAACCAATTCTATATTCTCCGATACACACTCTATAATTTTTGTAAGATACAATGCCTGTTCATCCGTACTGTTCAGAAGGATACTCTCAACTTTAGCAACACAGTTACCTTTCAATGTTTTTTTCTCATTCTTTATTACTACATCCGCCCCCAATACCTCAATAATTTTTTGGTATGTATTAATCCCTGGCTGCCTTGAGCCTGTTTCAATCTTTTTTAAATGGGACTCACTAATCCCAGCAGCTTCTGCTAATTCACTTCTGGTGATTTTTTTTGTTTCTCGTAACTTTCTCAAAGTCTCTCCAAGTGATGTACATCCAGTATTCATCATATTACCGTACCTCCCCAATTGGTGTGTTCATTATAAATGTATCTGATTGTTTTGAAAAGTGACCGGTTGTGTCTTTTTTCTTTTAAAAGAGACAATTCAGAATTTCCCCCATTTTTCTACATATTTCTATTTTAATTCATACCAGTACATTCATTTTTGAACTATGCTCACAAATTATAAAATTTGCCAATATCGGGCACTGTTGTCATTAAAAGGAATTATTCATATTCTAATATATTTCAATACTCATATAGACATCATTGTGTGAATATACTATTATTTTCAGGCAACCTCTTATAT
>VSNK01000073.1 GCA_009774255.1 Faecalicatena sp.
GAATTGTGTATATTTCTTGACTTTTTGCCGTAATCTGTCTAAACTGATTATGATATAAAAGTTTTTTTGGGTCAAGCATGAATTCATATTGAAATGAAGATTTCATATAGATTTTGGAAGAAAGCGGGAGAGCAGGATGGATAACCGGGAGTGGGAAAGATTCGGGGAAGAAATCCGCAGAAATGTGCAGGATGCGGTGGATTCCAGAGACTTCAGCAGATTAAATCAGACAATTACGGATGCGATCAACGGCGCGGCGGACGGAATCACCAGAGGCATGAAGGACGCGGCAGGAGAGATCACCAGAGGCGTACGCCAGAGCCAGGCCGGCTGGAACGGCAGCAGGCGGAAAAAGCGGAATAAAAATCAAAATAAAAATATGTATCAGTATCAGCAGTATGACAGCCAGCCAGGCGGATCGTATGACAGCCGCACAAGCGGTTCATATGACCAGCCGGGAGAGGGCGCGGCCAGCGGCACATACGGGCAGACAGATCAGAGATATAACTGGAACAAAGCATATTATTCCAGATTCGGCAACAGGGATACGTCTTTTGAGGAGAACGAGAGCAGACATGCCGCGCACAATCCGGAGGCAGACAAGCAGCTTCCGGCATTGTACGCGGGAACTACGCCTGCAAGAGTGGGAGGAACCCTGCTTTACGGAGGCGGATGCGCCGCAGGAAGTCTTTCCTTGATTGGGCTGGCCATGGTCCTGCTGGCAGGGTTCGGAACCGGAGATTTCAGCGGGGGCTTCTGGGTTGCCAGCGGAGCTCTGGCAATTTTTTCGGCCGGATTTGGCTGTATGGCAGGAGTCGGGAGCGGCATACTCGGCAGGGTTAAGCGGTTCCGGAGTTATGTCAGCAGCATGGGAAGCAGGGAATACTGCAATATAAAAGAACTATCTGAACAACTGGGAAAATCCCGGCGGTTTGTAGTAAAAGATCTGGAAAAGATGATTCAGAAGGGGTGGTTCCGCCAGGGGCATCTGGATGTGCAGAAGACCTGTCTGATGGTCAGCGATGACGCGTATAAACAGTATACCGATCTGCTTGAGCAGAGAGAACAGATCAGGACCCAAACACGGGAACAGGAGGCCGAAGTGGCCAGAAAGAGAGCAAAAGAGGTGCAGAAAGAGGCGGAAGCTCCGGATTCCAGGCTGTCTCCGGAGGTGCGCCAGATCATCAAGACCGGGGAAGAATATATCCAAAAGATTCATGACAGCAATGACGCGATTTCAGGAACGGAGATCTCCGCAAAGATTTCCAGGATGGAGATGCTGGTTGACCGAATCTTTGACCGGGTGGAACAGAATCCGGAATCCGTGACGGACATCCACCGGATGATGGAGTACTATCTCCCGACAACGATCAAGCTGCTGAACGCATATCAGGATCTGGATGCCCAGCCGATTCAGGGGGAGAATATCATTTCCTCCAAAAGAGAGATTGAGAAGACACTGGATACTTTGAATGTTGCGTTTGAAAAGCTTTTGGACAGTCTTTTCCAGGATACGGCATGGGACGTGTCGTCGGACATTTCCGTACTACATACCATGCTGGCACAGGAAGGGCTGACGGAAGACGACTTTAAGTAAAGGAGACTATTATGAGCAATGAATTAGATGCATTTACGACAACACCGACGCTGACGTTGGATCCTTTTGGGGAGGAGGTACCTGCGGCTCCCGTGCCGGCACCGGAGCCGGAGAAGCCGATTTTTGACGAGAATGTTCTGACCGCAGAGGAAAGACATGCCGTAGATCAGTTCGCGGAGAAGATCGATTTGACCAATTCGCAGATGATACTGCAGTATGGTGCCGGAACACAGAAGAAGATGGCAGATTTTTCGGAAAGCGCGCTGGAAAATGTTAAGACAAAGGACCTGGGAGAGGTCGGAGACCTGCTGACGGGCGTGGTAAAGGAACTGCGGAGCTTTGACGAAGAAGAGGAAAAGGGATTCCTGGGAATCTTCAAAAAGCCTGCCAACAAGATCAATGCCATGAAGGCAAAGTACAGCAAGGCGGAGACGAACATCAACCATATCTGCAAAGTACTGGAATCCCATCAGGTCCAGCTTTTAAAGGATGTTGCCCTGCTGGACAAGATGTATGAACTGAATCTGACATATTTTAAGGAACTGACCATGTATATTATGGCAGGAAAGAAGAAGCTGCATGAGATTCAGACAGGCCAGCTTCCTGCCCTGCTTCAAAAAGCGCAGGCCAGCGGGCTTGCGGAGGATGCTCAGGCGGCCCGGGATCTGGACGGCATGTGCAATCGGTTCGAGAAAAAGCTTCACGACCTGGAGTTGACAAGACAGGTTTCCCTGCAGACCGCGCCCCAGATCCGGATGGTCCAGAGCAATGATACGCTGATGGTGGAGAAGATCCAGTCTACCATCGTGAATACGATTCCTCTGTGGAAGAGCCAGATGGTACTGGCATTGGGGGTAGAGCATTCTGCCCAGGCTGCGGCGGCTCAGCGGGAAGTCACGGATATGACCAACGAACTGCTGAAGAAGAATGCGGCCAAGCTTAAGATGGCGACCATCGATGCCGCAAAAGAGTCCGAGCGCGGAATCGTAGACATGGAGACTTTGAAGATGACCAACGAATCTCTGATCTCCACATTGGACGAAGTCATGCGTATCCAGCAGGAAGGCAGGCAGAAGCGCCGGGAGGCAGAGACGGAAATGCATCGTCTGGAAGGCGAATTAAAGAAGAAGCTTCTGCAGATGCGGGCGTAGGGCTGATCATAGTTCCAAACAGGTTACTGTTCATGGTGCCTTGCACTGTGCTGTAACCCAAACAGCAGGCTATGCCTGTCTGCAAAAAAATAAATACGAGGAGAATGGTTATGGCGAAGGATAAGAAGCTAGTAGAGTCAATTACTTCCAGGGAGGAAGATTTTGCACAGTGGTATACGGATGTGGTGAGGGAAGCCAAATTGTGTGATTATTCAGGCGTGAAGGGATGTCTGAATTATCTGCCAAACGGATACGCGATCTGGGAGAAGATCCAGGCGGACCTGGACAGCCGTTTTAAAGCTACGGGGGTGGAGAATGTCTATCTGCCGGTTTTGATACCGGAGGCATTGCTTCAAAAAGAAGCGGATCATATCGAAGGATTTGCTCCTGAGGTGGCATGGGTGACACAGGGAGGGCTTGAGCCGCTACAGGACAAGTTCTGTATCCGTCCGACTTCCGAGACATTGTTCTGTGATGTATGGAGCAAGACCGTGCAGTCCTACCGGGATCTGCCGAAGGTCTGGAACCAGTGGTGTTCCGTGCTCCGGTGGGAAAAAACAACAAGACCGTTTTTGCGTTCCCGTGAATTCTTATGGCAGGAAGGACATACCATCCATGCCACGTTTGAAGAAGCAGAGCAGCGGACGCTGACCATGCGCGACGTGTACCGGGATTTTATCCAGGATGACCTGGCCATTCCGCTGGTATGCGGGCGCAAGACAGAAAGTGAGAAGTTCGCAGGGGCACAGGACACGTATACGGTGGAGGCGCTGATGCATGACGGACAGGCTCTGCAGTCTGCGACCAGCCATTTCTTCGGCAATTCATTCCCGGATGCGTTTGACATCAAGTATTCGGATAAAAATAACGAGCTGCACAGCGTGTATGAGACTTCCTGGGGACTTTCCACCCGGATCATCGGCGCTATAATCATGGTTCATGGCGATGACAGCGGTCTGGTACTGCCCCCAAGGATTGCTCCGGTACAGACGAAGGTGATCCCCATCGCGCAGCACAAGGAAGGCGTGCTGGACAAGGCAAGAGAGCTGCTCCTGACATTGCAGGCAGCAGGCTATGCGGCGAAGATCGATGACTCCGACAAGGCGCCCGGGTGGAAGTTTAGTGAGCAGGAAATTCAGGGAATCCCTACCCGCATCGAGATCGGCCCGAAGGACATTGAGAAGGGACAGGTAGTTGTGGTACGCCGTGACACGAGGGAGAAGATCATCGTTGCCATAGATGAGATATCCACAAAGCTGGGAGAGATGTTGGAAACGATGCAGAAGGAAATGTTCGACAGGGCAAAAGCATTTTTGGATTCCCACATTGATTCGGCCGTTACCATGGAAGAGATGAACAGAAAGTTCAGTGAAAACCGCGGCTTTATCAAAGCAATGTGGTGCGGAGAGGAGGCCTGCGAGGACGAGATCAAGGCGCAGACAGGAGGCGCGTCCTCCAGATGCATCCCGGACGAGGAAGAGCATCTTTCGGATGTGTGCATCTGCTGCGGGAAGCCTGCGAAGCATATGGTCTACTGGGGCAGAGCATATTAATTCCGGCATGGTACGGAGGAGTCGTCGGCGTCCCAAAGTCATGTTTTTCCATGCAGGCATGAAACGCGTGACCTTTTGACGCTTGTATCAAACTATGAGAAAAGGACGGCTGAGATTATGAAAAAAAGAGTGATTCTGGGTTCCGCGTCTCCGCGGAGAAAGGAACTGCTGGGGCAGATCGGGATCAAGTTCGAGATTGTGGTCAGCGATGCACAGGAGCATTATGAGAGTACCCTGCCGGAAGAAATCGTGAAAGAGCTTGCGCTGATGAAGGCGGAAAATGTGGCGGAAGAGCTGATTCGAAATGAAAATGTCCGCCCGGGAGATTCATCGTCCGCCGGGTGGGAAACTTCGGAGAGACATTTGCGCAATGTACTGATCATCGGTGCGGACACCATTGTTGTGCGGGACGGGGAAATACTCGGAAAACCCTCGGACGAGGAGGAAGCTTTTCGTATACTGAAAAGCCTGCAGGGAAGAATGCACCAGGTTTATACCGGCGTGGCGGTGCTGGATTTTGATGAAAGCGGAGAGAAACAGCTCATCAAACATGCCGAGGAGACGAAGGTTTATGTGCATGAGATGACAGATGCGGAAATAGACCGGTATATTGCCGCAGGGGAATCGATGGACAAAGCGGGCGCATATGGAGTTCAGGGCCGATTTGCGGCCTATATTGACCGGATTGAAGGAGATTTTTATAATGTGGTAGGACTGCCGGTGGCATATTTGTATCAAATGATAAAGGGCTGGCTGTAATAAGGAATAAAGCAAATGTTCCTGTTCACGGCACGTACACGGCTTGGGGGTGAACAGGAACAGGCAGACGGCAGGATGGAGCGGATCATGGGGATATTTTCTTTACATCGAAACAACGAAAAAGAAGCAGAGGAAAAGGCATTCCGTCAGAAGACCGAAGAAATGCTGACAAGACTTGAAGGAGAGATGCGAAAGGAGCAGGAGATTCTTGGGACTCTGTCCCAGGATGTCAAGCAGACGGGCGCGGATGTGCGCCGGCATGATATGGCGCTGGAGGACTGCCTGGACGCACTGGACGAGCAGCAGGAGGAAAAGCGGCAGAGCCAGAAGCAGATCAGGAAGCTGGAGGAAGAGAAAGAGAAGCTTCTCGGCCTGCTGACCGTGTATCAGGAGCAGCTCTGGGGAATGAAAAAGTATGCAAAGCAGAAAGACACGGCATGGTTCAGTCAGCTGTGCCTGGTAGAAAAAGCGGCGGAGGGAGGCAGGCTGTCCTGCGGGCTTGCATGGATCGAAGAGGCCGGAGTGAACGTGGATTATGCGCTTCATGAGGTCATTGAGGTGCGCTCAGCGTCCGTGCCGGAACAGGATATGCAGGTTGCGGAGGTCTACAGCCCGGGCTGTATCTATCAGGGAAATGTAAAAAAGAAAGCGAAGGTGGCGGCATACCGTCTGGAAAAGGAAAAGACAGGAGTGTAAAAATATGGGAGCAAATACAATTATAGGAATCGATCTGGGAACTTCTACCACAGAGGCGGCGGTAATACGGGACGGAAAACCGGTGATGATCGTCAATTTTGACGGGCAGATTATTACACCTTCCGCGGCAGGTGTGGATAAGAACGGTCAGTTTGTATTTGGAGAAAAGGCAAAAGCACAATATCTGCTGGCACCGGAGGATACGGTGATCGAGGCCAAGCGAAAGATCGGCACAAAGGAAAAGCTACGTATGGGAAACAAGGAGTATACTCCTGTGGAAATTTCTTCCATGCTGCTGAAGCATGTCCGGGACTATGTGTCAGAATATCTGGGCGAAGAGATCAGCAGGGCAGTGATCTCGGTTCCGGCATATTTCGATGACCTGCAGAGACAGGAGACCGTACAGGCAGGGAAGCAGGCAGGCTTTGACGTGGAGCGGATCATCAATGAACCTACGGCCGCCGCGCTGAGCTATGGGATCGGGCATATGGAAGAAGAGAGCCATATCCTGGTCTATGACCTGGGAGGCGGCACCTTTGACGTGACTCTCCTGGAAATGTTCGGAGGCGTGGTGGAAGTTAAGGCCAGCAGCGGCGACAACCAGCTTGGAGGAAAGGATTTCGACGAGTGCCTGATCCAATGGCTCCTTTTCCAGTTCAGGAAGAAAAACGGCAAAGACCTCAGCAGCGACCCGGCGGCCATGGTAAAGCTTAAGGAACAGGCCGAATGGTGCAAAAAGGAACTGAGTACACAGGATTCCTGTCAGATCGTCATCCCCTTTATCGCGGAAAAGGACGGGAAGCCGCTGGCTCTGGAAGAAACCATAACGGTGGATCAGTTCGAGGAAATGACCCGGGAGCTGGTGGAGAGAACACATGCCCCGATCGATGTGGTGCTGGCGGACAGCGGAGTGCTGGCGTCGGAAATAGACCGCATCCTGCTGGTCGGGGGTTCCACCCGTATGCCGATGATTCAGAGGGATATTCAGGATTATCTTCAGAAAGAACCGTCAAAGGCAGTGAATCCAGACTATGCGGTGGCGGAAGGCGCGGCCATCCAGGCGGGCATCATAGAAGGCGTGCTGAGCCGGGAGGAAGGCATCATCATGACAGATGTCAATCCCTATACTCTGGGAATCCGTGTTCTGTGTGAGGATGATTCTAATTATATGAGTATTGTGATCCCAAGAAATGTGACCATCCCTGTTGTCAGAAAAGGGACCTACTATACCAGCGCGGATTATCAGACTGTTGCGAAGATCGAAGTTTACCAGGGAGAGCATGATGACGTGCGGATGAATCATTTCCTGGGAGAATTCACAGTTTCCGGCATTCCCATGCGTCTGGCCGGCGAAGAACGGATCGAGGTGGAATTTTCTTATAACCTCAATGGGATGCTGGACGTAAGCGCGCGGATACCAAGCTCGGGAGAGCAGGCATCGGTAGAGATCAACATGATGGAATATGAGTACGAGTTCGGAGAGCAGCCGGATATGGACGTAAGCAAATGGAAAGAATCCACCTTTGCGAAGCAATTCCGGACGGTTATCCGCAGAGTGGAGCGGAAACTGAAAAGCGAAGAGGTGCAGGGTATGCCTTTCTACAAGGAGGATCTTGAAGAACGCCTGTATGACCTGAAGCTTGCGTTGATAGAGGAAGATCTGGAGTCCGCGGAGATTGCGGAGGAGGATCTTCTGGAAATGCTTGCGGAGTTTGAATGATGAATCGCTGTCTATGCGAAAAGAAGGAGAGGCAGGACAGGAATGGGAGATTATTATAAAGTATTGGGATTGGAACAGGGAGCATCCCAAATGGAGATTAAAAAAGCATATTTCTCCCTGGTCAGAAAATATTCCCCAGAGGAAAGTCCAGAAAAATTCCGGGAGATCCGGGAGGCCTATGAACGTCTGAAAAATCAGGCGGAGATCCAGGGACCAGTGTTTGCACGGCCTTCCGAACCGCTGGCAGAAAAGTTTTTGAGTCTCTATCGTCAATATGAGGAAGCTCACGACGATCAGGCAGCGAGGAATGTCTGTGAAGAGGCATGGAAGCGTTTCCCGGAGGAAATCCAGTTCCTATATTATCTGGCAGTCGCGCAGCGCAGGGCGGGGAATACCGGAAAATCTGTCAAGAGCTGCGAAGAGCTTATCAAAAGAGAGCCGGATAATAAATGGTTCTGGAGAGAAGCGGCATTATCTTATGATGAGCGCAGCTATTCACGAAAAGCATATCAGGCCTATGAAAAGGCTTATGAACTGGGGTGCCGGGATAACAGGTTTCTGATCGATTTTTCGTTGTCGTGTGATAACTATGAACAATATGACCGTGGGATAGAGGTTCTCAAAGAAGTGGTCAAAAAGGACAGACGGTGGAGAAGGGAAGAGATACCGGAGGTGTTGGATGCCTATTCCGGCCTGCTCACCCTGTATGATGCGGCGGAGAGGAATCCCGTCGATATCCTGACCAGTCTGAATCAGTTTATTCAACAGTATTCTATCTATATGCCGGATCATTTTGAATTGCTGGCCATGATCATTTTGCGCCTCAGTATGGCGCAGGAGGGAGACATCTATGAGATCGTACAGGAGATCCTGGCTTCCGTCGAAAAGATATGCTCCAATGCCGAGGGAAAGCAGTGGCTCTCTCAGCTTGTGAAGCACAGCCGGGAAAGCCGGATTATGGAGGATAAGCGTATCTCGGAGACAATGTGGATGGGGGTGCAGGCATATTTTCTGATGGACGATATGGACGCGGAAGTCCGGTCATTTGCAACGCTGGATTTTAAACTATGCGCGATTCAGGAGCGGCAGGAGATGCTGCAGCAGTTAGAACTCCTGGAGAAAGAATATCCGGAGCATTATGAAAAAATGCGGGAATTCGCGGAACAGCTCAAGAGCGGAAAGAACCTGGGATATGTAAAAAGCAGCCTGATGAAGCAGTATGTCCGTCTGATACAGTATGTCGGCGGAGGGATGTATTTTGAAAAATATCCGGATGAAAAGAAAAAGGCCATGGGAACGGTGTTCTATCAGAGTGAGGATGATAGGCCATTTGTAAGAGGCAGTAAAAAAATCGGGCGAAACGATCCTTGCCCCTGCGGGAGCGGGAAAAAATACAAGCATTGCTGTATGAAAAAAGATAATGCGGCGATGGCGTAGCGCTCCGCGGGAGTGCGGGACTTTGTACGGGAACCCGCAAAAAAGACATATCAGAATTTTCGTCTGATATGTCTTTTTTTGTGAGATATTCCACTATGCACAGCTGGAAATTTTTTATTCCATCAGATCGATCACAGAGACCGGACAACTGTCACGCGCCTCTTCTGCCGCCTCTTTTGTCTCTTCTGTCACATCCGCGTAAGCTTCCGCCACGTCATTTTCGTCAAATCGAAACACCTCCGGGCAGGTGGATATACATGCCCCGCAGGATATACAGCCGTCATTTACGATTGCTTTCATATCTAAGCTTCCTCCTCGCTTTTTTACCTATTATTTCCGGAAAATTTATAGTCTATACATTGTCTTTGTGACAAACTGTAGATTTTTGGGGAGAAACGATGATATCAAAATATGGAAAGTTTGTTACACTGATAGAGGTAAAAAGGGCGACTTTTCAATGGGCTGGATTCGTTACAGTTTTCGAACGTGGACTGTAACAACTTATGTTATTTTTCGACATTTTGTGTAAGGAAAGTTGATAAAAAATATTGTAACATGTTAAAGTGAATGGTAATGTTCTGTGCGCGGTTCGATTTTCTGTGGATTGCGGGAACATATCCGTAAAAACAGAGCCGGAAGGAGGCACCGTATGGAGGGTTACAGGGATTATCAGGAATTTCTTGATGATCTGAAAGAATGGGGAAATCACAACATGCGGAGTGCGGAAACGTATCATGCCGCGGAAGTATTTTCCGGCTTTCTGCGGCGAGCCAGGCAGGGGGCGGAGCATTCGGTATTTTCCCCGTTTTTGTATCTTGTTCTGGCAGCGGGACTCGACAGATATGAATCCATGTTCCTGGCGGCGGTTCTTTACAGTGCAATAGCTTCACCCGAACGAGACTTTACCTATGAATACTGGAAGGAGTTCTGGAAAAAGGAAGACAAAAGCTTTCCGGGTGCGGAGCTGTTTTATCAGGTACGGCCTCTTCTTTACGAAAGCTACGGCAGAGAGGAGACTTGTGAACGCTGCGTGCGCCTTCGGCCCCAGGTATTTCTTTTTTTGAGCAGGGCGGTTCTGGAGGAAAGGAAGATACCAGGCATGAGCTGGTATTACCGGAGCGGAGATCCGCTTCCCTTTCTGGGAGACAGTCTTCGGAAATATGGGCAGATGATTTCATGCAGAGAACAGATTGAGGGAAAACTGCTTCTTTATCTGCACGGACAGAAGGGCAGCGGGAGAAAGCTCAATTATGCGTACATGGCAGCGGAGCAGGGAAAGAGTATGGCAGCGGTCCGGTATGAGCTGCTGCAGACAGGGGAGCAGCTTCTGGATATCCTTACGGAGTGCCTGCTGCATCATGCCATACTTGTGGTAGAGATGCCGGAAAAAGCCGAAGAGTGCCTGCCGGTTCTGCTGTATTGGATGGAACAGGAAGAGACTCTTTATTTGGTGGGAGAGCAGGAGGAGATTGTCGGCATCGATTTGGACGGCCGGCGGTATATCCCTTTTAAAATCGATTCCCAGAAGGTGCTTGGCGACCGGGTGCTGTTTCAAAATCTGACGATGAACTATAAGTGGGAACAGGAATGTGATCGGCAGGAATTCCTGGGAAGATATGATTTTCTGCCCGGTAAGATGAAAGACATACTGGAACTGGCCAGGTCGTACGCACTCTCCGACGGGAGGGAAGGTATTACCGCGCACAATCTGCGGCGGGCAGTCCTGCGCTCAGGCGGACATTCCCTGCGCAGATATGCAAGGAAGGTAAGGTGTACCTATTCCATGGATGACCTGATTCTTCCGGAAATGCAGAAGGAAAAGCTTGTGCATATCTGCAGCCGGGTCAAAAACCGGAAGTTCGTGTACGAGGAATGGGGATTTCAGGAAAAATCAGCCTATGGAAACGGCGTATCCATGATCTTCGCAGGTTCTCCCGGGACCGGCAAGACGATGGCGGCCCAGGTGATTGCGGCAGAGCTGGGAATGGAGCTGTACCAGGTGGAGCTGCCCGCAGTGGTGGACAAATATATCGGGGAGACGGAGAAAAAGCTGAACCGTATCTTCGAGGAAGCTGTGGACAGCACGGCGATTCTGTTCTTTGACGAAGCGGATGTCCTGTTTGGAAAAAGGACGGAGATCAAGGACTCCAATGACAAGTACAGCAATATGGAAATCGCATTTTTGCTTCAGAAGATGGAGGAGTATGAGGGGGTCAGTATTCTGGCGACCAATTATCTGCAGAATTTTGACGGGGCATTCCGCAGACGTATCAGTGAGATCGTAGATTTTCCTATGCCGGATGAATCACTGAGGGAAAAACTGTGGAGGACAATGCTTCCCCGCAGGCTGCCGGTATCTCAGGAGATCGATTATCCGTTTCTTGCAAAGCAGTTCCAGGTGACCGGAAGTGTGATAAAAAGCGCTCTGATTTACGCTGCTTTTCTGGCGGCAGAGTCCGGAAAACCTTTGAGTATGGAGGAAATACTAAAAGGAATCGGCCATGAGCTGGAAAAAAGCGGCCGCAGACTGAGCAGGCAGGATTATGGAGAGTACGGTGCGTATCTGTGAAGCTGCCGAACAGTTCATGAGCAGATCCGGCAGACTGTGGGATCCGAAGGAGGGGGATAAGATGGGAGCAGGGCCGCGCTGGGAAAAGGGGCAGGCAGTTCTTCACATAGAAGATCGGGAACGCCCGTCTGTCACGAATGCATATGGAAGTCTCCAATATACCAGACAGGAGAAAAAGGAAATCAGATCCGAAGGCAAAACGGAATATCAAAGCGGATATTCAAAAGAAAAGAACCGGCAGGGCTTTGTGATCGAAGCCAGAGAAGCGCCGGGCACGCGCCTGCATACGGAGCAGGAAAAGCACCTGTCCATGGAGACCGTGAAAAAAGTAAGATATGGGGACGAACGCTTTTTGTATGCTTCCGGGCTCCCCTTTCGGGATCAGTCTTTTTTTTATGATACGTCGGAGAAGAAAAAGAGCAGAGAATTCCTGGACTGTATCAAGCTTATGCTGGAGGAAAAGGGACATACGACGCTTGGAGACGCGTTTAGCTTTCTGGAGCAGAAGCCGGACAGGCTGGAAAAGCAGAGGTTGGAAAAGGAACGTCTGCGCAAACGGACTCCGGAGGAATTTGACATCATGAATAAGCGGATCGACGATCTGAACAGCCGGCTCCGGAAAAAAGAAGCCCAGGAGAGGCAGCTGTGTTCCAGACTGCAGCTTATGATCGACCGGGGCCGCTTTGACATAAATGCAGCCGAGACTGCGGACAGACAGGAAAGGGGGAAAAAAATAAAACCCGACGACTGGAAACAGAAGGGGCACTCTTTGGAGCCAAAACAGGGCGCCGAAGCAGAGGAAAATGAAGATCATGAAGATGAGGAAGAAGAAAGGAGGCAGCCGGTATCAGAAAAAACAGTAGATTGATACCGGAAAAGTATGGCGGAATATTTATCACCAGGAGTATATGTGGAAGAGTTTGATTCAGGCGGAAAGCCTATGGAAGGAGTAGGTACGAGCACGGCCGGATTTATCGGCCTTGCCGAGAGGGGGCCGGCAGAGGGCGTTCCGCAGCTTATTACCAATTTCGCGGATTTTAAGCGGACCTATGGCGGCTATCTGTCAGAGAATGAATATGGGGAATACCGTTTCCTGGCTTACGCGGTGGAACACTTTTTTATCAACGGCGGTTCCCGCTGCTTCGTATCCCGTGTGGCGCCCCAGGACGCAAAGCCGTCTGCGGGCGCGGCTCCGGCAGGATCACCCGTATTGGAGCTGCAGGCGAAGAACCCAGGACTGTGGGGAGACAGCATGAGCATCGTAGTGACTCCTTCCAGTAAGGCAAAGACACAGATCTTAGAGGAATTACAGACAGCGGAAGGAAAAAAGTATTCGGTAAAAAGCTCGGCCGGTTTCAACGAGGGGGACGTTGTGGTATTCCGGGACGGAACCACAGAAGTTTACAACCGTGTGACAAAGAGCCAGGACAATATCGTAACATTTGAAAAGGAATTTACGGAAGATGTGACAGACAGGAACCTTCTTCCGGTGAAGACCATTTCCACGTGTGAATTCAACCTGGAAGTCAAGTACGACGATATTGTAGAATTTTATGAAAATCTTTCCTTCAACATCTCTATCCCCAATTACGTGGAGAAAAAGACCGCAAAATCAGACCTGATTATTTCACGCTATGTGGGGCAGCGGGCGGAAGAACCGACCTCACCTTTTGATGAGATCGCGGGCGGAGCATCGGAAAAGGGATTCTGCGTGATCGAGATGAAGAATGGAAGCAACGGTTCCGTAGCCAATGTGACGGCAGCAGATTTTATCGGAACCGACAACGGAGCAGGAAAGAGAACCGGTATCCAGTCATTTCTGGACAATGACAATGTTTCCATCATGGCGGTTCCGGGCGTGGTGGACCCAAACGTACAGCTTATGCTGGTCGCGCACTGTGAGAATCTTGCCAGCCGCTTCGCTGTCCTGGATATGCCGAGAGACGCGAAGAAGGTACAGGATATTATGGCGCACAGAGATATTGTGGACAGCAATTATTCCGCAATGTATCATCCGTGGCTGGAAGTATTTGATCCGCTGGATAAAAAGAATATCGCGATTCCGCCGTCAGGTTCGGTTCTGGGAATCTATGCAAGAAGCGACACCACCAGAGGGGTGCACAAGGCTCCTGCCAATGAGACGGTCCGCGCCTGTGTGGGACTGGACTGCCAGTTCAACAAGGGCGAGCAGGACATCCTCAATCCGAAGGGCGTGAATCTGATCCGGACATTCCCGGGGCAGGGAATCCGCGTATGGGGCGCAAGGACGACCAGCAGCGACGGAAGCTGGAAATATGTCAATGTGCGCCGCCTGTTCATCTTTGTGGAAGAAAGCATCAAGGCCAATACGAACTGGGCGGTATTTGAACCAAACGACGAGGTCCTGTGGGTCCGCGTAAAGCGTACCATTGACGTGTTCCTGACCGGACTCTGGAGAGGAGGCGCGCTGGCAGGCTCCGCACCGTCCGAGGCATTTTTCGTAAATGTAGGAAGAAATACCATGAGCCAGGATGACATTGACAATGGAAGACTGATCTGTGTCATCGGAATCGCGCCGGTGAAACCTGCGGAATTTGTAATCTTCAGGATTTCTCAAAAGACCAGTGAATCATAGAAAGGAGCATAAGATAAGATGGCTACATATCCACATGGAAGATTTAGATATAAGGTGGAAATAGACGGACTGGAAGCAGGCGGATTTTCCGAGGCAACCGGTTTTGACGCATCCATTGATGTGATCGAGTACCGGGAAGGGGACATGGTACAGACGCCGATGAAGATCCCGGGATTAAAAAAATATGGAAATATTACGCTCAAGCAGGGTGTTGCAGATTCTATGGTCATGTATGAGTGGATGATCGCCGGAGTGGAAGG
The DNA here is from genome assembly GCA_009774255.1 of Faecalicatena sp. GTDB lineage: Bacteria > Bacillota > Clostridia > Lachnospirales > Lachnospiraceae > Schaedlerella. Next base: position 14,357 of record VSNK01000073.1, read on the forward strand.
GGAAGTGGAACGTAAAACAATCACAATCACCATTCTGGATGAGACAGAGACTGCGGCGGCATCCTGGCAGGTGATCAACGCATGGCCAACCAAATATACGGCGCCGGATTTTAATGCCACTTCCTCTGAGATCGCCATTGAATCCATGGAGATCGCCCACGAAGGCATGACCAGAGTATCTTAGTGACTGCTAGTGCTGATTACTCAAGAATTAATGCAATGATGTGCTAGGCACAGGAAGGCACGTTTCTTTCGGACAGCTTTTGCTGTCTGCCCGCCGGGGCATAAGTGAAAGGATGCCCTGCGGGAAGATAAAAGGAGAAATCAATGTTTGAGACTGAGTTTTCGTTCGTATTGCCGAAAGGCTATGTGGACAGAGACGGAAATCTTCACAAAGAAGGAAAAATGCGTCTGGCGACCGCGGCAGATGAGATTATGCCGCTGCGTGACCCAAGGGTGCAGCAGAATCCGGGATACCTGACCATTATCCTGCTTTCCCGCGTGATCACAAGCCTGGGTGAGATGCCTGCGGTTGACACGAAAGTGGTGGAAGGTCTTTACACGACGGATCTGGCCTATCTCCAGGATTTTTACCAGAGAATCAATCAGGCCGAGATTCCGGTATACCGCACGGTATGCCCGCACTGCGGGGAAGAGATCAAGGTGCCGGTAAATTTTATGGAAGCCGGGCTATAGAAGTGTATCCGGCGGACAAAATATACGAAGAGGCGGCATTTATCGCATACTATATGCACTGGAGCCGTGAGGATATTCTGAACCTTACCCACCGGGAGAGGCACCGCTGGTGTGAGGAAATATCCGCCATTAACGGAAAGATCAATCAGGAGCCGGAAAATGATATCTTTCGGCTGTAAAGGAGAAGAAGGATGTCGATTCACAATGACCTGGCAAAGCGCACCAATTTTAAAGTATTATTGAACGGGACCCCGCTTGGATTTTCCAGAGTATCCAACATTTCCGCGACAATGGAATTTGAAGCCGTGGCAGAGGGAGGCGTGAATGACAGGATCCATTATCTGCCGAAGCCCAGGCAGACAATGGATAAGCTGATTCTGGAATATGGGATTGCCAGCGGGGAACTCCTGAGAACCACACTGGGAGCGGGCAGTGAGCTGAGCCTGGGGATCGTGATCATGGTCATGCCGGAAAAGGGGATGGTTCCGACCGCGACTTATGAGGCTGACTGGGGAGTGGTCACGAAGTGGGAGATCGATACTCTGGACGCGGAGAGCAGCGGCCTGGTGATCAAAAGAGTGGAGATCTCGCATACCGGATTGTCAGAGACTATCAATAAAATAGGATTGTAAGATGATAAAATTATTTGAGCCGTTCCGGCCGAAAATCAAACTTCATATACGGCAGGATTTTCTGCAGGAGCTGTGGGATAAGTATGTGCCGGTCACATCAGAGTCTTATGATAATATCTCGCTGATTTACATCAAAGGCGCGCCGGGGGAGGAAGACAAAGGCACGAAGCAGGTTCGGATATTGGTGGACCTGGTGCTGAAAAATGTCGTGATGCAGATCAGCATGAGCCAGAATCCGATGCTGATTACCCGGAATGTGATGGGCGGCAGTCTCAATTATACTTTGAACCATTATCTTGCGCAGCTAAAAAGAACCGATCTGCAGACTTTTCAGGCTTTGAATCAGTATATCACATATCTCAGACAGGCTGAGGAAGGCAACAAAAGATTTGAGTCCTGGAGAACGGACAGCCAGATGCTCCTTCGGATGGAGAAGGAATATCAGACGCTGCGGCAGTTTTCGCAGAGTCTGCGGGAGCTGTCATCTGTGCGGGCTTTTGAGATCGAGAGAAGACTGGGAAATGAACTGCTCCGTTCCATGGACAAGACAGAGTACCGGATCTTGGCAAAGGGTATGGTCTGGCAGGAGAGGCATCGGATTGCGGAATATATCAGAAACTGCGAAGAGACAGAGTATCGGCAGATCACGGAGCGGCTTGAGAGAGAGACGGCATTCTCTGAACCGGCGGCAGCGGAGAGCGGACATACGTCAGAAGAAAAGCGGGCACTTCTGTCTGAACGGATAGAGGAGCATTTTGATCAGGAGAAGTTCTGGAAATTTTATCATAAAGTACTGTTTCCGGAAAAGGAGAACCATCTTGTTCCGGAGGGAATGCTGATCCTGGAAAAGAACCGGAAAAGGATGATTTATCATCTGGAACAATTGAGCAATGAAAGGAACCATTATTTTTGGGAACTGCTCCGTGAACGGACTGCCGAAATATATGATCGGCAGAGAACACAGGTTTCGGGAAAAGCCCAGTCGCTCTAAATAAATTACATAGAGTCATTGAATCTGCTGAGAACACAGGTTTCGGAAGAAGAGGCGAAGCAGAACGATGAAAATCAGGAGTCTGTGAAGGTCAGCCGGATGTTTTGTACGAAGCTGGAAAAAATGTACAAAGAATATCTGCTGGAAATGAGTGAGAGTCTGCAGGATATTGTGGAGGAAGTGCAATCCCGGGAAGGCGGCGATAGCAGTATCATCAATCAGGCGGTACAGGAAATGCCAGAGACGGATTTGCCACAGAATTTTCAGCAGAGCATATCTGGGGAAGTCCGGTTATTTTATCCGGAGGCATTACAGACTTTCCGGGATATGGTTCGTCAGTTGGAGCGGAATGTGGAGTACGACCTGGAAGAACAAAAGAACCGAATTGTGGAACGGGAAAGAGAGGTTCTCAATCGCTACCAGGATGTTCTGCACACGAAAGAAATATTGCTGGAATATCAGGAAGCCCGGTTATCCGAAAGGGCGGTGGAAAAGCTGTGGAGCTGGAGCGGGGCACTTCTGACCAATATGAAATATCCGCGTGAAACCCGTCATTTTGGCGAACAGCAGGAGAAGACCGAAGTCATTGTGCCAGAGACAATAGAATACCGAAGTGAATTGCAGAGCTTCATAGAGCTGCTTAATGATTATGGAAAGCAGCATTCTTTCCATATAGAATACAGGGAAAGCAGCCGTATCAATAGGACGGTACAGGAAATGCTCATGCAGGCGCGAGAACTGGATTCGAAGCAATATTCCCTGTTGATCGGAGTACTGCTGGATATGATACAGGTTCGTCGGCAGGCCGCACTCCGATTACCCGAAAAGGCAGTGGAAAAGCTGTGGGACTGGAGCAGAGCACTCTTGGTTGATATGAAATATCCGTTTAAAAATCATGCTTCTACGGATATCGTTGCGGAGAATATGGCTTTAGAAGAGAACCCAACTATAGAATATCGAAACGAATTGCAGAGCTTCATAGAGCAGCTTAACAATTATGGAAAGCAGCATTCCTTCCATATAGAATACAGGGAAAGCGGCAGCATCAATAAGACGGTACAGGAGATGCTTATGCAGATCCGTGAGCTGGATTCGAAGCAATATTCCTTATTGATCAGAGTATTATCGGATATGATACAGGTTCGTCAGAAGAGTGCAAGGGAAATGCAGAAGACGGATTGGCCACGGGACTTTCAGCGGAGCATATCGTCGGGAGTTCGGCCATTTTATTCGGAAGCAGAAAAGGAAAGTCCTGCAATTTTGAGGCAAAAGGAATCATACGATTCTGAGGTTGAAAAAATATTCCGTACATATTCTGGGACTCAATTGGATGAAGAATCCGTCAGAAAACTGCGGAACTGGAGCGAAGCTTTGCAGGGAGGAAGCCCGCTTATCTTACAGGAACTTATTGCGGCTGAATTACGGAAAAACCAGGAAATTGTCTCACAGGAACGAACAGTGACTGGATTGCGGGAAGCACAGGAACTGATCTCACAGGAACGAACAGTGACTGAGTTGCAGAAAGACCGGGAAACTGTTTTGCAGAATCTGACTGAGCGGGTGACGGCAGAAGAACAGGTAGGATTCACAACCGAATTCGAGAAATTGATCGGACATTTGAATGAGTATGGGCAGCAGAACTCATTTCATATTGAATATATGGAAAACAGTCTCACAAATGAGTCGATTCAGGAATTGATTGATTATACCAGAGAACTGGATTCGGAGCAGTATTCGTTATTCGTCAAGGCATTGTCGAATATGATAGAGGCTCAGCGGACTGTTCAGGAACGGAATGGGAAGGATTTTGCACAGATTTCTCATCTGGTTTCGGGAACAGAATTCCAGACATATAATTCGGAAGAAGAAATGGAAAAAAATGCAATTCTTCTATCGGAAGAACCGTATGAATATGAAGTAGAAAAAATATTCCGTACATACTATGGGGCTGAGCTGAAGGAAGCTATGGTCAGGAGATTGCAGAATTGGAGTGAGGCTTTGCAGGAAACTCAAGAGCGGGAAGCTGTCTTGCGTAATCCGGGGACGGAAATGTCTGAGGAAAGCAAAGCGGAATACAGGACCGATTTCCGCAAACTGATCGGACGGCTGAATGAGTACGGACAGCAGAACACATTTCACATGGAATACACGGACAGCAGTCTCAAAAATGAATCGGTACAAGAACTGCTTCAATTTATACGCCGGTTGGCCCCGTCAGAGTATGTATTATTCGTCAGGGGATTGGCGGGTATGATACGGACTCAGCGGCGGGTCGTGCGGGAGTGGACGGAAAATAACTCTATGTGGAGGCATCGGGACCCATCTGTGGAAGCACATTTGCCCGACACGGAAACAGGAAGGGATTATTCTGCGGCTGTACGGCCGGAGGAACTGCGCGATCACGATGTTGAGAGAGTATTTCGTTCCAATTATGGAACACAGCTGACTGCGGAAGCCGTCAGGGAACTGCAGAATTGGAGTGAAGCTCTGCAGGAGGACAGCGGATCAGGCCGGCAGGAGAAGGAGGAGGTTCTTTCCGAAAGAATCCGGGAAAGCACGGATCTGATTGAAGGAGATATACAGACGGAGATTATCCGGCAGCATATCCGGCAGGCAAAGGACAGGTCAGAACTTCTGCAATTGGTAGAACAGGTGAAGCATCACGCAGGGGAAGCGGTGCGGCTCGAATATCGGGAAGAGCAGATTTTAAACCCATCCATACAAAAATTGCTCCGGCATATCCGGCAGTTGGATGAAGAACAGCATCGGATTTTTATCCAACAGTTATCGAAGATGATCGAAGTGCAGCAGAGCATGCGGGCATGGCAAAATGCAGATTCGGAAATGTATGGCATGACGGAAGAAAATGAGATACAAAGACTGCAGAGAAAAATGGCCGGCCGGGAGAAACCATCAGCAGTTCAGGAAAGCAGCCTGCCGGCGGAGCAGAACGAGCTGTCAGATTACGAAAATCATATATTGGATCAGAGAATACATCCGGCAGGTCAGACATTACGGTTCGGACACAGGGACAATCGGGAGGAAATATATGAGATATATCCGGAACTGTCGCGCCGTATCCGGGAATATGAAATCCTGCGTAAAGAAAGATATGAGACAGTAATCCGGCAGGTATCTTATTTTATGGGATCCGAAGTAAAAGGCACGACGGCAGTACGTTTGCCAGACAGAGGAGAAGCGGGCAGGGAAGAAGCAGGAAGCCGAGAAACGGGCAGGGAGGAAGCCGGAAGAGGAGAAGCGGGCAGGGAGGAAGCAGGAAGCGGAGAAGCGGGCAAGGC